>NZ_JBITGJ010000161.1:0-11327 GCF_044456925.1 Streptomyces sp. NPDC050743
GCGGGCTGAAGAGGTACAACGAGTACAAGAAGCAGGACTCCGAGCACCTGCTGGAGACCACGGGCAAGCAGCTGCGCAAGCTGATGAGCTGGGTCGACGAGGAAGCATAGGACGCATTCCCGGCAGCTGACACGGGCGCGGCACCGCAGTCGTGCGTCACAAGGTCCGCACGTGTCCGGTCCAGGACATCAGGACGTTTGTCGCGGTGGCTGTGGTGCGGGGTGCTGTGCGAGAGGGAGGATGTCGTATGGACCGTGACGATGACGCGGTGCCGATCGCGGAGCTGCTGGACGAGCGGCGTCATCTGCTGGACGTCGCCTACTGGATGCTGGGCAGTAGCAGTGCGGCGGAGAGCATCGTCGACGAAACCTATCGACGGTGGTTCGCGCTGTCCGATCAGGCTCGGGCACGGATCGCCTCGCCGCGTTTCTGGCTGGCGAAGGTCACCGGCGGCATCTGTTTGGGCCGGTTGGCCCTGCCCGACGGCGGCGGCACCTGCGCGGGGGAGGGTCGGACCGTTGGCTCGGGGGCTGAGGGGGAAGGGACGCTGGAGGAGGAGATCAGCGGAACCCTGCTCGACGCGCTGGATTTCCTGTCCCCGGCCGAACAGGCCGCATTCGTGATCAACGATGTGTTCGGGGTGCCGCGCACGGTCGCCGACATCGTGCGACAGCCGGGCCCGGAGTGCCCTGAGCCGGCCGACGACGCCCGTCGCAGTCTCCGGGCCCGGCGTGCGTGGCACACGGCTCCGGAGCAGCACGACGCCGTCGTCGGGGCGATGCGACTGGCCTGTGCGACGCAGGACGAAGCCCTCATGATGTCCATCCTCGCGCCCGACGTCACCGCCGTCTTCGACGGCGGCGGAAAGATCCGGGCCCTGGTCAAACCGGTGCGCGGCAACACGCATGTCGCCCGCTGCCTGCTCACGCTGCTGCCCCGGCACCCGCGCACCGCCCTGAACACCCAGTCCGTCAACGGACGCACCGGCCTCGTCGTGCGCTACGACCACGTGGTCGCCGCGATCATCAGCCTCGACGTCGCCAACCGCCACGTCATCCATGTCTGGGCCATCCTCAACCCTGACAAACTGCGCACCTGGAACGACCCCGGCCCCACGCGGCGCTGACGCACCCACGATGCCGCGGCCGCCGACCGTACCCCTCTGTCAACTGACCGGATGGCTCCGCGTTCTGTGACAGGTTCGCCGCGCCGAATTACCGCCGGCCACCGAGCGGGGCCGCCCGTCGCGGTATGTCACATTTTCACGGTCCGGATGGTCATAGAGAGGACAGCAGTTCGCACCGCTTCGCACCGTGTCAACGCATGGTACGAGAGTGCGGCACTTTTCAGGAGTGGTGAAACGTGCAGAACGAGAGCCGGGCGGCCAGGCCACGACGAGAGCGCAGAGGGGAGAAGATCGCCGACTGGGCCGGCGGGCGACTGGGCTGCCGTAGCCCCGCGAAGACCATGATGCGCAGGGTCTTTCCGGACCACTGGTCCTTCATGCTGGGGGAGATATGCCTCTACAGCTTCCTCGTCCTGGTCATCACAGGCGTGTACCTGACCTTCTACTTCCACCCCTCGTCGGAACAGGTCCAGTACCACGGCAGCTACGTTCCGCTGCAAGGTCAGACGGTGTCGGAAGCGTTCAACTCGACCATGCACATCTCCTTCGACGTCCGGGGCGGTCTGCTGGTCCGGCAGGCCCACCACTGGGCGGCGCTCGTCTTCGTCGGCGCCGTGCTCGCGCACATGATGCGGGTCTTCTTCACGGGGGCCTTCCGCAAGCCGCGCGAACTCAACTGGGTGTTCGGCTTCCTGCTGCTGGTCCTGGCCATGTTCGCGGGACTGACCGGATACGACCTGCCGGACGATCTTCTCTCCGGCACCGGGCTCGCCGTCGTCAACGGAACGATCCTCTCGGTGCCGATCGTCGGCACCTACCTGTCGATGTTCCTCTTCGGCGGCGAATTCCCCGGCCATGATCTGGTGGCGCGCTTCAACGCCATCCACGTGCTGCTGATTCCCGCCGCCATGGTGGCCCTCACCGCCGTCCACCTCGTCCTGGTCCGCCGGCAGAGGCACACGCAGTATCCCGGGCCGGGCCGTACGAACGAGAACGTCGTCGGCCTGCCGCTTCGGGTGCACGCGGTGAAGTCGGCCGGGTACTTCTTCCTGGTCGCCGGAATCATCTTCTTCCTCGCGGCGATCGCGCAGATCAACCCCGTCTGGAAGTACGGGCCTTACCGTGCCGACCAGGTTTCGGCAGGCTCCCAGCCCGACTGGTACATGGGCATCGCAGACGGGTTGCTGCGCGTCATGCCCGGCTGGGAGATCAGCGCCTGGGGCCACACCCTCGCCCTCGACAACCTCGTCCCGCTCCTGGCGGGCGTCGGCTTCTTCCTCGCGCTGGGCGCATACCCCTTCGTCGAGGCCTGGGTGACCGGCGACGACCGGGACCAGCACGTCCTCGACAGGCCGCGCAACCGGCCGGTGCGCACCGGACTCGGTGCCGCGTGGCTGAGTGTCTACTTCGTGGCGTTGCTCGGTGCGGCGAACGATGTGATCGCCACTCAACTGCACGTCTCCGTCAACGCCGTGACGTGGGCAGTGCGCATCGGCCTCGTCACCGTACCTGTCGTCGTCTACTCCGTGGTGAAACGACTGGCTCTGGGACTCCAGCGGCGCGACCGCGAGGAGGTCCTGCACGGCCGCGAGACCGGCGTGATAAAGCGCCTGCCTCACGGCGAGTTCGTCGAGGTGCACGCACCACTCAGCCGGCAACGACTGCACACCCTGACGGCGCACGAGCAGTACGCGCCGCTGACCGCCGCCCCCGGGGACGGCGCGGAGGACACGCCCGCGAGGGCCCAGCGGCTGCGAGTCCGGCTCAGCCGCGGCCTCTACGGGGAGAAGAGCCAGATTCCCAAGCCCACGGAGCGGGAGTACAAGGAAATCACCGGCCGACGCTGACGCAGACATGTCCCGCTCCCCATGCGCTCAAGAGCGGGACACTGTCGGACTGGCTCGGGCGACTGCCGGGGAGGCGATCAGCCGCTCAGGGACGCCACGTAGGGCAACAGCTTGGACGGATTCATCACCCACATGATCCGGTCGATCCCCTCGCTGGAAGCATCGATGCACAGCAGCGCCACGGCGTTCCCGTCGGCCGAGACAAGAACAGACGGCCGCCCGTTGGCGTCGACCCACTGGATGTCCGCCTGGGGCCAGAACCGGGGGGCGAAGGCCGCGAGGTACTTGGCCACGCGCAGCCGCCCGATGACCGGGATCTTCGACGCGCCGCGCACTCCACCGCCGTCGGAGTAGCTGACGACGTCCGCGGCGAGGAGGTCCTCCAGGACCATCAGGTCGCCCGTCTGCGCGGCGGCGAGGAACACTTCCAGCAGTCGCCGGTGCTCGGCCCGGCTGACCCGTTTCCTGCGGTCGGCCGCCAGGTGTTTGCGGGCGCGGCTCACCAGCTGGCGGGCGTTGCCTTCACTGGTCTCCAGGATCTCCGCGATCTGGTGGTAGGGATAGTCGAAGGCTTCCCTCAGCACATAGGCCGCGCGTTCCACCGGGTTCAGCTTCTCCATGAGGAAGAGGACCGCCAGCTCCAGCGCCTCGGCCCGTTCCGCTCCCAAGTGCGGGTCCACAGTGGTGTCTACGGGTTCGGGGAGCCACGGTCCGATGTACGACTCCCGGCGCACCCTGGCGGACTGGGCGAGGTTGATGGCCAGCCGTGCGGTGACCGTGGTCAGGAAGGCCGCCGGCTCCAGGATGTCCGCGCGGTCCGTGTTCTGCCACCGCAGCCACGTCTCCTGGACGATGTCCTCGGCCTCCGCGGAACTGCCGAGGATCCGGTACGCGATACCGAAGAGCTGGGGATGTGCCGCAAGGAACTCTTTCGTCGCTTTGTCGAGGGCATCCGCGTCGTCATTCCCAGGGTGCATCGTTGTCCCTTCCAGCTCGGAGACCACCATGCTACAAGCTGCCACGGTGTGCTCTCGGGGCAGTGGGAGAGCACACCGAGTCAACGCTGTGACCGCATGGTGGCACTCATGTGTGCTCAGAGACACATACGACTTCCCAGCGCCTGTGCGAGGGAGCCGCCGCTGTCGAACACGTTCAAGAGCCGGGCCGAGACCCGTAGCCCCGGGGTATGACGTCTGCTGTCCCGCCGTGGGTCGAAGCCAAGCCGCTCGGCCTGGGTGAGCCAGTACCGGGAGCCCGTCGCGGGATCGAAGTGCCAGTTCATGGCCGCCCTGACGAACTCGTCCGGGTCGGCCAACCGTCGTCGTGAACCGGCAGGTGACCAGGGCCGGGCGTCGGCGCGGCAGTATCGCCGTCGCCCGGCGAGGGGCCGCCATGGAAGACGGACCAGGAATGACGGCTGGGGTCTATTCCGCGAAGTAGGAGTCGTGCTCGACGAAGAATGCCGCGCGTTCTTCATCCGTGGCGTCGGCCAGTTGGGAGACCTTTTCGAAGTACTCCTCCCGCGGTGCGCCCGGCGTGAAGAGCAGCAGCATGTCCGCCGGCGCATCGGAGTCGTTGCGAAAGGCGTGCAGCCCGCCCTGCGGCACGTGCAGGAAGTCTCCCTTGTGCGCGTCGACCCACTGTGCGCCGTTGAAGAGCCGAACAGTGCCGTCCAGGATGTAGAACGACTCCGAGATGGACTTGTGGAAGTGAGTCTTGGGGCCGCCTGCCTTCGCCCTCATCTCGACTCGGTAGAGCCCGAACTCGCCTCGTGTGGTGACGGTGGTCGCCAGGTAGTGAATCGCATCCTTGCCGGCCTCGCCGAGGTTCGGCGGAATGTTCGCCGGATGGAAGACAGCGCTGACCTCCCCGCTGTCTCCCTGGTAGACCTGTTCCGGGTACGACATGTCTGTTCTTCCTCCTCTGCGCGCCGGCTGCTCGCCGATGCGCCGTCGGGGCAGCCGCTTCGGCCGCCGCGGCCCCGATCGGCCCGCGGTCGGGCTCGCCGTACGAGACCGACCGGATCCGCGGCGTATGGAGGGGTGTCGGTCAGCCGAACTGGCCGGGCTGGTAGTCGCCGGCGGGCTGCTGGTTGATGACGTTGATGCGGTTGTAGGTGTTGATGACGGCGATCAGGGAGATCAGGGCGGCGAGTTGTTCCTCGTCGAAGTGCTTGACGGCGTTGGCCCAGACCTCGTCGGTGACGCCACCGGCCGCGTCGGCGATGCGGGTGCCTTGTTCCGCCAGTTCGAGGGCGGCACGTTCGGCGTCGGTGAACACCTTGGCCTCGCGCCAGGTGGCGACCAGGTTGAGGCGTTGCGGGGTCTCCCCGGCGTGTGCGGCGTCCTTGCTGTGCATGTCGGTGCAGAAGCCGCAGCCGTTGATCTGGCTCGCGCGGAGCTTCACCAGTTCCTGGATGACGAGCGGCAGCGACGAGTCCGTGATGACCTTGTTGGCCGAGTTGATGTGCTTGAGCACCTTGGCCCCGAGGGTGTGGCCGAAGTAGTTGAGGCGCGATTCCACGGTGATCTCCTTGCGTCTGAGCGTGGGCGTACACATGACTGACCGAGCAGCCCGACGATGTGTGACAGGAAACCTGCGGCTGCATGCGGCGGGTCCGCTCGGTGGGGGCGATCGGTACGACCCCCGTGGTCGAGAGCGGCCTTCGCGGCCCCGCGAGCGATACGCTGTCACACGTTGTGCGCGGTCTTGGGAGACCTGTCACGGTTCCAGTGGTCGCCCGGTCATCCTTGGGGAGCGGGTCCTGTGCTGTCGTCGGTGGCACCCCCGACGGGGCCAGGAGCCGGCCCTTTCGTCTCACCTCAGCGATCCCTACCGTGAAGGAAGCGACCGTGCCGGCAATCTTGATCCACGGCATCCCTGACACCCCTCGTGTATGGGACGGCGTTCGCCGACATCTGACCCGCCGCGACGTGGAGGCCTGGGACCTGCCCGGCTTCGGCGCTACGCCGCCGCCCGGCTTCGACTCCACCAAAGAGGAGTACGTCGACCGGCTCATCGACCGGCTGGAGCAGGTCGGAGAGCCCGTGGACCTGGTCGGCCACGACTGGGGCTGCATCTTCACCGCCCGCATCGCCTCCCTGCGGCCCGACTTGGTCCGCACCTGGGCCGGCGGCAACGGCCCGATCAGCGCCCAGTACGTCTGGCATCCGCTGGCCAAGATCTGGCAGGACCCGGTCGAGGGCGACCGGTTCATGAACGAGTTGGAGCCCAGGTCCTTCGCCAAGGACTTGGTGGCCGGCTTCGACGTCCCCGCCGAACTGGCGGAGGACATGGTCAGCCGCGTGGACGGACCGATGAAGGACAGCATTCTCAGGCTCTACCGCTCCGCGCTGACGATGGGCGCGGAGTGGGAACCGGCGCTGGCGAACATGACGGCGCTGGCTCTGGTGTTCTGGGGAGCTCTCGACCCGGCCTGCCAGATCGAGTTCGGCGAGAAGCTCGGCCGCGCCATCCGGGCCTCCCGAGTCCTCAGGCTCGACTGCAACCACTGGACGGTGCTGCAGAAGCCGGCCGAGGTCGCCGCCGCCCTTGAGGCGCACTGGAGCCGGCCCGAGTAGGCGCACCGGGCGCGAGCCGTCCGGGTACGTGCCCTGTGGCACCGGCCCCACGGTCGGCACCACAGGGCCCGTGGGGCACCTGAGGCCGGTCGTTCACCGGGCCTGTCACAGACCGGAGCACCGTCCTGTCTATTACCCGAAAGGTGCGAACAGGACATAGCGGTGCCTTCCCCTCGTGCGCTGCCCGCAGCGCTCACGCGTCGGCGTCCGTCCGCACCCCAGAGCCCCACCCACCTGAGGACTAGCCCGATGACCAGCACTGACAACGAGAAGCCCGGCAATCAACCGGACACTCCCGAGACAACCGACTCGGCGATCGCGATGCTCGACGATCAGGGAACGGTGGTCGGATGGACACAGGCCGCCGAGCGGCTTGTCGGGTACTGCACGAGCGAAGCGGTGGGGCGGCCCGCCGCGCTCATACTGCCCTCCTGCGAGGAAGCGCCGACGATCTCGGCGTACGCCGAGCGATGCCGGGCCCAGAACGGCTGGCCGGGCACCACGGCGGCCCGCCATCGAGACGGCCACCTGGTCAACGCCAACCTGCGTATCTCCATGGTCCGAGGGCAGCAGGGGGCCGTGCGCTGGATCGTGTCCGTGACGGACACCGGCACCCTGTCCGGGCAGGCGGTGAACGGAACGGTGTGGGCGCCGCTTCTCGCGCGCACACAGATCGGCATCGTCGTGCGTGACCCGGACCTGCGTTGCTCCTGGGTGAACGACACGATGGAGAGCCACGACGGCATCTGCCCGGACCGACGCCTCGGACGAATGTTCCCCGAAGTACTACCGGGCGCCAAGGCCGAGGCACTCCAGGCCGTGATGCAGCAGGTGCTGAACAGGGGCACCACCAGGGTGCACGAGTACCGGTCGTGGCTGGCGACCGGTCTGCGCCGGGAGCACACGTTCGCGGCGTCGTTCTTCTGCCTACAGGACGCCGACGGCAAGGCGCTGGGGGTGTGCTGCATCAGCGTCGACGTGACCGAGAGCCGTCGGGCACGCGAGCGCCTGGCCATCCTCAGCCAGGCCAGTACGCGACTGGGCAGCAGCCTGGACGTGATGCAGACCAGCCAGCAACTGGCCGACCTCGCGGTGCCTCTCGTGGCCGACTTTGTCGCGGTCGACCTGGAACAGTCGGTCCCGTTCGGCGACGGGCCACCGGTCCGCATCGGCCCGGTGGGCGAGCGCCCGCCCGTCTTCCGGCGTGCCGGACTGGCCTCCGTCCACCAGGGAGTCCCCGAATCGCCGTGGCTGCGCGGAGAGAGGATCCCGGTGCCGCCCGCCTCGCCCATCACCGACGTCATGCGCACCGGGCGGTCGTACCTGGAGCCGATCCTGGACACCGCGGAGGGCACATGGACCGCTCAGGACCCGGTACGAGCCCTGAAGATCCGTGAGAACGGCATGCACTCCATCATGATCGTGCCCATCCGCACGCGGCGTGCCCTGCTGGGTGTGGCCCTGTTCGTCCGCAGCGAGGATCCGGTGCCGTTCCAGGAGGGCGATCTGCACCTGGCCGAGGAACTCGTCAGCCGCGCCGCGCTGTCGTTGGACAACGCCCGCCAGTACACCCGCGAGCACACCGCGGCCCTCGCGCTCCAGCGCAACCTGCTGCCCCAGCATGTGCGGGGCGGCATGGCGGTCGAGGTGGCCTCCCGCTACCTGCCCGCCGACATGGACAACGGAGTCGGAGGCGACTGGTTCGATGTGATCCCGCTGTCCGGCGCCCGCGTGGCCCTGGTCGTCGGCGATGTGGTCGGTCACGGCCTCCACGCCGCCGCGACGATGGGCAGGCTGCGTACCGCGGTCCGCACGCTCGCCGACATGGAGCTGCCGCCCGACGAGCTGCTGGCACACATGGACGACACGGTGCAGCGACTGGCCGAGGAGGACGCCGACGCCCCGGACCAGCTCCCTGCCGTGGTGGGCGCGACCTGTCTGTATGCCGTCTACGACCCGGTCACCCGGACGTGCGCCATGGCACGGGCCGGGCACCCACCGCCGGCGATCGTCGATCCGCGGGGTCGGGTCACCTTCCCGGACCTGCCCACCGGAATCCCGCTCGGACTCGGAGCGGGCGTCCCGTTCGAGTCCCGGGAGTTCGAACTGCCCGAGGGAAGTCTCCTCGCCCTGTACACCGACGGTCTGATCGAAACCCGCGACCACGACATCGACGTGGGGATGCGCCGGCTGGGCAGCACGCTGGCCCAACCGAACCGCTCGCTGGAGGACCTCTGCTCCGGCGCGATGGAAGCCGTCCCAAGCCAGGCCCCGGCCGACGACGCCACACTCCTTCTGGTCCGCACCCACTCGCTCGACCCCGCCCACGTCGCCTCCTGGACACTGCCCAACGACCAGGCCGCCGTCCGTAGCGCCAGGCGTATGGCAGCAGGGCAATTGAGCGCATGGGGCCTGGAAGACCTCGCGGAGCCCACGAAACTGATCATCAGCGAGCTGGTCACGAACGCCGTCCGCCACACCACCGGCCCGATCGTGCTCCGTCTGATCCAGCACCAGGTCCTGACCTGCGAAGTGTCCGACACCGACTTCTGCGCCCCGCGTCTGCGCCGGGTACGCAGCACCGACGAGCACGGGCGCGGCCTGTTCCTGGTCGCCCAGCTGGCCCGCAGATGGGGCGCCCGCTCGGTCTCGGGCGGCAAGGTCGTCTGGGCCGAGGAGGACCTGGCCACCACACCAGCACGTCGCCAACAGGCGGTCGGCACGAGGCAATAGCCCGAGGGACGAGCGAAGACCATCTCCCCGTAGTGGGTGGACCGCACTCATGTCGACCGATGAGAGGGAAGACTCGAGGGGGACCGCACCGGCTGCCGCGGAAGACGCGACGGGGGATTGCGGTCGCCTCGGGCCCCGGCGACGACGCCCGTCAGCGGGTGATCGCCATAACCTGCTCCTCGTCACCGCTGACGGCGTCGCTGAGTCCGCCCCGCACGACACCCCGCTGCCACCGCAGGCACAGCCGTGTCACACCGTTGACCGCTGCTCGGTCTAACTGGTGTCGAAGCTACGAGCAGAGGGACACATGCGCGAGATTGTGATTGTCGGTGGCGGCTACGCGGGCTTCTACACCGCATGGGGCCTTGAGAAGAGGCTGCGCAGCAAGGAGGCACGGGTCACGGTCATCGACCCGCGCCCCTACATGACCTATCAGCCCTTCCTGCCCGAGGTGACGGCTGGATCGATCGAGGCACGCCACGCCGCCGTGTCTCTGAGACGACATCTGCGCCGTACCCGACTGATCGCCGGCAAGGTGACCGCGATCCGCAATGCCGACCGTACGGTCACCGTGCGCCCGGCGAGCGGCGCCGATTACCAGGTCCGCTACGACATCCTTGTGGTCACTGCCGGTGCGGTGACGCGCACCTTCCCGATCCCCGGACTGGCGCAGCAGGCGATCGGACTGAAGCACGTGGAGGAGGCAGTGGCCATTCGTGACCGGCTGATGACGTCGTTCGACCAGGCCTCATCGCTGCCGCCGGGCGCCGAGCGGCGCAAGCTGCTCACGGTCACATTCGTGGGCGGCGGGTTCTCCGGTGTCGAGGGATTCGGCGAGTTGCTGTCGCTGGCAACGGCGATGCTCAAGCACTACCCGGAACTGAGCCTCGACGAGCTGTCCTTCCATCTGGTCGAGGCCCGGGACCGCATCCTTCCGGAAGTGGGCGCCAAGCCAGGTGCCTGGGTGGTGCGTTCGCTCGAACGCCGTGGCGCGCACGTCCATCTGAACACGCAGCTGGTGTCCGTCGTGGACGGGCATGTGGTGCTCTCCAGCGGCGAGGAGTTCGACTCCGGGCTGATCGTCTGGACCGCGGGCAACGCCTCGAATCCGGTGGTGCACAATCTCACGGATCTGCCGGTCGACGAGCGGGGCCTGCTCGTGGTCCGCCCCGATCTCTCCGTGGGTACCGACAACGCGCCCGTGCCCGACGTGTGGGCGGCCGGCGACGATGCGGCCGTGCCGGACCTGGCTTCTCCCGTTCCAGGGGCGCACACGGTGCCGAACGCCCAGCACGCGGTGCGGCAGGGCAAGCGTCTGGCGAAGAACATCGCGGCCGGCCTGCGCGGAGGCACCGTTCGCGACTACCGTCACAGCAGCCTGGGAGTCGTGGCGACGCTGGGGCTGGGCCGGGGCATCTTCCAGTACAAGGGCATTGTCATCAAGGGATTCGCCGCCTGGCTGATGCACCGGGGCTACCACCTCCTCGCGGTGCCCACATGGGAGCGCAAGGTCCGCGTTCTCACCGTTTGGCTCACGGCCGCACTCTTCGGCAGGGACCTGGTCTCCCTGGCATCCGTGCAGCATCCCGGGGACGCTTTCGTCACTGGTGGTGATCCACAGCGTTCCGGCGAGCGTCAGCTCGACGACCGCTCGGCGGCATGAGTACGGCAACCGAGGGGCTGCACGGGGGCCGTGCCGTCATGGCTGGCCGGAGCACGCACCCCAGGCCCACCGGCTTGCCGGAGTCGACCAGTGAAGGGAGGTAGGTCATTGATCGAGCGGTGGAACAGGCTCGATCGGCTCCACCGCCGGATCGAGACCTGCGTCGAACGACGCCTCCAGCGGCAACTGGGCCTGAGTGGCAGCGAGTTCCACGCCCTGAGCATCCTCCATGCGCGGGCGTCCGCCGCCGTGCGGCCGCTTCACCGGGTTCCTCCGATTCCTCCCCGGCCTTCAGGCCGGGGAGGAATCGGACTCCTGCGGAGCAGGGCAGGGGTAGCCGGATCGCCGTCAGGGCGATCCGGCGTCCACCCCGCACG
>NZ_JBITGJ010000162.1:0-11205 GCF_044456925.1 Streptomyces sp. NPDC050743
CGCCCTGACGGCGATCCGGCTATCCCTGCCCTGCTCCGCAGGAGTCCGATTCCTCCCCGGCCTGAAGGCCGGGGCATCCTCGGAGGAACCCGGTGCACGACACCTACACCGGCGTCATCGACGTACACGTCACCCTGACCTTCTACGCGGGCCACCCCACGCGGCAGACCCCCGACCGCGTGCTCACCCTCGCCGACACGCCCGACGGCACGACCCTCACCACCCCGCGCAACAGCGAGCGGATCGTCGCCGAGGTCTACGCGACCGGTTCGGGCGGCGGCTGCGAGGAGTTCTGGTACCTGACCGTGGCCGACCCGGCGTCGTACTCCTGCAAGGCCGATCACGGCCCCTACCGCGAGGTGCAGATCAAGGTCGACGGTCAACTCGCCGGAATCGCCGCGCCGTTCCCGAACGTCTGGACCGGCGGCTGGTCCAACCCCTTCCTGTGGTATGTCGTTCCGGCGCCGGGCGCCTTCGACGTCCGGCCGATCGAATACGACCTCACACCCTTCGCGGGTCTGCTCGACGACGGGCGTGCGCACCGCGTCGAGGTCTCCGTCGTCGGCGTGCCGGCGGGGCAGTCGGGCTGGAGCGCACCGGTGAACGTCCTGGTCTGGCAGGACGCGCACCGCGCCCACGTCACGGGGGCGCTCACCGGGAACAAGGCGACGGGCATCGCCAACTCCTCCACCTACATCCCCGGTTCGGAGAACCGCGTCGACACCGAGGCGGGACACCGGCTCACCGTGTCCGGATACCTCGACACCTCGCACGGCCGCGTGACCACCACCGTCACCCGGACACTCGCCAGCACCTCCGTCCATCGCTGGACCGACGGCGAGAATACGGACGGATTGGACGCGACCTGGTCCGACGACCAGACGGTCACCGTCGGCGGGCACGGTCCCGCGCGGACGACGCACACCGACCGGACGTACACCATGAACGGCGCGACGACCATCGGCGCGGACGACCGGCTGCGCACCGTGCTGACGCTCGGCGACCGCGCGTCGGTTGTGGGACTGCGGGACGGCCGGCGCACCGCGTGGTCGCGGCTCGACGACACCTACAGCGGCGACGCGGCGTACACGATCAACGTTCCGCGCGACCAGCGGCACGCCGTCGGCACGTCGACCGAGCGCTACCGGCTGTACGGCTCCGACGGCTGCTACGACCGTTCGCTGACCACGGTTCAGGGAGTGCTCACGGAGGATCGCGAGCGCTGCTGAGCTCGGCGATGCGGCCGCCGTCGGGGCACGGCCGGCCGCCGAGGAGCCCGCACCGAAGGCGGGTTGACCGGCAACGGGGCTGAGAACATACCGGCGGGCCGTGCACCGAGGGTGGTGTGCGGCCCGCAGTACTGTGCGCCGGGTTCAGCAGCGCTGGCCGCCGTCCCCGTCGATGAGTGTGTCCAGCAGCACGCCGAGCACCTGGCGTTCCTTCTCTGTCAGCGGAGCGAGGATCTCCTCGGCCGCCGAGCGGCGTGCGCCGCGCAGCTCGCGCAGGGTCGTACGCCCGTCGTCTGTCAGCTCGATCCGGGTCACCCGCCGGTTCGCCGGATCCGGCACCCGCCGTACCTTCCCGCTCGCCTCCAGGCCGTCGACCAGCGTCGTCACCGCGCGCGGCACCACCTCCAGGCGCTCGGCGAGGTCGGCCATGCGCGGGGGCGAGGCGTAGTGCGCGAGGGTGCGCAGCAGCCGGGACTGGGCCGGGGTGACGCCCAGGTCGTGCCGTTCCAGATGGCGTTTCTGGATGCGGTGCACCCGGCGGGTCAGCCGCAGCAACTGCTCGGCGAGCAGGCCGTCGGGATCGGGGGTGGTCATGCGGGAACAATATCAGGATGCCGTTCATTGTGAGTATAGGTAACAATGAGCTACGATCCGTTCGTCCTCGTCGGCCGACCCCCGACCGGCGCCCGTACACCTCCGTAGGAGCCCATGCATCCCGATCGAGAACCGTCCTGGACCCCGCCTGCCGACGCCAAGGAGCAGCCCCGGCAGGTGCGCCGCATCCTGAAGCTCTTCCGTCCCTACCGCGGCCGGCTCGCGGTCGTCGGCCTGCTGGTCGGTGCCGCCTCGCTGGTCTCGGTGGCCACGCCGTTCCTGCTCAAGGAGACGCTGGACGTCGCGATCCCCCAGGGCCGCACCGGCCTGCTCAGCCTGCTCGCGCTCGGCATGATCCTCAGTGCCGTCCTCTCCAGCGTCTTCGGCGTGCTCCAGACGCTGATCTCGACGACCGTCGGACAGCGCGTCATGCACGACCTGCGCACCGCCGTCTACGGCCGGCTGCAGCGCATGTCGCTCGCCTTCTTCACGCGCACGCGTACCGGCGAGGTGCAGTCCCGGATCGCCAACGACATCGGCGGCATGCAGGCCACCGTCACCTCGACCGCCACCTCCCTCGTCTCCAACGTCACCAGCGTGGTCGCCACGATCGTCGCGATGCTCGCCCTCGACTGGCGGCTCACGATCGTCTCGCTGCTCCTGCTGCCGGTGTTCGTGTGGATCAGCCGCCGCGTCGGCAACGAACGCAAGAAGATCACCACGCAGCGGCAGAAGCAGATGGCCGCGATGGCCGCCACCGTCACCGAGTCGCTCTCGGTCAGCGGCATCCTGCTCGGCCGCACGATGGGCCGCTCCGACTCGCTCACCGCGTCCTTCGCCCAGGAGTCCGAGCGCCTGGTCGGCCTCGAAGTGAAGTCCAACATGGCGGGGCGCTGGCGCATGGCCGTGATCACGATCGTCATGGCCGCGATGCCGGCCGTCATCTACTGGACGGCGGGCCTGGCCCTGCAGTTCGGCGGCCCCAAGGTCTCGCTCGGCACCATCGTCGCCTTCGTCTCGCTCCAGCAGGGACTGTTCCGGCCCGCCGTGAGCCTGCTCGCCACGGGTGTCCAGATCCAGACCTCCCTCGCTCTCTTCCAGCGCATCTTCGAGTATCTGGACCTGCCCATCGACATCACCGAGCGCGAGCGGCCCGTCCACCTCGACCAGGTCAAGGGCGAAGTCCGCTTCGAGGACGTCGAGTTCCGCTACGACAGCGACGACAGGTCCCGCCCCGTCCTCGACGGCGTCGACGTCACCGTGCCCGCGGGCGGCAGCCTTGCCGTCGTCGGCCCGACCGGCGCCGGAAAATCCACGCTCGGCTATCTGGTGCCCCGCCTCTACGACGTCACCGGGGGCCGCGTGACCATCGACGGCGTCGACGTCCGGGACCTCGACTTCGACACCCTCGCCCGCGCGGTCGGCGTCGTCTCGCAGGAGACGTACCTCTTCCACGCCTCGGTCGCCGACAACCTCCGCTTCGCCAAACCGGACGCCACGGACGAGGAACTCCGGGCGGCGGCCACGGCGGCGCAGATCCACGACCACATAGCCGCGCTGCCCGACGGTTACGACACGGTCGTCGGCGAACGCGGCCACCGCTTCTCCGGCGGTGAGAAGCAGCGCCTCGCGATCGCCCGCACCATCCTGCGGGATCCGCCGGTCCTCATCCTCGACGAGGCGACCAGCGCGCTCGACACCCGTACGGAGGCCGCCGTCCAGGAGGCGATCGACGCCCTGTCGGCCGACCGGACGACGATCACCATCGCCCACCGCCTGTCCACGATCCGCGGCGCCGACCAGATCGTGGTCCTCGACTCCGGACGGGTCGCCGAACGAGGCAGCCACGAGGAACTGCTGGAACGGGACGGGCGGTACGCCGCACTGGTGCGCCGGGACGCTCAGCTGGAACCGACGAGCTGAACGCGGCCGAGCCGAACGCGCCGTGACCGACGCGCTGACGCTGCGAACCGACAGACTGAATATATGCCGGGTTTAGGGCGATATGCGTATTACCGTACCCGCATGCAGACGAAGATTCCGCCACGAGGCACGATTCGACTGACACGCCGGGGCAAACTCTTCCTCGTCGTGGCCGGCGCCGCCGTGGTCGGTACCGCCGTGACGGTGCCGCTGCTGACGCTGGACAGCGGACCCGGACAGACGCTGACCGCCGCACTGGTCGTCCCGGAGGGCTGGCGCGCGAGCCAGGTGTACGACGCGATCGACAAAGCCCTCCAGCTTCCGCCAGGAAGCACGCGCAAGTCCGTCGGGAAGGCCGGTCTGAAGCTGCCGAGCGACGCCGCGGGCAACCCGGAGGGCTATCTCTTCCCTGCGACGTATCCCCTCCACAAGGGGGCGACGCCCGAGTCCGTGCTGCGCTTCATGGTCGACACCGCCGACAGCAAGTTCAACGCGGCGCCGATCGCGGCCGGGGCGCAGCGCAACACGATGAACGTCTACCAGACCGTCACCATCGCCAGCATCGTCCAGGCCGAGGCCGCGACGAAGGCGGACATGAGAAAGGTCGCCCGGGTCGTCTTCAACCGGCTCAAGCGCGGGATGCCGCTGCAGATGGACTCGACGATCAACTACGCGCTGCGCCGCAGCACCCTCGACACCAGTCAGGACGACACACGCATCGAGAGCCCCTACAACTCCTACCAGCGCATGGGTCTGCCGCCCACACCGATCGACAACCCCGGCGAGGAGGCGATGCGCGCCACGCTCAACCCGGCGCCGGGCGACTGGCTGTACTTCGTCACGGTCAAGCCGGGAGACACCCGCTTCACCTCCGACTACGGGACGCACATGCGCAACGTGGCGGAGTTCAACTCCCTCCACCAGGGCTCGGGTGAGGCACAGAGCCCGAGCCGGACCCCGGCCTCCCCGCGGCCCTTGGTCAACTGAGCCGGCGCGACGTCACGCGGCGACCGGCTGGTCCTCGCCGAGCAGTCGCCTGATGTCCCGGACGGCCGCGCGGCCCGCCCGGTTCGCGCCGATGGTGCTGGCCGACGGGCCGTAGCCGACGAGATGGACGCGTGGATCGGCCACCGCCCGGGTGCCCTCGACCCGGATCCCGCCGCCCGGCTCGCGCAGCCGCAGCGGACGGAGATGGTCCAGCGCGGCACGAAACCCGGTCGCCCAGAGGATCACATCGGCGCTGACGTGCCGTCCGTCGGCCCACTCCACGCCGTCCGGGGTGATCCGGTCGAACATGGGCTGCCGGTCCAGGACGCCGTCCGCGAGTCCCTGCCGGACGGCGTCGTTGAGGGGCAGCCCGGTGACCGAGACCACACTGCGCGGGGGCAGCCCCTGACGCACCCGCTCCTCCACCAGCGCGACGGCCGAGCGGCCCGCCTCCTGGTCGAACGGCCCCTCGCGGAACACCGGAGGGCGCCGGGTGACCCAGGTGGTCGCGGCCGCGTACGGGGCCAGCTCCAGCAGGTGCTGGGTGCCCGAGGCGCCGCCGCCCACGACCACGACGCGCTGTCCGGCGAACTCCTCGGGTCCGGCGTACTGCGCGGTGTGCAACTGCCGCCCGCGGAAAGTCTCCTGACCGGGATAGCGCGGCCAGAACGGCCGGTCCCACGTGCCGGTCGCATTGATCAGGGCACGCGTCGACCAGGTGCCGTCCGAGGTCTCGACCAGCAGCCGCCCCCCGTCGCCTTCCCGTACCGCCCGCACGTCGACGGGCCGTCGTACACGCAGGTCGAAGGTGCGCTCGTACCGGTCGAAGTACTCACCGATCACCTCCGCCGAGGGCCGCGCGGGATCGGCGTCCGTCAGCTCCATGCCGGGCAGCGCGTGCATCCCGTGCACCTTGCCGTACGTCAGCGAGGGCCACCGGAACTGCCAGGCGCCGCCCGGCGCGGGGGAGTGGTCGAGGACCACGAAGTCGCGGTCGGGCTCGAAACCGGTGCGCCGCAGATGGTAGGCGCTGGACAGCCCGGCCTGACCAGCGCCGATGACGACGACTTCGCCCTCACGCGATTCGTTCACGCTTCTACCAACCGGGATGGGGGCGTGGATCTTCCCGGGCGCGGATCTTCCCGAGAGCGGGCGGCGGGCTCCCCGAAGCCGGGCAGGGCCGCCCCCGCCCCCGGCTCTCCACCCGCCGGACGCCGGCGAGGGCGCCCGGCCCCGGCTCAGCGCCCGCCGGACACCAGCAGTGGCGCCCCGCCCCCGGCGACCGGGGCCGCCGTACGGCCCAGCAGACCGCGTGCCGACAACTCCGGGATGACGCCCTCGCCGAACCAGTACGCCTCCTCCAGATGCGGGTATCCGGAGAGCACGAAATGCTCGACGCCGAGCGCGTGGTACTCCTCGATGCGGTCGGCGACCTCGGCGTGACTGCCGACCAGCGCGGTGCCCGCGCCACCCCGGACCAGACCGACGCCCGCCCACAGGTTGGGATGGATCTCCAGCCGGTCCCGGGAACCGCCGTGCAGCTCCAGCATCCGCCGCTGCCCCACCGACTCGCTGCGCCCGAGCGCTGCCTGCGCGGCGGCGATCGTGCCGGCGTCGAGGTCGTCGAGCAGCCGGTCCGCCGTCGCCCAGGCTTCGGCGGAGGTGTCCCGGGAGATCGTGTGCAGCCGGATCCCGAAGCGGACCGTACGGCCCTCGCGCTCGGCCAGCGACCGGATCCAGTCGATCTTCCGCTGCACCTGGGCCGGTGGTTCACCCCAGGTCAGATACACATCCGCGTGCCGAGCGGCCACCGGACCGGCCGCCGCCGAGGAACCGCCGAAGAACAGCTGCGGCACCGGGTCCGGCGGCAGCGCGGTCAGCCCGCCCTCGACCCGGTAATGGGCTCCGTCGAAGTCGTACGGCTCCCCGCGCCACACCCCGCGTACGACGGACAGGAACTCGTCCGTGCGCTCGTAGCGCTGGTCATGGTCCAGATGGTCGCCGAAGCGCCGCTGCTCGGCGGAGTCGCCGCCGGTGACCACGTTGAGCAGCAGCCGTCCACGGGTCACCCGCTGGTACGTGGCGGCCATCTGTGCGGCCAGCGTCGGTGAGAGCAGCCCCGGCCGGAACGCCACCAGGAACTTCAGCCGTTCGGTGTGCTGTGCGAGCGCGGCCGTCGTGAGCCAGGCGTCCTCGCACCAGGTGCCGGTCGGGGTCAGCACCGCCTCGAAGCCCAGCTGCTCCGCGGCCTTGGCGATCTGCGCCAGGTACGCGATGTCCGGTGCCCGCACCCCCGCTCCCTTACGGGCGTCGTTCGGGCCGTAGGCGTGCCGGTCAACCAGGGTGCGGCCGTCGCCGCCGGTCGGCAGGAACCAGTGCAGTCGTACGGTCATGTCCGCTGTCTTCCGTTCTCAGCCCTTGGCCGGGGTGGTCGAGGGCGGCAGGTCGTCGTTGAACCGCGAGTCCACGAAGTCGCCGAAGTCCACTTTCTTCGGGATCAGTTTCAACTCGGCGAAGGTGTCGGCGATCTGCTGCTCGGAGGCGACGAGCGGCTTGTCGACGGCGACCGCGACCCGCGTGGAGTTGGTCCGTTTCACGGAGGCCAGCGCCACGTCGTACGGCAGCCCGGTGTCCTTGGCCCACACCTTGGCCCATTCCTGCTGATGGTTGTGGACCCAGGCCGTCGCCCGCCGCAGCCGGGCCAGGTAGTCCTTGACGGCACGGGCCTTCTCCGGGTCCTTGAGGGCGGCCGGCGCGGCCACCTGGAAGCTGAGCCCGTTGGTGATGCCCGCACCCGTGGTCAGCACCCGGCCCTGCCTGGCCTGGAGGATCTGGGAGGTGTACGGGTCCCAGACCGCCCACGCGTCGACCTTGCCTGAGGTGAACGCGGCGAGCGCGTCGGCCGGCTGGAGGTACTTGACGTGGACGTCGGCCAGGCTCAGCCCTGCCGCCTTCAGCGAGGCGACCAGCTGGTAGTGCGCCGACGAACCCTGGGCCACGGCCACGGACCTGCCCTTGAGCTGGTCCGGCCGGGTCAGCTCGGAGTTGCCCGGCACCAGGATGGTGTCGCCCCTGGAGGTGCCGTGCCAGGCGGCCACGACGGAGATCTTCGAGCCGGCGCCGGCCGCGAAGACGGGCGGGGTGTTGCCGACGCCGCCGATGTCGACGGCACCCGCGTTGACGGCCTCCAACAGCGGTGGGCCGGAGCTGAACGTCGACCACTTGATCTTGTAGTCCAGTTTCTTCAGCTCCCCGGCGGCACGCAGAATGGCTTCCGAACCGCCCTTCTGATCACCGACGTTCAGCGTGACGGAGCCCTTGCCGTCGAGGTCGCCGCCCGTGCTCGCGGACGAGTTCCCGCCGCAAGCGGTGAGCAGGAGGGTGAAGGGGAGGAGCAGTGCTGCGGGCATGAGGCGTTGTCGCATGGCGCTTCCGTTCATGTGCGGGGTTTTCAGGGACGTCCAAGGGCGTTCAGGGGTGTTCAAGCGGCTTCGGCGGCGGTGCTGACGCCGAGCCGCCGCAGCAGGCCGGCGCGGAGCTCGGCGAAACGGGGATCGGTGATCTCGCGCGGCCGGTCGAGGCCGATACGCTGCTCGTGGGCGATCCGGCCGCCGTCCATCACCAGCACGCGGTCAGCGAGCAGCACCGCCTCCTCGACGTCGTGCGTGACCAGCAGCACGGCGCAGCCACGGCGCTGCCACACCTCCCCGACCAGACGCTGCGCCTTGATCCGGGTCAGCGCGTCCAGCGCGCCGAACGGCTCGTCGAGCAGCAGCAGATCGGGTTCGCGAACCAGGGCGCGGGCGAGGGCGGCGCGCTGCGCCTCGCCGCCGGAGAGCGTCTTCGGCCAGGCGCCGATCCGGTGGCCGAGGCCGACCTCGTCCAACACCCGCTCGGCCACGGCGCGTTCGGGCCTGCCGGGCAGGCCGAGCAGGACGTTGCGCCAGACCCTCTTCCAGGGCATGAGCCGGGGCGCCTGGAAGGCGACGGCCCTGCGGCGCGGGACCAGCGCGGTGCCCTGGATGTCGCGGTCGAGGCCCGCGAGGATGCGCAGCAGCGTCGACTTGCCGCAGCCACTGCGACCGAGCAGGGCGACGAACTCGCCGGGAGCGATGTCGAGTCGGAGGTCGTCGATGACGGCCCGTCCGTCGAAGGAGCGGATCAGCCCCTCGACGTGCACGGCCGGGGCCGGCTCGGCGGTCACCGGCCGGTGAACGTCGGTCGCCATTGCAGCAGCAGCCTTTCGAGAGAGCGGACGACGAAGTCGGCGAGGAGGCCGAGGAAGGCGTAGACGATCAGGCAGACCACGATCACGTCGGTCCGCAGGAAGTCCCGCGCCTGCACCATCAGAAAGCCGATGCCGGCATCGGCGTTGACCTGCTCGGCGAAGACCAGCGCGAGCCAGGCGATGCCGAGCGAGTAACGCAGCCCGGTGAGTGCGCCGGGCAGCGCGCCCGGCAGCACGACATGGCGCACCAGACCCCACCGGGAGAGCCCCAATGACTCACCGGCCTCGATGAGTGCGGAGTCGACGCCGCGGATCCCGGCGTACACATTGAGATAGAGCGGGAAGGTCACTCCGAGCGTGATGATCGCGATCTTCGGGGTCTCGCCGATCCCGAACCAGATGATGAACAGCGGGATGAGACCGACGAACGGCACCGTGCGCAGCATCTGCACCGGCGCGTCCACCAGGTCCTCACCGATCCGAAACAGCCCCGAGACCAGGGCCAGTCCGGTGCCGATCACGGTCCCGAACAGCAACCCGAACGCGACACGCCGGAGGGAGGTCCCCATGGCCGACGGCAGCGAACCGTCACCGACCAGATCCCAGCCGACCTGGGCGATCCGGCCCGGCGAGGCGAGCACATCGGCCGTCAACGCGCCGGTGGCGCTGAGGAGTTGCCACAGGGCGAGCAGCAAGAGCGGGCCCGCCGTACGGCGCAGCCAGCGGGGGACGCGGAGGTGACGGGAGGAGGCGGGGACGACAGGCTGGAGATCCGGTGCGGTTCGGCGTTCCGAATGCGACGTGCCGGGCCCATGGGACTTGGATATACCGGAAATATCCGGCCCGGGAGAGCTGGGTGGGGCATGGCTGATGCTCATGGTTGCTCCACGGAGGGGGAGGGCGGGGCAGGGGAAGAGCGGGGGAGGGGATACGGGGACTCGGCTCTTCGCGCCGACACGTCATGCCCGCCTCAACCGCAGACCACGGCAGCGCAGGTCAGGCAGGACTCGGCAGTGCAGGCGTCAGTAGAGCCCGAGAGGAGAGATGAAGCGGGAAAGGGCGTCAGCGGCCGCGGCGACACGCGGCGGAGGCCACCCGCAGCAGGTCGATATGACCGCGCGTGGTGAGCAGGGCTGAACGCAACATGCGGCAGAAGGTAGCCAGATGACCGTGCCACGGTCAACGGTGTCTCGTCCTGTGGACCGGCCGTCTCGCTCTGTGCCCGTGCCATGGGGCGCGAAGCCCGGCGCATGGGCCAGGATGGGGGCATGCCCGATGCCTTCACCACCCGCATGCTGCACGTCTCCACCGGCTCCCGGGAACGCGTCGTCGATCTCACCGCCGACTGCGAGGACTTCCTGCGCGAGGCAGCGGCCGGCCGCGACGGCCTGCTCAGTATCTTCGTCCCGCACGCGACGGCCGGAATCGCCATCATCGAGACGGGCGCCGGCAGCGACGACGACCTCCTCACCGCCCTGCACACCCTGCTCCCGGCCGACGACCGCTGGCAGCACCGCCACGGCAGCCCCGGCCACGGCCGCGACCACGTCCTCCCGGCCATCGTCCCACCCCACGCGACCCTCCCGGTGATCAGCGGCCGCCTGGAGCTGGGCACCTGGCAGTCGGTCTGCCTGGTCGACACCAATAAAGATAATGCCAACCGTCAGGTTCGCCTGAGCTTCCTGGGCTGAGCAAGATCATCCTAGGTGTGGCCGCCAAATCTCCGTACCTTGCGTGCTCGAAACGGAGAAGTCTTGCGCGGTACGGAACGCCCCTACGATGGATGCGGGATGTGCCTCCTCGGTGTGCGACGGCTATCGCGGATGAAGCTAGCCACGTCGTCTCCGGAGCGGCAACGCGAGGACGTGCTGACCGCCGCCGCATCTGTTGGGGGCCACATCATCGGCTGGGCCGACGACTGGGAGGTGTCGGGCGCCACCGACTCGATGACCCGGCCGAAACTGGGCCCTTGGCTTCGCGATGAGAGGGGTCCGTACGACGGGCTGGTGGCTGCAGCCATGGACCGGCTCGGCCGCAACGTCGTGGACTGCCTGAACACCGGCTACAAGATGCGTGATGAAGGGAAGTTACTCGTCATCTACGGCCATGACGGTCCGTGGGATCTGGATGACCAGGTCGACGAGAACCGCTTCACCGGGTTCCTCCGAGGATGCCCCGGCCTTCAGGCCGGGGAGGAATCGGACTCCTGCGGAGCAGGGCAGGGATAGCCGGATCGCCGTCAGG
>NZ_JBITGJ010000163.1:0-11052 GCF_044456925.1 Streptomyces sp. NPDC050743
GGCTGGTGACCTGGGGGGTTCTCAACTCGGGACTCCCTAGGGCGCGCGGGGGGCCCCGGGGGCGATGTGGGGGGCCCGGGGGGCGCCGGCGGGGCCCGCCCCCGGGGCGGGCGCCGGGGCAGCCCGGCGAGGGGGCGATCTGCGACTCAGGCCCCGATGGCGCGGTCGATCAGGCCCTGAAGCTGAGCAGCCACCCGATCGAGGGGTTCGGCGCTGCGCTTGGCCCGGCACATGGCCACGGTGCCCTCGACGGAGGAGACGATGAGGGTCGCAAGCTGCGCGGCCTGATCGGGCTCGGCGCCGTGGGCCCGCAGGGAGTCGGCGAGCAGCGACTCCCACCGGTCGAAGACCTCGGCCGCGGCAGCCAGAGCGGGCGGGATCTCGTCGGTCGGCGGTTCCTCGATGGCCACGGCCAGCACCGGGCACCCGGCGCGGAAGTCGGTGTCGACGACGATCTTGCGCCACAGCGCCAGGAACGCCCGCAGTCCTGCAGCCGGGCCCTTCTCCAGCTCCTTGCGCAGGCTGCGGGCCACCCACTCACCCGTGTACCGGACTGCCTCCGTGGCCAGTTGCTGCTTGCCCTCAGGGAAGTAGTGGTAGGTGGAGCCGAGCGGCGCCTTGGCGTGCTTGGCCATCTCGCGGATGCTCGTGGCGCTCAGGCCCCGTCGGCTGATCATGTCGGCGGCGCCGGCCACGATCCGCTCCCGTGCCTCCGGGTTCGTCTTGGGCACGTGCCTGCTCCCCTCTGGTTATAACGCTCGTCATAGTCTAGCGTGGCACCGGTTATAACGACCGTCATAATGCGATGGCGGCGTGATCCCTCAAGGAGAGCCACCGTGCCGATGATCCGGCTGACCGCACCCACCGGTGCCCTTACAGAGAAGGGCCGTGCCAGTGTCCAGCGCGAGCTCGCCGCCGTGCTGCTGCGCTGGGAGGGCGCACCCGACACCGCGTTTTTCCGCGCCCAGGCGTGGAGCTACCTGTTCGAACTCCCGCACGGGGCGCAGGCCACCGCGGAGGACGACGCGCCGCGGTTCCTCGTGGAGGTCACCGTGCCCGAGGGCGCCCTGTCCGAGCGCCGCAAGGCCGGCCTGGTCGAGGAAGCGACCCGAACAGTGCTCGACGCTGCCGGCCTGCCCCAGGGCGAGGCGCTGCGCGTGTGGGTGCTCATCCACGAGCAGCCGGACGGCACCTGGGGCGCGGGCGGCTCGGTCGTCCGCTACGCGGACCTGGTGGCGCTCGCCCGCGACGACAAGAAGGAGCCCCGCGGTGCGTGAGCTGACCTACGTCGCCCGCAACACCGTGGAGTGGCGCGAGGCCCCGGACCCGGTGCTCGGGTCCGAGCGGGAGGCGATCGTCGCGCCGGTCGCCGCGACCTCCTGCGATGTCGACTCCTCGATCCTGGCCGGGCACGGCTTCCTCGCCCGCCGTTCGCGCTCGGACACGAGTGCGTCGCCCGGGTCGTCGAGACCGGGGATGCGGTCACCACCGTCGCCCCCGGCGACCTGGTCGTCGTGCCGTGGTCGATCAACTGCGGCACGCGCGACCAGTGCAGGGCAGAGCTGACCGCGCACTGCACGTCGGTGCCGCACATGGCCATGTACGGCGCGCCGATCGGTGGCAGCTGAGGCGGGCTCTTCTCCGACCTGGTCCGCGTCCCCTACGCCGACGCCATGCTCGTTCCCCTGCCGCCGGGTCTCGACCCGGTCGCCATGGCGTCCGCCAGCGACAACTGGTCCCTGGCCTGGCGCCTGGTCGCCCCCCACCTGAAGAACCGCCCCGGTGCCCGCGTTCTGGTCATCGCCCGCGGCAGCTACGCATCGAGGCGGGACGCCCACTCGCACACGTCGCCGCCGAAGCCGGCATCTCCCGCCGGTGCTTGGGCAAGTGGTACGCCCGCTGGCGCGCGCACGTTGAGGACGGACTTCTCGACCGTTCCTCCCGCCCAGCAGTGAGCCCGGCCCGCACCGCAGAAGACGTCGCAGATCTCGTGGAGGCACTGCGTCGTCAGACCACACACGGTCCGGCCCGCCTGGCAGCCGACCTCCAGCGGCTGCACGGCATCACACTGGCCCAGGCCACTGTGCGCCGCGTCCTCGTCCGCCGGGGACTCAACCGCCTGCGTGACCTCGACCCACCCACCGGCGAGCGGTTGCGCGAGGTCATCCGGTACGAGCACGACCAGCCCGGCGACATGATCCACGTCGACATCAAGAAGCTCGGACGCATCCCGGCAGGCGGCGGGTCGCGAATGCACGGCCTCAGCACCGATGCGGCCCGCGCGTCCAAACGGGCCGGCCCCGGCACCGAAAACGTTGGCTACACCTACCTGCATTCAGCCGTGGATGATCACTCTCGACTGGCATGCACCGAGGTATTGCAGGACGAACGTGCTGCCACCGCGGCCGCGTTCTGGCACCGCGCAGCGTCCTTCTTCGCCGCCCACGGAATCTCGATCCGCCGCATCCTCACGGACAACGGCGCACGCTACCGCTCGCACACCTGGACTGACGCCGTCGCAGCAACCGGCACCAAGCACAAGCGCACCGGCCCCCCATACACCGCGGACCAACGGGAAAGTCGAACGCTACAACGGCACACTCGCCCGGGAACGGGCCTACGTGCGCGATTACATCTCCGACCTTGAACGTCGCGTCGCACTCGCAGACTTCCTCAACCACTACAACCACGAGCGACCGCACTCAGCTCTCGGCGGGAAGCCACCCATCAGCCGAACTCCCGCCAGCGGATACCGCGTCACCCTCGGCCATCTGCCGCAACCACCCGCTGTCGTCCCCCAGCAGCTCACGATCGAGGACGCGATGGAACCAACCTCATGAGACATCACAGCTAGTGGTCCCCCAGCCACCCCCGTTCCGCCGCCAGAAGGGCGATCTGGAAGCGGGTGCGGGCGCCGAGTCGGGTGCCGGCCTCGCTGACGTGCTTCTGGACGGTGCGGCGGCTCACCTTGAGGAGGCGGGCGATCGTGTCGTCCTTCATGCCGGTGGCCATCAGGTGCAGGATCTCCCGCGTGCGAGGGTCCGGTTCCTGTGTCGCCGGGGCGTCTGCGGGCAGGGGACCGCCGGGCGTCGGCGGTGGGGCGTCGGTCCGGCTGGACAGGGACACCGGCTCGGCGCGTTCCCACACGCACTCGAACAGGGCCACCAGTGCCTCGACGAGCGCGGGCGAGTGGACCACCAGAGAGCCCGCGGCCGGCCGGCCCCCGTCAACCGGCAGCAGGGCCGCCGCCCGGTCGAACACCACCAGCTTCACCGGCAGCCCTGACGCCAGCCGCAGTTCCCCGCCCTGCCCGGTGCCACGCAACGCCGTGGTCAGGGAGACCGCGTCGGTGAAGCCCTCGGTCTCGTACACCGAGCGCATCCGCACCCCCTCCGCCACGCCCGGTTCCCCGGTGGACGCGTCGGAACCGGTGACGTAGGGCGGTTTCGCCAGGTGCAGCACCTCGGATGCGCATCCCTTGAGCAGCTGGCCGTAGCGCGCCGACACCTGCTCCTGGCGCTCCAGCAGCTCCACCAGGTGCGCCGCGCGCGGCCCGGACACGGTCTCGTACACCTCGTGCAGGTGCTCCACGAGCGCTTCGGCGCGCGCCAGTTCGGCCCGCCGTCGGGCCAGCAGGGCGCCGAGGGACGAGCGCGGAGGGCCGGCCGCCCAGCGTGGCGTGCCGCCGTCGATGCGCAGTGCCAGTGAGGCGTCGGCGAGGTGTCGCAGGGCCTGTTCCGCGTCAACCGCCGACACGCCGGCCGCCGCCGCCACCTCGGCCGCGTCCGCCGAGGGCACAGCCACCAGGTGCTCCAGAACGCGCCCGGTCAGCGCGTCCAGACCGGTTCCCGACCACGGGCTGTCCGCGGGTGCGTCCATGGGCTGTGACACTCCTGTGCGCTGCGAGGCCGGGCGAACCCGAGCCGACCGGTGGTGAACCGGCGTCGATGCTACGTCCGTTGTGATCGAACCCGGCGCGGGCCTTGTCAATCCGGCAGAACCGGGGAGTCTGCATCCCTTCGTGGTCCTGATCGCACATTCAACGAAGCGAACCCCGGCGGGGGCAGCTCAAGCCCGAGGTAGTAGCCAGTGACGCGCCGGGTACTCGGCACAGCGCCCGATCGATCTACGGAGGCACTGATGAGCACGGTCAAGGAAACAGTGGAAGTCGACGTGCCTGTGCGCACCGCCTACAACCAATGGACGCAGTTCGAGGCGTTCCCGGACTTCATGGAGGGAGTCGAGGAAGTCAGGCAGCTGGACGATCGCCACAACCACTGGACCACCAAGATCGGTGGAGTCCGCCGGGAATTCGACACGGAAATCGTCGACCAGCTTCCCGACGAGCGCATCACATGGCGCACCACCAGCGGTGACACGTCCCAGAAGGGCTCGGTCCGCTTCCAGCGCGTCGACGACATGCACACCAGGGTGGAACTGGTCATGGATGTCGAACCCAGTGGGCCTGTGGAGAAGGCCGCGGACATGATCGGAACACTCGACCGGCGCGTCAAGGGCGACATGAAGCGCTTCAAGCAGTACATCGAGCAGCGCGGTGGAGAGTCCGGAGCCTGGCGCGGACGCATCAGGCCAGGGGGATAGTCGCCCAGGCCCATCCGATGGAAGGTGCGCATCGGCAGGGAAGGCGGAAAGCTGCGGGAGGAATCAGCGCGCCGCACCGCGTTCCCTGCATGCGCAAGCCGGCCCCGTTCGCGTGGCACCGGGATATCGGCGCACATGCGTCGCCTGCGTCGGAGGTCTTCTTCAGGAGCGGGGCGCCTTAGGTGAAGGGGCGCCTTAGGTGAAGGGGCGGGGGGGACGCGTTCGGCTCGGCGCGGCCGGGACCAGCCGCCACCTGCGGATGAGCCCGGCCGCGAGCGGGTCTCGACGCGCGCCGCAGGCGGTTGCGTGGTGCCCTGGGAAGGAGCGACTCCGGCCTTCAGGTGACACGCCGACGCAACCGGGAGGCATGCATGGCTCACCGAAAGCTGTTCCGACGCCCCGCCGGCATCGTCGCAGCGAGCGCCGCGGCCGTTGCCACCGCCCTCGCTCTCACCCTCGGCACCGCCTCCGGCCAGGCCCCCGGCGTCGACTGGAACGCCGTGAGCCGCGCGATCGGCCAGCCGCTGACCACCGAGGCCCAGGATGTGCACACCGCCGAGTGGCTGCGCACCGACCTGCACGTGGTCAACGCCGGCGTGACCGAGAACCCGGCCATGGAACTGAACGCCGAGGCGTCCTTCCACCCCACCGGCGACGGCAGGACGCTCATGATCGGGGAGGTCACCCTCACCGGCAGCGAGGTGAACACGGTCGCCGACCGCCTCCAGCAAGGCGGCGTGGAGGTCACCGCCCTCCACAAGCACCTCCAGGACGAGACCCCGCGCCTGTGGTGGCTGCACTACTGGGCCCTCGGCGACCCGACGCACATCGCCCGCACCGTGCACGACGCCCTCGCCACGACCGGCATCCCCCTCGGCTGGCAGCCCGGCGCCGAGCGGCCGATCGCGCTCGACGTCGCCAAGCTGAACCGCATCGTCGGCACGAAGGGCGACAACGAAAACGGCGTACTCCAGTACCACATCCCGCTGAAGGAATCGGTAGCCGACGGCCGCGCCCACATCACGCTGCCGTACCTGATGGAAGCCTCGACGCTGCTGATGTTCCAGCCGCTCGGCGGCGGGCGAGCAGCGGTCAACGGCGACTTCGCCATGACCGCCGACCAGGTCGACCCCGTCATCCGCGCCCTGCGCTCGCACGGCTTGACCGTCATCGAGGTGCACAACCACCTGCTCTACGAGCAGCCGCGCCTGTTCTATCTGCACTTCTGGAAGACCGGCGACGCCACCGCACTCGCCCACGACCTACGCGCGGGGCTCGACCGGATTCACGCAGCCAGCGGCTGATCGGACCGCACTGCGCGCCCTCTCAGAGGGATCGTGAGGCGACCGCCGTGGCCACAGGGGCGCGCCCAGTGCCGCGGGCAAGTCCGAGCGCCGCCCGTCAGCGACGTCGGCGGGTGTTGAGCCGGGCGGCCTGGCGTGTCAGGTGGTCGCGCTCGGCGAGGTTGGGCGCCTTGTGGGCCGCCTCGGCGTACAGCCGTGCCGCGGTCGCCAGGTCGCCGTCGCGCTCGTGGAGGTAGGCCGCCACCGCGGCATGTCGGGGCAGGGAGTCGTCCAGCCGCGCGAGTGCCGCCAGACCGGCGCGCGGGCCGTCGGCCTCGCCGACGGCGACCGCGCGGTTGAGCCGGACGACAGGGCTGTCGGTCAGGCGTGCGAGCTCGTCGTACCACTCGACGATCTGCACCCAGTCGGTCTCCTCGGCGGTGGGCGCGTCGGCGTGGAGGGCCGCGATGGCGGCCTGGGCCTGGAACTCGCCCAGCCGGTCGCGGGCGAGGGCCGCCTGCAGGATCCCGACGCCCTCGGCGATCAACGCGGTGTCCCACCGGCCGCGGTCCTGCTCGGCGAGCGGCACCAGGCTGCCGTCGGCCGCGGTCCGGGCGGCACGCCGGGCGTGGTGGAGCAGCATGAGGGCGAGCAACCCCGCCACCTCGGGGTGGTCGACGGCGGCCGCGAGCTGCCGGGTGAGCCGGATGGCCTCGGCGGCGAGGTCGACATCGCCGCAGTAGCCCTCGTTGAAGACCAGGTACAGGACGCGCAGCACGGTGGCGACATCGCCGGGCTGGTCGAATCGCACGTCGCGGACGGTGCGCTTGGCCCGGCTGATGC
Organism: Streptomyces sp. NPDC050743; assembly: GCF_044456925.1. NCBI lineage: Bacteria > Bacillati > Actinomycetota > Actinomycetes > Kitasatosporales > Streptomycetaceae > Streptomyces > Streptomyces sp. NPDC050743. The sequence goes on from NZ_JBITGJ010000163.1 coordinate 6,729, forward strand.
GTTGCGCCATGGTCGCCTCGGGCACGAGGTAGGCCTGGGCGATCTGCCGGGTGGTCAGCCCTCCGACGGCGCGGAGCGTGAGCGCGACCGCCGACGACGGCGTCAGCGAGGGGTGGGCGCACAGGAAGTACAGCTGGAGGGTGTCGTCCACGGCGGGCGCGGGCCCGGGCGCCGGTTCCTCCTCGACGAGGTCCTCACGCCGGCGGCGGGCGGCGTCCGCCCGCGTCGCGTCGAGGAACTTGCGCCAGGCCGCGGTGATCAGCCAGCCCTTCGCGTCCCGCGGCGGGTCGGCCGGCCAGACGCGCAGCGCCTCGACCAGTGCGTCCTGTACGGCGTCCTCGGCCGCCGCGAAGTCGGCTCCGCGGCGGACGAGGACGGTGAGCACGTTCGGTGTGAGGCTGCGCAGCAGGACCTCGTCCATCGATGAGGTCACTCCGTGACGACGCAGTGCTCGTGCCCACCGAGGAACGGGCGCAGCTCGAGCCATTCGTGGATCGGCTTCCCGCCGGCGCCGGGGGCGGCCGACAGCTCCCCGGCCAGCTCGAGGGCCCGCTCATAGGTGTCGACGTCGATCACCATCCAGCCGGCGATGAGGTCCTTGGTCTCGGCGAACGGGCCGTCGGTGACCGGTGGGCGTCCCTCGCCGTCGTACCGGACGAAGGTCCCCTCGGGGGCCAGTGCCTGGCTGTCGACGAACTCGCCGGTCTCCTCCAGGCGGGCCGCGAAGTCCCGCATGTACTGCACGTGGGCCGAGATCTCCTCCGGCGTCCACTGCTCCATCGGTACGTCGTTGACCGAAGCCGGGGCGCCGCGGTAGTGCTTCAGCAGCAGGTACTTGGCCATCGTGTCTCTCCTCGGTACTCCTGCGGCCCATTGTGGTCGCGTTCACCCCGGGGACGGAGCCGGACGCGGGTTCTCGACATCGCCGTCCGGTCTTTTTTTGAGCGACGGTGCGGTCGCAAAACGGCGTGGGCCGCGCCCCATTCCTCGGGCGCGGCCCACGCCGCCCATCCCACCGCTCTTGTGTGCGTGGCTCCGAAGCCGCGGTTCGGTGCGGGAGCTCACGCGCGTGCCGACGCGACACGGCTCAGGCGAGTTCGGGTTGCGGTTCTGGTCGAGGCACCGGTGCAATCTCCGGATCCCACAGTTTGGTGATCCGTATGTAGCCGCGGACCACTGAGGTCATCGCCAGAATGAGAAGTGGTCCGAACAGCCACGGATGTGTGGCCATCTCCACCGGCAGATACCGATACGACAGCAAGAGCGCGGCGAAAACCGTTGTGCCGTAGGCGACCAGCTGGATTCCTGACCGGTCCCAGCCACGTTCGACCGAGCGTAGAGCCGCCTCGATCGTCAGCGCGAACACCACACCCGCGACGAGATCCGCCCCGTAGTGGTAGCCGAACCCCAGCGTTGCGCCGAGCGTGGCGACCAGCCAGAACGCGCCTGCGAATCGCAGAAGCCGTGGGCCTTTGCGGGAATGAACGAAAATCGCAGTAGCCCACGCCGTGTGCAGGCTGGGCATGCAGTTGCGTGGGGTGATCTCGTCGTACGGCATCGGGTGGGGGGCATGGATGGGCGGCGGCGTGTCCGGCCACAGGTTGGCCACTGCCCAGTGCAAGCCGCCGGTGCCGGAGGCGCCCGGGCCGTAGGCGAAGACCGGTCCGACCACCGGGAAGATCATGTAGATGGCCGGCCCGAGGAGGCCGATGACCAGGAAGGTGCGCACCAGATGGTGACTTGGGAATCGACGCTCGGCCGCCACGTTGCGCAGCTGGTACGCCGTGACGACGACCGCGGCCACTGCCAGCTGACCATAGACGAGGTCGAGAACGTGGGCGCCGACCGGACCTGTGGCCCTGACGATCCGGCCTGCCAGCCACGACGGATCGCCCAGCGCCCGATCGGCGGTCGCCACGTACTGGTCGAGCACCGATGGGCGGCTCTTCGACGTGATCAGCAGCCAGGTATCGCCGGCCTTGCGGCCGGCCACCAGCAGCAGGCCAAGACCCACGCCCTTCAGCAGCAGAACCCGATCCGCGCCCCTTCGGCGGGTGACAGCGATGACCGCATAGCCCAGAATCACCCACAACGCGCCGTTACCGAAGGGGTGACCCTCGGTGATCTTGGCACCCACGGCCCACCGCACGAGCAACACGGTGACATCGATGCCAATCGCGACACCCGCCGCGATGAACCGTTGCCGCCAGGTGAGCACCACCATCATCAACGCCATGCTGCCGTACAGCAGGAAGCCTGATTTGGGAGGAAATATCACCTCCCGCACCTGATTGGTGATCGGCCCCGGGAGGCCGTAGCGACGCGCGGCAACCTCCAGGCCGACGAGGAATCCGAGGGCCACGACACCCGCCGTGACCCACAGCATCACCCGCGGCCCGTGGCCCGCAGCGAACCCGAATCTGCTCTTTATTCGCGAAATCACCCGCGACGCGATAGGTATCAATTATTTGGCCGATTTATTCGATGTTATTGAATTGATCACCCTTCGTCCGGATAGCACAGCTCCCCGGGGAAGGGTCAGCGATGCGGGAGGTCCCCGTAAGTTCGATCATGCTACCCGAGCGGTACAACTGGATTTTGCCGTTCATCAGTATTGCGTCGGCGGGCCGCGAACTACCGGCCCGAGCAAGGGCGTTGACATAACGCCGTAATACCGGCAAACAGTGACCAGCGGGTCCATCAAGCACCACGCCTTGAGGATCAACTCAGAGGGCGGTAGGCGCTTTGTCCGCGAGCGCGGATCATGGCGCCACGCGGTCCCGGGGCGTGCCCGACCGCGTCTTCGGCGTCGTGTCGTCGAGGAAGATGCTCCTCAACCGTCCGGGGCGGTGCGGTCACTCCGAGTAGCGGACCTGCCCACTGGGATGCGACGATTTACGGGGCCTCCCAAGTGGCGTATCGCCCTCCGGTTCGGGGCACCCGGATGACAGGAGCGATTCCCTGACCAGGAGGCCTGTCATGATCGCCCTCGGTGTCATCCTGCTCATCATCGGTTTCGTCACAGGGATCTCCATCCTGTGGACCATCGGCATAATTCTTCTGGTCGTAGGCGCGGCACTGTGGATCCTGGGCTCCATGGGGCACGCAGTCGCCGGCCGACGGCACTACTGGTAAGCGTTGAAGCCCACTTTCCGGCTGCCGGGGCCGGACCTCCCGGTTCGCGCCTGAGGGGCCCACCGGCGTAGACGCGTCGTACAACCCGTCTGCCTGGCCCTCGACCCCGACCAGCCCCGGCATGCCCAGCCGGAGGGCGCTCGAACACGTCGACTCTCGGGGAGTTGCCCGGGAGTTGAGGCGCCCGCGGAGCCGCCGCACCTGAATGAGGTACGCCGTCCGGCATGCCTTGCGGGGCACTTGCTGGAAAGGTGCGCCTGCCCTACGGACGGACTCGGTGATCTGAGCACTCCGGGCCTGGCCCGCTTCGATCACCGCCCAGCTGCGCGAGGATGCCGGTGAGTTCGCGAACGCGCGGGTGGTTGGGGCCGTACGTGCTGCGGTAGCCCTCGATCGCGTCGCGCAGCAGGGGAATCGCCTCCGCGCTGCGGCCCTGGTTGGCCTTCATCGCCGCCAGGTCGACCTGGACGCCGAGAGTCGCGGTGTGCCGGGGGCCGTGTGCCCGCCGATAGTCCAGCAGCAGCTCGGCGATCAGCGTCTCCGCCTCGGTGACCTGGCCGAGCCGGTTCAGGACGACGGCGTGGTTGTGCCGGGCGGTCAAGGTGTCGGGATGCCGGTCGCCCTTCAGCCGCGACCGGGCGTCGATCAGCTCCCGGTACATCGTCAGGGCGTCGGCGAGCCTGCCCAGGTGGATGAGGACGGCGGCGAGGTTGTGCCGCACGGTCAGTGCCACGTCGCCGTCGGCGTCGGCGTCGGCCAGCATCGCGCGGTACATGCCCTCGGCCTCGGCGAGCCGGTCGGGCGAGCCGCGCAGCGTTCCCGCCAGGGTGTTCCTGCTGCTGAGCGTGTCGGGATGGGCGGCGCCGAGGGTGCGGACGCGGCGGGCCACGGTGTCCCGCATCAGCCCTTCCGCCTCCTCCCTGCGTCCGAGGTCGATCAGGACCTTCCCCAGGTTCGACGCGATCGACAGGGTCTGGTGGTCGTCCTGGCCGCGCAGCCGCTCCCACCCGGACAGGGCCTCCCGCAACCGCTGCTCGGCGAGCGCGAGATGGCCGCCGCCTTGCAGCAGCCGGGTGAGGTCGTTCAGCGCCAGGAGCGTCTCTAATCAGCTAAGCGATCCCATGCGGACCGTGAGGTCTGACACGGGTTCTGCCCACCTGGGCGGGGACGCATGAGCGTGGAGATGGAA
>NZ_JBITGJ010000164.1:0-11052 GCF_044456925.1 Streptomyces sp. NPDC050743
CCGTCCGCTGCCTGCCCCTACCCCTCCGCGATCATGCCCCGCACACGAAGAAGCCCCTGTTCATCGAACAGGGACTCCCTTTGCCACAACGCACTCAGACCCGCAGACAGACCGGTACTCGTCCAAGAGATGGAAGAACACCGTCAGCGGGTCCTCTCCATCGGCATGCCGCTCGATGGCATCAGCCCAGCCGCAAGACATCGACCAGCCTCGACGAGCGCGCAACCACTCGGCGAACGGACCACCGGGCGACAGGGCGAAAGGTTCGTCGACCCCGTGAACGGACAAAGCCCGTGGCATAGCCGATCAAGATGTTTTGCAAGTCCCGCAGGCACCCCTGGCGAACCCACATGGAGGGACGCAGCCGGATCTGGTCCAGGACGTCTTGGACGTCCCGGCACTGGTCGATCGGTCGCGGACTTTGCCCCTGGTCAACTGACACAGACCAGACTCTACGACCAGACCCGGTGAACCTTCCCGGTCACGGCACTAGCCGGCCGCACACAGCCCTCGTCAAGAGCCGCTGCGGCAGCTGACACCAGTGGCCGACATCAATAAGCGCGAACAGCAGCGGTCGGCGCCGACCACTCGTCGAGGGTCACGGACGGTGGCAGTGTGGGAGATGTGAACGCTGGGCACAGCTCGGCCGGTGTGCGGCAGCCGCGAGGGCCAAGGCGCGCGTTGCTGTTCATTCCGGTCGGTCTCATCGTAGTGATCACGGCAGTCGACCAGCTGACCCCCGAGGACATGCATCTCGGCCCGCTGCTGGTGATCGCCCCCGCGCTCACCGCCATGTTCGCCGACGCATTACTCACCGGTCTGATCGGCCTCCTGTCCGAAGCGGCAGAGGCAGACATCGGCTGGCACTTCGGCGCACTGTTCACACGCAACGTGCTGTTCCAGCTCCTCGCCCTGGCCGTGCTGTCAGCTTTGTGCGTGGCCTTCTGCGTGATGCGCGAGCGACGCCTGGGCCAGCTGGCCAAGGTGCGGTCGGTTGCCGAGGCCGCGCAGCACGGCTTGCTGTGGCCGCTGCCGGAGCGCATGGGGCCCCTGCAGATCGCCTGCCGGTACTTGGCCGCCGAGGACGAGGCGCAGATCGGCGGTGACCTGTACGCGGCAACCCGCATCACCGGCGGGGTGCGCATCATGATCGGAGACGTCCGAGGCAAGGGCCTGTCTGCCATCGGTGAAGCCGCCCTGCTCCTCGGAGCTTTCCGTGAGGCCGCCCACCGGCACGCCACTCTTCCCGATCTGGCCGCCACGCTGGAGCAGAGCGTGACCCGGTACCTGGCCGACTTCGAGCCGTCCGCGGAGGCCGGCGAGCGCTTCGCGACCGCGCTGCTGCTGGAGCTCCCCTACGAAGAACACGTCATCCGAATGATCAGCTGCGGCCATCCCCCTCCACTGCTGCTCAGCCCGACCAGCATCCTCACAGTCCCCAACCTGCATCCCGCGCCACCACTGGGAATCACGGGAGCCGGTCCGGATGCCTACATCATCGACGTGGCTGCCTTCGAGCCGGGAGACACACTCCTGCTCTACACAGACGGCGTCATCGAAGCCCGCGACGTCGACGGCCACTTCTACCCGCTTCAGGCGCGGGCCGCCCAATGGAACAGGGCCAGCCCCGCAGCGCTGCTCCACCAGATCCAACGGGATCTACTCGCCCATACCCACGGACGTCTCAGCGATGACGCCGCTCTTGTCGCCCTTCACCGTCAGCTCGACAACAACCACCGGCGCCGCCACCATGGCCGCGTCGTCACGTGAACCCAGGTGCACGTCCCGGTATCAGCCTCGCTGGACGATCAACAGACTTGCAACGGCTGACACCTCTGGGACGCAGGAGGGCTGACAACACGGCAGAGAGCCGCGCGTGCCCCCCGCGTGCCCGATGAGCGGGTATCGCACGGGGAACAACGGGGAGTCACGGCGACCAGCCCGGAACCGCGCAGGTCAGCCTCTCGCCAGGTCACCGCACATCCACATACGCGATCTTCCAAACTGGTGCTCCAGGCCCGAAGGGGAAAGCCGCGTAGTTCTGTTCGTGAGCCTGGCGGCAGTCGTTCAGCATTTCGGGCAGCACCCCGCCCGTCGCCGTTCGATCGCGGGCGGGGCCGGCCGGGAACCGGCGGAGGAGGACGCCATGGCGAGAAAGGTCATGGCTTGGCGCTGGTGACGGAGGCTAACTTCGGACGATGCGGATCTTGCACCTCTCGGACACCCACCTGGACCGGTCCGGCGGCCCCGACGCCGACGGGGCCGATGGCACTGCAGCACTCTGCCGCTTGCTGGGCGAACTAGATCATCTGGTCAACCTCGACGCGGTGGTGGTCACCGGCGACGTCGCAGACGACGGCTCTCGTGAGGCGTACACGCGGGCCCATGAACTCCTGTCCGGCTACGCCGGACGACGACGGGCGAACGTCTTCTACACAACCGGTAACCACGACGACCGCACTGCATTCGCAGACGTGCTCGGCAGCGGCCACGTTCAGCCCGACGCGGTATACGAGGGAGCCGTGGGTGAGCGGCAGGGGCAACCACCGTCGACGGATGGCGACTGATCACGCTGGACACGCTCGTTCCAGGCAAAGGCTACGGCCGACTCGACGGCGACCAACTCCACTGGCTCCGCAAACTACTTGCCACCCCGGCACCACAGGGCACCGTCCTGGCCTTCCACCACCCACCGGTTGCCCTGGACGTCGAAGTTCAGCAGGCGCTCGGCCTGCACAACAGCCCAGAGCTAGCCGAAACGATCCGCAGGACCGACGTCCAGCTCATCCTGTGCGGGCACTTCCACCTACAGATGCTGGCTCACCTGGAACAAGCGACCGTCTGGGTCACGCCCGGCGTCGTCAGCCGCATCGACCTGACCGCCCGCCCCGGCACCGAGCGCGCCGTCCACGGTCCGTCGGCCTCCCTCGTCCACCTCGGAGCGCCCCACGGGCCACTCATCCATACACTCCATGCACGAGACCCTCGCATGGGCGAGACGGTCTACGAGGCCGACGAGACGGAGATGCGCGAGGTCATCGAAAGGCTCGGCCCCTCTCCTGCGGGCTCGAACTGAGCCTGTGCCTCCACTGGACTGGATTGTCGTGGACAAAGTCAGCCGAGCTTGTCAAGACCGCGTGCGGCGGCTGACACCAGCGGCTGACACCAACAAGCACGGACGGCAGCGGTCGACACCGGACCCCAGTGAACGATCGGCCGAGGCGCAGGGGCGGGTGGTCGTCGTTGAAAGATCCCCGTGATCGACCTGATAAGGATGAGGCCGGATCTCAAAGCATGTGCTGACGTGGGCGTCGTCGCCCGATTGACGACGCTCCGCCAGCTTGATGCACTCAAGTGCGTCGGATGACCAGTACGGCCACGTCGTCGGCATGGTCCACCGCGACCGCTGTGTCGAGGACCCGGTCAGCGATCCCCTCCGCATTCAGCCCGTCCCGTAGGGCTTGGGCGGCCAGTGTGCCGGCGCGCTCCAGCCCGGCGTCCAACGTCAGTCCCGGGCCTTCCACCACACCGTCGGTGACCATGACCAGCGCGCTGTCCATGCCCAGCGTGAAGGTTTCCTCGGGGTAATCGATGTCGGGCGCGACTCCCAGCACCGGCCCGCCCGGCAGCTCTTGGATGGTGTGGCTGCCGTCCTTGTGCGCGCACAGCACCGGTACATGACCGGCATTGGTGCCGGTGACCTGGCCTTCGCGTGGATCGAGGTGCAGCATGCTGCAGCTGGCGAATCGTGCAGAGTCCGTCGCGACGATCAACTCGTTGGTGCGGGTCAGCACCGTTCCCGGGGCCGGTGCGTGGGTGGCGATCGCGCGCATGACAAGGCGCACCTGTCCCATGAAGGCAGCGGCGTCCACGTCGTGCCCTTGTACATCGCCGATCTCCAGGGCGACAGTGCCGTCGGGCAGGGCGAAGGCGTCGTACCAGTCTCCGCCGATGTCGAGCCTGTCCTGGCTCGGGTGGTAGCGGGCGGCGACCTCCAGGCCCGGGAGGTGCGCGGGCAGCGTGGGAAGCATGCTCTGCTGCAGCGCTGTAGCCAGTTCGAGGTGCGCCTGTTGGAGCCGGATGCGCTTCAATGCCTGGCCCGCGAGGTCGCCCAGTGTTGTCATGAAGGCCCAGTCGTCCAGGGCCGGTCGGTACCCGCTGTCGAAGACCACCATCCAAGCCCCGAGCGGTTGATCGCCGGACTCGCCGAGGGGGGTGATCGCGACGGCGTAGTCGGAACCGAGGCGGCCGATCCACGGCAAACGGGCCGTCCGCGACCATCGGCGGTCGAACTCCTTTCGATCAGGGATGAACTCTGACTTGCCACTGAGGATCGCTACTTGCAGCGGGCCCAGATCATGCAGAGACATGCCCTGAAGATCCTTTACCTCCCACAGGGCTATCCCGGCATCGGTAGACACGCACAGCCTGTCCTCCTCAACAAGCGCGAGCAGGGCGCCGGCACCGCCGAAAGTCGCGGCGAGACGGGTCAGGATGACCTGCTGCAGTTCCTGCTCCGTGGCTGCGGAGAACAGGGCGGAGGAGATGTCGCCGATCTCTTTGGCACGTCCTCGCTCGGCGCTCAACGCGGCTTGCAGCCTCTCCTGGCGCTCCACCTGCTCGGTGTCGTCGCGGATTAGACCGAGAATCCGTTCGGGGCCGCCGTAGCCCAGCTGGATACGGCGGGTCTTGGCGGCCAGGTGGTGCCAGCCCTCATGCTCGGTGAGGTACCGCAACCTGACCCAGGGGGACAGCGAGGAGGTGGTCAATTCCAGGAGCTGCCGCAGAGCCTCCCGGTCATCGGGGTGGACCCGCGGCATGACGTCGGACACCGAAGTGGCCTCTGCGAACAGCTCCGCCGAGAGAGATGCGCCGCCCATCCATTCAAGCAGGTCATTATGGGGTGTATACAGCCAAAGGGCGAAATTGTTGGCTTTCGCCGCCAACAAGAATGGGATCAGCAGGCTGGCGAGGTCGTTTTGCGCGTCGAGCGCGTGCACCCATACCTGTCGCGTGCCACGTGCGGGATCCTTCACCGGTCGCGCCTCGATCAAGCAGGCAACGGATGCTTCGCCCGACCCGGGGAACTCCAACGCCCGCATCGCGACCGTCTTGCCCGCAGCGGCATGGGTCACCAGGTTCTCGGCCGAAAACCTTTGGTCTGCAGGCCACAGATCGCCGAAGCCGCGTCCCAGGCACTGCTCCGTCGTCCTGTCCAGTGCCATGGCCATCGCAGCGTTGAGACTGCTGACGACACCATCCAGAGTCAGCAGAGCCGAAGGGGCATCCCCTCGCAGAAGTTCATCCGAGGCATCCATTCACGGCTCCCCGCCGAGTACCAAAACAGCCTCTTCAGCAATTGTCGTGCATCTTGCCGTGAGACTCTCAGGGAGCTTGTGTGCTCAGCCGGTCACACTTACTGGCGACAGGATCGGTTGGAACTCGCAGTCGTGCTCTCACTCTATGGAGTTACGAACGCGCGTACGAGTCTAGAGTGCCTCCTTGTTCAGCTTGGCCTCCTCTCCTGACTTATGTACTGGAGGCAAGACACTCCACGGGAAGTTGATCCAGTCGTCGGTCCGCTTCCAGACGTACTCGCATTTCACGAGGGAGTGGGACTTCTCGTAGATCACCGCGGAGCGCACCTCGGCGACGGTGTCGAGGCAGAAGTCGCGCACGAGCTTCAGCGTCTTGCCGGTGTCGGCGACGTCGTCGGTGATCAGCACCTTCTTGTCGGAGAAGTCGATGACGTTCGGGACGGGCGCGAGCATGACCGGCATTTCCAGGGTGGTCCCCACCCCGGTGTAGAACTCCACGTTCACCAGATGGATGTTCTTGCAGTCGAGGGCGTAGGCGAGGCCGCCCGCGACGAACACGCCGCCCCGGGCGATGCTGAGCACGATGTCGGGTTCGTACCCGTCGTCGGCGATGGTCTGCGCCAGCTCGCGGATGGCACCGCCGAACGCCTCGTAGGTCAGGTTCTCCCGCACTTCACTCATGTTGCTGTGGCCCTCACACCTGGGTCCGATGGAAATTGACGTAGGACCGCGAGGCGGTCGGCCCGCGCTGGCCCTGGTACCGGGAGCCGTAGCGCTCGCTGCCGTAGGGGAACTCGGCGGGCGAGGACAGCCGGAACATGCACAGCTGGCCGATCTTCATCCCCGGCCAGAGCTTGATGGGGAGCGTGGCCAGATTGGACAGCTCCAGCGTCACATGCCCGCTGAACCCGGGGTCGATGAACCCGGCGGTGGAGTGCGTGACGAGCCCGAGCCGCCCGAGCGAGCTCTTCCCCTCGAGCCGAGAGGCAAGATCATCGGGCAGGGAGATGACCTCGTACGTGGAGGCGAGCACGAACTCCCCGGGGTGCAGGATGAACGGCTCGTCGCCCTCCGGCTCGACCAGCCGGGTCAGATCGGGCTGCTCGACCGAGGGGTCGATGTGCGGGTACCGGTGGTTCTCGAACACCCGGAAGTAACGGTCCAGCCGAACATCGATGCTCGACGGCTGCACCATGGATTCGTCGTAGGGATCGATCCGTACCCGCCCGGCGTCGATCTCGGCCCGGATGTCCTTGTCTGAGAGAAGCACGTAGCGAGGATACGCAAGGCGCGCGGAGCCGTGACAATCGTGACGACTCCGCGCGCCTGTGTTACCGAATGCGATCTCCGTGACGACCGCTTGCCTCTGTTACCGCTGCTGCCTGTACCGGGCCCGCTAGCGCTTCTCCAGGGCGACCGGCACCACGCTGCGGAGCCGGGCGCACCGGGGGCACCTCATGAGCCGGCCGGGGCCGAGCCGCTCGGCCTGCTGCATCGGGAACGAAGCGGTGCTGAAGACGTGCCCGTCCGCGCAACGGACGACGGTGCGTTCCATCAAGTCCCTTAAGTCCCTTCCCCAAGAGCCTCGTCGGGCGTACCACCCTGACGACAAAAGCCACATTACGGGATCAAAGACGCGACTCTCCAGGCGGCACTCCGGCCTCCCCCGACCCCTCCGCCAGGCCTCCACGGTACGCCCCAACTCGCCCCAGCCGCAGCCGGATCCCCACCCTGAAACAGACGCAGACCCACGGGCCTCGGCACCAGGGGTCTGCGATGATGTACAGTGAGCGAGCGTCCGGACATCCTCTCCGCGAGGATCATGTCCGTGCTTACGCGGGTGTAGTTTAATGGTAGAACATCAGCTTCCCAAGCTGAGAGCGCGAGTTCGATTCTCGTCACCCGCTCCACGAAGAAACCCCAGGTCAGTGGCCTGGGGTTTGTGTTTTGGGATGCTGGCTCTCCGGTGGCGTCGGCCGGCCTCTGGTCTTCAGACCGGCCCTGCCCCTTTCGGTGACGGCGGAGGAACGACCGCATCGGCCGTGAGGCTGCCGTTGTCGTGGCAGCCTCACGGCCGGGCAGGCCGACTCAGCGGGTGACCATGATGGCGTCGAGGATGACGGTTGATCGTCCGGGTGTGCTGCCGGAGAGGACCCGCAACTGCACCTTGTGGGTCGTGATGGTGGTGCCGAGCGTGTAGGTGCACACCACTTGCCGGTAGGCCGTCGTCGCGGCGTAGGTGTTCACCGTACCGACCGTTTTTCCGTCCACCAAGACCGCGAAGCGCCCGCCCGACGACTTCCGTGTTGCGACTATGCGCAGTTGGGTGCCATCCGCCGAGAAGGACACGTACGCGCCCTTGGTGGCGGAGGTGCGCTCGGTGCCGGACCAAGCGGAGGATGCCGCTACCGACTTCCAGGTGCCGGTGTAGTGCAGTGCCGTCGCGCGGTCGTCGAGCGGGATGCCGGTGGTCACTGCCTTGCTCCAGGGGCCGGTCTGGCCGGCGTCGTCGTGGGCGCGGACGTAGAAGCGGTAGGTGAGTCCGGGAACCGGCTGCACGGGGCTGCCCGCCTTGCCGAAGACCGCAGAGGTGGCCGTGGTGCCGGTGCGCCAGGTCTGCAGCGGCCCCAGTTTCCAGACGCCCGCACTGTCACGGGTGGCGGCCCGCCAGCCGACGTCGTACGACTTCACACCCGTGGTCTTGGCCGACCAGGCGACCGGCACCGCGGCGCTCGTTGCCGCGCTGCTCGCGACGGTCGGCGCGGTGACGGAGGCGGCGGGGACCGGTCGGCGCAGGGTCACCTTGCCGGCGACGTCGGCCGCCGCCCGGCCGGTCACCGTGTCGCGCACGGTCAGGGTCCAGGTGTACGCGCCGTCGGTAGCTGCGGTGCCCGTTTGCGTGGTTCCGTTCCACACCGGTTCGACGGTGCCGTCGGAGGCCGTACCGGAGAGGGAACGGACCTGCGTGGTGCCGGACTTGAGGGTGAGCGTCCAACTCACCGGCCGGTTGTAGGTCCAGGTGGGGGTCCAGGTGTCGGCCGAGCCGTCGCCGTTGGGGCTGAAGCCGGTCGGGGCGGCGGCCGACACAGCGGTGGGAACGCCTGCCCAGGTCACGTGGGTGACGCCGGCGTCGTCCATCCAGGCCGCCCAGGGCGCGTCGCGGTCGACCGCCCACCTCTCGGCGGCGGCGGAGTCGGCCTTCTGCGGGAGGGCGAACAGAGGCTGTGCCGCGGTTGCCGTGCCGCCCAGCGTCTGGGCGTTCAGCGTGACGCCCCCCGAGGACTTGGTGAAGGTGTAGAGCACGTCTTTGCCGAGGATCGGCGTGTGTACGGAGGCGTCCACGGTGGTGCCGGTTGAGTTGCCCGTCTTGAGCAGCAGGCCGGTGGTGGACGCGGCCCCGCAGGTGGTCAACAGGATCCGGGAACTTCGCACTTGGAGGTCGCCGGGCAGGCAGCTCACGGTGGCGGCGGTGGTGACGGTGCCGGTGGTCAGGTCGGTCCGCCTGATCCACCAGCTGGACGTCGTACCGTTCCGTACCGACGAGTACACGGCGCCGCCGTCCAGAGCGGAGCCGGAAGGCACCCTCTCCATGTGGCCGCTCGCGAAGGTGTAGAGGAGAAGCGTGCCGTCGGCCGCGGTCGTCTTGTCCGACACCAGGACGTGCTCACCGTCGAAGTCCACGACGTGCACCTTCGAGACGTCGTAGTAGTTCAGCGGTGTCCCGACCAGCTTGCCGTCCTCGTACACCTGGAAGTGGCCCGGCTCGTAGGGGGTGCCCTGCTCGACCAGGACCCGGCCCCCGGCGGCGGCCAGCGTCTGGTGCACCAGGCCGGCGGAGTAGTTCAGCACGCGGGCCGGCGTGCTCGCCGAGGCCCCGGCCGGGGTGGCCGAGAGGTCCGAGCGGAACAGGACGCCCTGCCGGCGGGAGGAGTCGTCGGCCGTGTAGAGCGCGCCGTCGGACAGCGCCAGGGCGTCCAGTCTGGCGGGGCCCGCGGGGATCGTGGTGGCGTCGCCGGTCGTGGTGGACACCCGGCCGTCGGTGAGGGTCTGGATCGCGGCGTCGACATCGGGCCGGTAGAGCGTCACGCGCATCTTGCCGTCGTCGCCGACCGCGAGGTCGGTGAAGGTCCCGCCGAGGTCCTTCGCCGGCGTGGATCCGTCCCTGGCCATCGCGAACAGCTCGGATACGCCGCCGCCGTCGTCCACGCTGAACTGGTACCAGGCGAGCGTGTCATCGCTGATCCAGTGCGCCCCGCTGACGGGCAGGGTGACGGTCGACGAGCCGTCCCCGGGCGCCGACCGCTGCCACTCGGTCAGGGTTGCACCGTCGATGACCCCGACATGGCTGGGGGTGAACTCCAGGCCCTGAGGCAACTCGTCGGTCGCGGGCTCCGCCACGGTGACCGAAGCGCCGGTGGCGAAGTCGATGTACACGATCTTGTGGCCCCAGCCGGGCGCGGTCCGCCGGAGCACCAGGGCGCCGTGGACGTCCGAGGCGAGGACTTCGTACTGCTCGTCATCGGACAACAGCGTCCGGTCCTCGTTGCCGGGTGTGCGGAGCAGCAGGCGCACTCGATACGCGGAACTGTCGTCGTAGTAGCTCTGCTGGACGAGGATGCCGTTGCCGGCCTGCGCACGGTAGCGCTCGTCCCCCGCGGCTCCCGAACTGTCGTATGCGACAGGAAGAGTGTCCTGTTCACCGGAGTCGAGGTGGCGCAAGGTGACATGATCAGCGAGATCGCCGTTCGGATTGGCTGAGGTGGCAACGGCCACCACTCCGTCCTGCACGGACACCGCGTCGACGTTCACCGTTTCGCCGGTGTCGGCAAGCCGGCCAAGATCCCGCGGTGTGCCTCCCGAGACGGCGAGCCAGCCGTGCGCCAGAGTGTCGGCTGAGGTCTTCTGACGCCAGACGACCACGTGACCGGAACCCGATATCTCATCTGCGGCAGGCACGGAAGTCGTGCGTGCGGCCAGCGTGGTGGAGACGTCGGTCGGAGCCGCGGATGCTGCGGTGACCGGGGTGACCGCCTGGGCGAGGGCGAGAGCTGTGATGGCTGCCGGAGCAACAAGGAAGCGGCATCTGTGCGAAGGCATGGAAGCCCGATTCTGCTCGGATCAACAAGGCGGGGATCATTGCACAGAGATCCGCGGCGCCCAGCGGTGGGGTCGCGACCTTTGCCGGTACTTTCCGTGAGTGCGTCACACTCGCCAACGGCTCTGCGGGATGAGTGATGTACTCCGATGCGGAGCGAAGAGGACGGCCGGGCAATCGTGCGTCATGAGACGCAGTGCGGCCGGTGCTCGCGCCCGGACCCCGGGCGCCCTTCGGTCGCTGCGCAGGGGCTTCCTGCGTCTCCCATCGGACGGCGGTGCCCACAGCGTGCCCTTAAGACCGGTCAACCACGGTCAACAGCGGTACGATCCCGCTCCCCGGGCCGCCACGCCAGAGCACATATGACCAGTTCAGCAGCCATGCGGCTCACCAAGCGCCGTTGCTTCCGAAGCTGAGAGCACGAGTTCGGTTCTCGTCGCCCGCTCCATGGAGAAGGCCCAGGTCCAAGACCCAGGCCGTTTTGCCGTGTGCGGTGATCAGTCGCCGCGTGCCAGGTTCGTGCGAGAACGCTGATCTGCGCGAACTGAAGTTCCCCCCGCGAACTGGACAGCGGGTGTTTACGCTGCCGGGACGAGGTTCTGCCTGAGCAAGGATCTCGTTTCGAGCGGGGTGACGTAC
>NZ_JBITGJ010000165.1:0-11047 GCF_044456925.1 Streptomyces sp. NPDC050743
CTTCCGGACCCTGGCGCACCGTCACCCTGAGCTGCTGGCGTACTCGTTCAGCCACCAGCCGGACTTCATCCAGCCCGACGACCCGTTCTGGACCGCCCTCACCGCCATCGTGGCCGCTGCCGGCGTGCCGCAGTCAGAGGTCTCGGAGATCGCCGCGCTGATGATCGCCGTCGTCATCGGCGGCCTCACCGCAGAACTCAACGGCGCACTCCACCAGTGGTCGACCCTCAAGCCCCACGGCCCTGAAGCCGGCGAAGACGGGGCCACGGACGCACACCCTGGCTCTACGGATGCAGCCGTGAAAGGCCCTGACCAGGACCACATGTTCCGCCTCGTGATGGACACGCTGATCACGGGCCTGGAAAGCCGTCTCACCGCCGGTCGTGACGGCTGGCACGCCGGCCATGTGAGCCAGTCAGCCTGAGACGCTGCGCCCCAGGCACTGGCGCCTGAGGCGCGCCCGCAGTCGGGCGATCTCAGGCTGCGACACAGGGGAGCCATCCCGTCACATCGGGTGAGACCGCCCGGCGGGGTGGCTCCACATCCAGCCTCTGCACGGCAGCCGTATGCCGACGCCGAACCGCGAAATGACCACGGTCGTCGGCTTGTTCCTGGTCTCCCTCCTGAGGGGGGAGACCGTCGGCCTCGTCGAGCTGAATCACCCGCGTCATCCGTTCACCGAGGCGGCTACGTCGCCGAGTGCTCCCGCCCGTGAGCACGAAGTGGCGCCCCGTACCGGATGAGCCCTACCCGATCTCTCGATCCGTTCTTTTCTCCCTTCCTCCATCCCCCATCTGCTGTCCGGAGGGCTGCCCCCATGTCCCAGAACGCCACCGTCGCTGCTTGCGGCGCCGAGACCACACCTGAGAATGTGCCCGCCCTGTCGCACCGGCGCCGCTGGTGGATTCTGGTGGTCATTTCCCTGTCGATGCTGATGGGTGTTCTCGACGGCACCATCGTGAACATCGCCCTGCCGTCAGCCCAGCACGACCTGGGCTTCTCGGACGCCGACCGGCAGTGGGTGGTCACCGCCTATGCGCTGGCCTTCGGCAGTCTGCTGCTGCTCGGCGGCCGGGTCGCGGACCTGGTCGGTCAGAAGGTGACCTTCCTGGTGGGTCTGGCCGGCTTCGCAGCCGCCTCCATGGTGGGAGGAGCGGCAAACGGTTTCGCCATGCTCGTCATCGCGCGCGCCGTCCAGGGCCTGTTCGCCGCCCTGCTGGCCCCGTCCGCACTGTCGCTCCTGATGACCACCTTCACCGAACCGCGCGAGCGGGCGAAGGCCTTCACCGTCGCGGGCTCGATCGCCGGTGCCGGCGGAGCCATCGGCCTGATCCTCGGCGGAGTGCTGACCGAGTACCTGGACTGGCGCTGGACCATGTACGTCAACGTGATCTTCGCGGTGGTGGCGTTCGCCGGTGGGGCGGCCCTGCTGCACCGCACCCCGCGTGACACGTCCTCCAAGCTCGACGTCCCCGGCACTCTGCTGGCCTCCATCGGCCTGTTCTGCCTCGTCTACGGGGTCTCGAACGCCGAGACGCACGGCTGGGGCTCGGTGGCGACCTGGGGCATGCTGGCAGTCGGCGTCGTACTGGTGGCCGTCTTCGTGTGGTGGCAGAGCAGGGCGGCGTCTCCGCTGCTGCCCCTGCGGGTCCTGCTGGACCGCAACCGCGGCGCCTCCTTCGCCGCCCTCTTCGTCACCGGCGCGGGCATGTTCGGCGTCTTCCTGTTCCTGACCTACTACCTCCAGCAGAGCCTCGGCTACAGCGCCCTGAACACCGGCTTCGCCTTCCTGCCCCTGATCGTGGCCTCGTCATCCGCCTCCGCCGTGGCGAACAACGTCCTGGTACCGCGCATAGGGCCGAGGCCGGTGGTGCCGCTGGGCATGGCCATTGCGGCCGCCGGGCTCGTCTGGATGACCACGCTGGACCTGAACAGTGGATACGTGACGCAGGTACTGCCCCAGCTGGTGCTCGTCGGCATCGGGCTGGGCACGGTCGTCGCGCCCGCCATGAGCCTGGCGACCTCCGGCGTGGAGGCCGCCGATGCCGGCGTCGCATCGGCCGCAGTCAATACCCTCCAGCAGATAGGCGGTTCCATCGGCATCGCCTTGCTCAGCACCATGGCCTCCGACGCCGCCACCGGCTACCTCTCCGGCCGCAATCCCAAGAACCCCGGCGTGCTGGCTCAGGCCGGCCTGGAGGGCTATTCCACGGCCTACTGGTGGTCGGCGGCCGTCTTCGTCGCCGGCCTGGTCATCACCGCCCTGCTCTACCGCCGGGGTGTGCCCCAGCAGAACGAGAACGCCGCACCTGTCGTGCACATGTAGCGGGACAAGCAGTGCTTTGAGGGCCCACCTTCGAGGTCGGTGAACAGGGTCCTTGCGGCTCCCCTCACCTGCTCAATGGATGTCCCATAGTGACTGCGACTAGGGTTTTATCAGCGGAAGGTGTACCAGGTGGAAGATCGAACAGATCCGCGTCTATTGCGCAGTCGTCAGGCCATGGTCGCGGCGGCCACCGCGTTGCTCACGGAAGGTGGGCTGGAGGCCGTGACACATCAGACGGTTGCGACTCGTGCCGGCGTCGGCAGGGCAACCGTCTACCGGCACTGGCCGAGCCTTCTCGACCTCCGCCTGGCCGCGCTGGAGGCCGGCATGCCTCCTCTCCCTCCGGTACCCGAGGAGCTTCGGGCCGCTTCGGGCAACGATCCGCGAGCGGAGCTCATTTACCGTCTGAACGTGCTCGCCGAGCGTTGGGACGACGAGCAATCGGGGGCCGTCCTTGCCGCGGTCATCGGTGGCTCACGGAACGACGAAGGCATGCGCCACCTCCGGCAGACGCTCATGGTCCAGATCGCCGACGCCCTGCGTCCCGCGGTTACCACAGCCATCGAGCGCGGCCAGCTCCGGCCCGACGTCACCCCCGAGACATTCGCCATGGCCACCGCCGGGCCGCTGTTCTTCGAGCGCTTCTTCGTCGGGAACCACCTGGGGCGCGACACCGTGAACGCCGTCGTGGACGCCGCTTTGCGAGGTTGGTCCTAGGTGTAGCGGCTTGCGGCCGCGAAGCAAGCCAGGCCATCCGTCCGACAAGGTCTCCGCCCCGCAGGTGCGGGCTGCCGTCAGGCTCCCAAAGCCGTGTCGCCTCTGTCCCAGCATGCTTTGCCGCCCCTGTACGCGCCGACGCCACCCTGCGGCCGCTGCGGGATCCCAACGCCGCCGGTGGCTCGACACCTGCAGCAACTGACTTTCCCCAGGGGAGATGTGGCGGAGAGGACTCGGCACAACGACGGCCGGCGCGGCCAGGGTCGGCACGCTACCGGTGCCCGTCCTCGGTTTCCACGGACACGGTCCGACCACTGTCCTCAATGAGACAGCGGGAAATCGCACGGGCCGTCGCGCGCACGGCCGGGCCGTACCCCGGGTTCGGCGAACCGGTGCCGGACGCCACGACCGACAACGCCGCGACCACCTCGCCGCCGTCACGCACCGGCGCGGCCACGGTGCTCACCTGCCAAGGGCGGCTCTGGTGGCCGACAGCGTGATCGCCGCGCCGTACCTCCGCCAGCACACGACGCAGGTCGGCGGAGGAGCGGATGTCGTCGTCGCCGTGCTCCGGCGCGTAGGCGGCGATGGCCTGCTCCTGGACGGCCGGCGGTGCGAAGGCGAGAAGCACCAGCCCTACGCCGGTGGACGTCAGAGGAAGACGGCCCCCCACGCGGTAGCGCACGGGACTCGCATCACGCGCTGACAGCCGCTCGACCAGCAGCGCCTCCCCCTCGTCCCGCACGGCGAGCAGGACATGCTGACGGGTGACGTGGAAGAGGTCCTCCATGAACGGCATCGCCACCGATCGCAGCCCGTGACCGCGCGGGGCCAGGGAAGCGGTCTCCAGCAGCCGCAGACCCACGACGAATCGGCCGTCGTCGAGGCGTTCCAGCGCGCCCACTTTCATCAGAGACCGGGCGAGCCGGAGAGCACTGCTGCGGGGGATGCCGCTTCGCTGTGCGAGGTCGGCAAGCGTCTGCGCACGATGGTCACCGTCGAAGCTGCCGAGCAGGGCGAACGCCCGGTCGATCACCGGTTGTCCCTCAGCCGGCCTGCCGCCGCGTCTCCTGGGCACACCGTCGTCAGCGATCACCATTTCATCCATTGGAATCACCGCTGCCAATGTACGGCACGCTTCCTACGGTGGCTGGCACTGACAGGGACTCCGCCGAAAGGGAGAGCCGTATGATCGCGAGCGGCTTCACCGATGTGCACGCCCACTTCGTGACCGACAGCTATGTGGCGGCGGCTCGAGCCGCAGGTGTCGAACATCCCGACGGGATGCCCGGCTGGCCCGCGTGGAGCGTCGAAGAGCATCTCGACATGATGAAGCGCTCAGGGATCGACAAGTCCTACCTGTCGATCTCCTCGCCCGGAGTGCACTTCGGGGACGACATCGAGGCCCGCGCTCTCGCGCGTGAGGTCAATGAGTTCGGCGCCCGGGTCCGCACGGAGGACCCGCAGCGGTTCGGTCTGTTCGCCTCCCTGCCCCTGCCGGACGTCGAGGGCTCGCTCGCCGAGGCCGCCCACGCGCTCGACGTCCTCGGTGCGGACGGAGTGGTGGTGGAAACCAACCACCATGGCCTCTACCTCGGTGACCCCCGGTTCGAGCCGCTCTGGGAGGAGCTCGACCGCCGCAGCGCCGTCGTCTTCGTTCACCCCACGTCAGCGCCCCACGCCGATGAGCTTGCTCTGGGCCGGCCACGGCCGATGCTGGAGTTCCTCTTCGACACTGCCCGCACTGCGAGCGACCTGCTCCTGCGCGGTGTCCTCGCCCGCCGTCCGCGGATCCGCTGGATCCTGACACACGGCGGAGGTGTGCTGCCGCTGCTCGCCGACCGGATGGAACTCTTCCGCACCCACGTCGGCGGCGGCGCCGTCGACGCGCCGAGCGCCGTCGAGCAACTCGGCCGACTCTGGTACGACATGGCCGGCACGCCATTCCCGCGCCAGGTCCCGGCCTTGGGCGCGGCCTTCGGCACCGAGCGTCTCCTCTATGGCAGCGACTACTGCTGGACGCCCATTGACACGGTGCTCGCTCAGGTGACCTCCATCGACTCCGCGGTGCAGCCGTCCGCCACCCTCACCTGGCGGGACCTCACCACCCGCAATGCCCGCCGCTTGTTCGACACCGGCGCACGGTGACCGCCCGACCTGAAGGAACGGTCGTGAGCGAGTGGGTTTGCCGACCGCGGTCGTCACTGCAGCACCGCGGTCCGGGTTGCTGGGGCGGCTCTGCCGTCAGCCGGTGGAGCTGCGGCTGATCCGCCACAGCGTTCTGGTCTGCGAGGTCACCGACTCCAACAGCGCCCGGCCTTACCGCTCGCTGGGGCTGCCGCCACAGCCAGAGCCGCAAGACGATCTGGTTCGAGCAGCGCATCGAACGTCGTTCCGACTGAGCCCCCGAGCTCCTGGTCGACGCATCCGCTCACCGGAGAGCTCGGTCCGTCGTCGCGCCTACAGGGAATCCCATGCCGGGAATCAAGCGGACTCCTTCCCGCTCAGCTCGGCCCAGACTGTCTTGCCGTGTCGGGCGTGCCGCGTTCCCCAGTGCTCGGCGACCTGAGCGACCAGGAGCAGACCCCGTCCCCCCTCGTCGTAGGTGCGGGCCCGGCGCAGGTGAGGGGTGGTGCTACTCGTGTCGGAGACCTCGCACACGAGGGCACGGTCATGGATCAGGCGCAGCCGTATGGGAGGACGACCGTAGCGGATGGCGTTGGTGACCAGTTCGCTGACGATGAGCCCGGTGGAGAACTCGACCCCCTCCAGGCCCCAGATGCTCAGCTGTTGAGCGACGTTCGACCGCGCCCGGGACACGCAGACGGGGTCAGCGTCCAAGTCCCAGCTGGCGACTTGGCGAGCGCCCAGGACGTGGGTGCGTGCGAGGAGCAGCGCGACATCGTCGTGTGGTCGATCAGCCGCCACCAGGGCTTCGAGCACGGTGTCGCAGGTTGCTTGCAGGGAGGAAGCGGGCTGTGCGAGGGCTTGGCGGAGCAGGGCGATACCCGCTTCGACGTCGTGGTCGCGGCCTTCGATCAGGCCATCGGTGTAGAGGGCAAGGACGCTGCCTTCGGGGAGGTCGAACTCCGCCGCTTCGAACGGAAGGCCACCCAGGCCCAGCGGTGGTCCGGGTGGCAGCTCGAGGAGGTCGGCGGTTCCGTCAAGGCCCACCACGGCGGGCAGCACATGCCCCGCGCGGGCGAGGACGCACTGGCGGGAGACGGGGTCGTAGACGGCGTACAGGCAGGTGGCGCCGATGTCCCCGGCCTCTTCGACGGTCGGGTCTGTGGAGGATTCGGCGGACAGGCGGATGACGACGTCGTCCAGGTGGGTGAGGAGTTCCTCGGGCGGCAGGTCGATGTCGGCCAGGGTGCGGACGGCTGTCCGCAGCCGCCCCATGGTGGCGGCGGCGTGGATGCCGTGTCCGACCACATCGCCCACCACCAGGGCGACGCGGGCTCCGGACAGGGGGATGACGTCGTACCAGTCGCCGCCGACGCCGGCCTGGGCCCCTGCGGGCAGGTAGCGATAAGCGGTCTCCACGGCCGACTGCTGTGCGGTGTGCTGCGGGAGCAGGCTGCGCTGCAGGGTGAGGGCAGTCGCGCGCGCGCGTGTGTAGCGGCGGGCATTGTCGACGGCCACCGCCGCCCTGGCGGCGATCTCCTGCGCGAGGAGCAGGTCCTCGTCGTCGAAGGGGTCGGGGTTGCGGTGCCGGACGAAGTGCGCGACGCCCAGGGTGGAGTCTCGGGCCCGCAGCGGCACCACCAGCGTCGAGTGGGTCCGGTGGTCGTCGGCGTCGCCGGCGTCACGGGGCGCCGGCGGGCCGGTGTGCCGGGAGGGCTGACCGGTGTCGAGGGCGCGAGCCGACGGTGAACCGCGCGGGCTGACGTGAAGCTGCTCCGGTCGGATCGTCAATGCCGGGTCGCCCTCCACCACTGATCGTTGAGCGACCCGCCGGAGCGTCGGAAGGCCGCTCACAGGGCCGTCATTTTCGCGCAGCACGGAGTCGAGCAGGTCGACGGTGACGAGGTCGGCGAAATTCTCGGTGGCGAGGTCCGCCAGCTCCTGGGCTGTGCGGGCGATGTCCAGCGTGGTGCCGATGCGCCTGCCCGCCTCGTTCACCATCGACAGCCGCCACTGCAGCCGCCGGTCCCGTTCCCGCTGGTAGACCGCCACGCCCTGTTCCGACATGCGATCGACGTAACCGGCCATCGTCGCGATCAGCTTGCGCGCCGCCGCACTGATCAACTCGGCGTCGTCGGTCAGCCGGGGCATCTCTTCGAGTAGCCGGTCGAGCATGACACCTTGCCCCAGCCGGAAGGACCGCAGCATCACGCTGACGGGCGTCCCGTGCCGAGCAAGTCGGCGCGCGCGGTCCGGGTCTGCGGCCGGCGTTTCGATCTGGTCCGGCTCGATGCCGTGTACCAGGCCGGCCAACGCCGCGAGAACATGTTCGGTGACGTTCTCTGCCGTCATGCGGGCGACGTCGGGGTCTTCCCAGACCTCGGGGACTCCACGCTGCAGGCACCGCTCGACGTCATGGATCAACTGGTCTGCCCGCAGGCTGACCTCACGCGCGGCACGGGACACGAGAGTGTCCGCAGGGAAGTCCACAAGACGACGTTACGCTGCACCGACGTGTACAGCCCATCAGGGTTCAGGGAGCGGGGCCCAGCGTGCGCACGGTCGGCGTTGATGCCGCTCACCCAAGCGAGAACTGTTCATCGGGCAGCCGCCCGTCCCAGTAGGAGTCCATGAGTCGAGCAGTTCAGCAGGCTCGGCCGGCACTCCGGCTGACCGCTCCGTCCCTGCGGCAGAGCCTGCCGACGAGCGGCGAGCTACGGAGCGCGGGAAGGTGGGCGATGCGACGCAGGTAGCGGGTTGCCGCGTGGCGGCTGGTCTCATCGGGGCGGGTCGGCCGCGGAGTCGCGGCGAACATCCTGACCGAGGCCGGCTTCGGCCCGGCCGCCCTCGACGCCACGACTGCGGACATCCACTCACCATGGCAGTGAACACCGAGGCGCAGACGTCCGTGTGCCTGCCTCAGGTCACACCATGCCAGGACTCACCCTTCGGCGAGGAAGTGCGCCAGCAAGCGGTCGAAGTCGCTGTGGCCGAGCTCGGCCCCCCGGGGCACCACTGCCTCCGTTTCCTGCAGGAACGCCTTGACTTCCTGCGCTGGGGCCTTGAGCAGGGCCGTACCGGACGGCGGGTTGAGAAGGATGTACAAGTCGCGGCAGCCCTCCTCGCCGGTGGGCCATATGCGAACGTCTCCCTCGCCGGCGGGGCCCTCCAGGCCGTCGATCAGCAAATCGCGCCCGATGATCCATTCCACCGGCTCGTCGCTGTCGACATCGGTGGTGAATGCGGTATGGACCACATAGGGATCACTCGGCTCGTACCGCAGATTCATGATCATGGGCAAGGACGTCGCATGCACGCCGACAAGCTTCACAGGCAGCCCCTGGATCACAGTTCTCAATGACTTCATCGGGTCTTACTCCTGGTGCTTCGAGCCATCCGGGGAGGGCCATCGGAAGGGCTGTCGTCGGATTCAAAGGGGCTGCACAGAGACGCGGTTACTGCGAGGACCGGTGGCGGTCGGCACGAGGACACCCGCAGGAGCAGTTCTTCGTGCCGTCGCCAGGGTGCCCGGCCGACGGGAGCAGTCGAGGCCACCACTGCCGGCCGGGGCCATCACGGAGATGTGGCCAACGGTGGTTGCCGGACAAAGGGCGCCCTTTGTCTCAGCGATCGACGCTGAACCGGTTGTGGTGGTAGTGAACCGACTCGTCACGGTCCCCACCTCGACGCCGGCCGCGGTTGCCGAGGCCCGGTCACGCAGGGCAGAGCCGTCCTTGGAGCGGAACGGCACGCTGTCCGAGTCCGAGGAGACGCACATGACCACACAGGTGCCCTGCTCATGGATCGGTATCGATGCCGGCAAGGGCCACCACTGGTGGGTCGCCGGTCGACGACACCGGAACCACCATCGCAGGGTCGCCGGATGCCGGCCCTTCCGGCCGCGTCACTCGTCGCAGGCCGACCGTCAGCGCAAGGGAGAGTCCACGGTGGGCGTCAGCAGGGTCTCGTCGAGGCCGACGATCTGGCTGATGTCGAAGCCCTCCATGTCCGCGCGGAATTCAGGACTCGACAGATACGCCTCCAGCCGCTCCCGCACGTCGTCGGCGTCCTTGTAGGAAACGAGGGCGTACAGCCGGGGAGTGTCGCTTCCCGGCGCCGCGGGCACCGTCCAGACGCCGTGGGTGGTGATCCGGTGCTTGGCCATACCGGGAATGTGCTGGGCCCAGATTTTCTCGTAGGCGGCGAGCGCGTCGGAGCTGCGCAGGGTGTAGACGCGAAGCTGGTACTGGGACATGCCAGTGGTTCCTTTACTTCTGAGCATGGATGGTCGGCGGTCAGTCTCGGGGGAGGAGGTGTGCCAGTTCGGCATCCCAGTCGATGAGTCCGGACTCGGTACCCCGTGGCACCAGAGCCTGGGTGTCCTGCAGGAAGGACGAGATGTCCTGCACGGGGACCTCGAGCAAGGCGGTACCTGCGGAAGACCCGAGGGCGATGTAGATCGACTCGTCACCCCGCCCTGCGGCCGACCAGATCCGGACCTCCGCGTGGCCTGCGGAACCCTCCAGACCGTCAGCCAGAAGATCCCGCCCCAGGACCCATTCGGCCGGCTCGTCGCAGTCGACGAAGAAGGCGGCACGGACGACATAGGGATCAGCGGGCTCGTAGCGCAGACGTACGCAGAGGGGCAACGAGCAGGCGTGCGAGACGACCAGCTGCACGGCAACCCGCCGTTCTACGCCCTTCAAGGACTTCTTCATCGGCTTCCGCTCCCGGGTGTGGCTCGGCGGTGCCTCACACCGGCCTGTGGCGAAGAGGCAGCGCGGGCGGAGGCGGTACAGCAGGGCGCGGGTGCCGGATGGCACCGGCGCACCGCATGAGGAGTGGCGCTGCACTCACTCGGCCTGCGGTCGGGGACGCCGCCCCCCGGCCGCCAGTCGGATCCCCGCCGCCGGCGGAGACAGGGGCGAGCGGATCTGCTTGCGCACATGGCCGATACCCGTCTCACCGGTCGTCGTGGCTCAGGTCATGGTGGTGCCTGCCCCCGCCGTCGTGCTCGCAGCGGTCCCCGTCGTGACGGTAGGACCTGTCGGACGTCCAGCCGTGTCCCTCGCCCTCCCAGCGGTAGAAGTGGCCATCGCGGTAGTAGAGCCCGTCGCAGTCGTGCCGGGTCGAATCGCTGCCGTGGCGGTCCTGGTGCCAGCCGCGGGTCTCGTCGCAGGAGTAGCCCCGCTCGAGCAGGTAGCCGACACCGTGGTCCCAACTGAAATCAGCGGCCACGGCCCCGTCGGTCGAGTGCGGGGCGTGCGTGGACGCAAGGGGCGCGGCCGAAGCGGTGCCACCGGCACCGAGAACGGCAGCACCGGCGACCGCGACGGAGGAGACAGTGAGGGCGATGCGCTTCGCGAGCTTGTTCATGATCTTTCCTTCCCGAGGGGATGATCTGCGCCAACGGCGGTTCTGCCAGGCGATGTATGACGCCCGGTGTGATCCGAGCGAGCAGTTCCATACGCCGTATGGAAGCGCGCTTTCATTGTTACCATACGTCGTATGGAAGTGTCGAAGTGGCGAAGGTAACCGTTGACCGGCTGGCACAAGCGCCAGCAGATGTCGCTCTTCAGCGCGAGCTGCCCGTCGCCGTCCCCTCGGCACGCTGGCCTTCCTCGCCTTGGCCACGGCAGTGTGTGTCCACTCGGCGCAAGCGCCAGGACGCGGTCGGGTTGGCCGGACGGCGGGACGGTGGCCGGAGCGGGGCCTGGTGATCGGTGGCTTCAGCGGCCCGGAGATCGTCCCAGCCCGGGGAGTAAGGGCTCGAAGTCACGGTGACGAGAAGACGCAGATCCAGGCGCTGGACCGGTCGGCCCCGGTGCTGCCGATGATGCCGGGCATGCCCGAGCGCCGTACTCACGACTACGTGCG
>NZ_JBITGJ010000166.1:0-10936 GCF_044456925.1 Streptomyces sp. NPDC050743
GCACCACCCGCGCAGTCAGCTCCGGCACCCCGCGATCAGCCCGCG
This sequence comes from Streptomyces sp. NPDC050743, assembly GCF_044456925.1. Lineage (NCBI taxonomy): Bacteria > Bacillati > Actinomycetota > Actinomycetes > Kitasatosporales > Streptomycetaceae > Streptomyces > Streptomyces sp. NPDC050743. The sequence continues at coordinate 46 of NZ_JBITGJ010000166.1, forward strand.
GCTCCAGCGACATACAACCCCACCCTCGATCGACAAACATGCCGATCATGACAGCCCCGCACACTCACCATCACCGTTTCACGGATTTCCCAACGGAGTCCTTCAGGGAGGGGAGCCTTCAAGATGGTCACGTCGAGCAGCCAGAAAGTAGCCGACGCACATCACGACCAGTACCGTGCGCGGAGAGCCGGCTCTCCCGGCCCCGGGCACCGTACGCCGCAACAGACTCACCGCGGCACCGGCCACCCGGGCTGCGTACCCCCGGGCAACGCATCCATTTCCAGGGGGCGATCGCCTCCCAGGGGTTCGACCGGTCAGCCGGAGAGGGGCCGGTCGTCCCGGTGGGCCCCGTAGAAGTCGGCCTGGCGGGCCATGACGGTGCGCATGGACGTGCCCCGTGGGACGCCGTAGACGGTGCCGGGGAAGTCTAGGCGCTGCTGCTCCTCCCACAACTCGGCGTGCCGGTCCGGGGAGAACAGCTCGGCCGGATCGCCGGCCGCGATCCAGCCGATGGGTACGACGGTGTCCGGGCGCAGCCTGGAGTTCACGTGGAGCACGCTGTTGATCCGCAGCTCCGAACGTGCTCCGGCCACGGCCCCAGGGAACATCGACACCCCCGTCGCCGCGAAGACCTCGTCCTCCACGGTCGCCCCGTTGACATGGGCGTGCGGTCCGATCAGCACCGCGTCACCCAGCAGCGCCGGATGGTTCGCCCTGCCCCGGACCAGGGCGTTCTCCATGACCACCACGTCCCGGCCGGTGCGCACCTCGCCGTCCTCGGCGGTGAGGACGGCACCGTGCAGCACACGCGTCCGCTCGCCCAGCACCACCGCGCCGCACAGTACGGCCGACGGAGCCACATAGGCCGAGGCGGGAACCACCGGCCGTTTCCCACGGTGTTCGATCAGCATGCCCCGAGGCTAGGACGGGCCCGCCCGCGATCCGAGCGTGCGACGTGACCGGCCGCCGTGATGGACGGACGGCGTTCAGCCCTCTGTGTCCGCGCCTCGCCCCGGGCGCGGGGAGGTCCGGGCCTCCTCGGGGCGCGAGCCGCCCGGCCGCCGTGCCGTCCTCCCGCCCGGGGCGTTCTCCGCCGGGGGCTTGCGGGCGGTGGTGAAGTAGGCGCTGATCAGGATCAGTGCGCAGCTGGCGAGTTGCAGCGGTGTGGGGCGCTCGCCCAGGACCACGGCGCCCAGCGCCACCGCGCCCACCGGTGTGAGCAGGCGCAGGATCGCGCCGACGTGACTGGCCAGTTTCGGGGAGGCGGTCGCGACCAGCAGCCAGCCCACGACCTGGCTGGTGACCGCGACCGCCAGCAGCCAGCCCAGCACCCGCCAGCCGGGCGTGCTGTCGAACCCGTACCACGCCAGTCCGCCGAGCAGCGACACCACCGGGGCCGAGGCGATGACCGCCGTGTACGTCTGCCGCACCTGCCCGCGGTGGCCGCCGCGCCGCAGCAAATACAGGAATCCGGAGTAGCACACGGCCGCCAGTACGGCGTGCACGGTGCCCCAGCGCGGGTCGGTGCCGACCGACACGCGCTGGTCCAGGACGCGGCCCGTCAGGACGACGCCCATGAGCAGCAGCGGCAGCCACCCCAGGAACCGGGCGGGCACGGGCTCCCGGTCGACCGCCCAGGCGATCAACGGCACCAGGACCACCTGCACGTTCACCAGGACCGTCGACAGCCCGGCACCCACCTCCGCGATGGCCTGCGTCCACAGCAGCATGTCCCCGGCGAACAGCACGCCTGCCGCGAACGCGAGCGCGTACCGCCGGCGCGGCGGGGCACCCTCGCGCCGATGCTCCGCACCGGCCAGCGCCAGCAGGGCGGGCAGCGCGAGGACGCACCGGTAGAACGAGGCCGTTCCGGGCGTGGTGTGCGCCAGGTCGAGCAGGACGGCCGAGGCCGACACGCACAGCGCTCCGATCGCCATTCCCCAGCCCGGACGCCGCACCGCCGTCTCCAGCGGGTGTGGCAGGTACGACGGCAACTGGCCTGCCGGCGGCCGTTCCCGCAGTCGTCCGCCGGACGCGCGCCGATCGCCGGCCGGACGGGGCATGACGGTTCGCTCCCCTCGTACGAAATCCGGGCTGTGCGGCTCGGACCCACGACGCGTACCCCGGCCGGTCTCCGCGACACCGCGACGGTTCCAGAGGGCTTCGTGCGCCCGTCGACCCTCGTCCAGGTCTTCCGAACAGCGCGCCGCACGGGAGTGTTTCAGCTGCCGGGCCCGCGGCCACTCGTGTGCGGATGTACGAGTACGCGGAGACCGCGGCCCTGCGGATCGCCTACGACGTCAGCGGCCCGGCACGGGGGCAGACGGTGGTGGCCGTCCACGGCTGGCCGGACGACATCCACTGCTGGGAGGCGGTGCTGCCGGGTCTGCACCAGGCCGGCTGCCGGGTGTACCGGCCGTACCTGCGGGGCTTCGGTCCCACCCGCTTCCGTTCCCCGACCGCCCGCGCAGCGGGCAGATCGGCGCGCTCGGCCGGGATCTGGCCGACTTCATCGAGGCGTTGGACCTGCACGATGTCGTGGTGGCCGGCCACGACTGGGGAGCCCGGGCCGGATACGTCGTCGGTGCGCTGTTTCCCGAACGCATCCGCGCACTGATCGCGATCTCGGCGGGCTACTCGACCAACCGCCCCGACAGCGAGGTGCCGTACCCGCTCGCGCATGCCTACTGGTACGAGTGGTACGTCGCCACCGCCCGGGGCCGCGAGATGCTGGAGCGCGACCGTCGCGGCTTCTGCCGGTACCTGTGGACGACGTGGTCACCGGGGTGGGAGATCGCCGACGCCGACTTCGATCAAGCGGCCACGGCCTGGGACAACCCCGACTGGGCCGAGATCAGCGCCCACGCCTATCTGCACCGCTGGGGCGAGGCTCCCGGTGACCCGGCCTACCAGGACCTCGAGCACCGCCTCGCCGAGCCGCCACCGGTCCGGGTCCCGTCCCTCGTCCTGCACGGCGAACGTGACGGCGACAACCTCGCCGAGACCACGGAAGGCAAGGACGACCTGTTCGCCGAGCACTACCAGCGCATCCTGCTGCCCGACGTCGGCCACTTCCCACCCCGCGAAGCCCCCACGGCCACAGCAGAGGCGATTCTGCGCCTGACTCCCACGACCGGTCCTTGAGCGTGGCCGTTTCCGGCGCGTGTCACAGGGAACCCTGCACACCTGCAAGCTGCTCCGACCCTGATGGGAGGGCGGGCATGACCGGCCAGAAGAACCACCACGGGGACCGCTACGACCGGGCGCGCGGCGAAGAAGAGCCCGGGGCGCACTCGGGCTCCGAGAGCCAGGCGCGGGAGCGGTCACTGCCGGGTACGGCGAGTGCGAAAGAGGGCTACCAGCCGGAGCGCGGTACGACGGCGGGCAACCCGCTGGAAGGCGTCGAGGCCGCCGAAGGGACCAAGGGCGAGCCGGAAGGCGAGGAAGAGACCGGCCGCCGTCGGCAGGCACCGTGACGGGTGCCGGCTGTCCACCGGGCACATGGCATCGTGGCGGTCATGGCGATCGACATGGACGTGGCCGTGCTGGTCGGGCTGCAGGCTGCCGGAAAGACCACCTTCTACTCGCGGTGTCTGTCCGGCCGGTACGCGCTGGTCAGCAAGGACCTGTTTCCGAGGGGCGCCAAGAACAAGCAGCGGCGGCAGATGCGACTGGTGGAGGAGCACCTGGTGGCGCGGCGGCCGGTGGCGGTGGACAACACCAACCCCTCGCCACAGGAGTGGGGCCCGCTGGTGGAGCTGGCCCACACGTACGGGGCGACGGTCACGGCCTACTGGTTCCCGCCCGACGTGACCGGCTCGCTGCGACGCAACGCCGCACGTGAGGGCCGTGACCGAGTCCCGGATGTCGGCGTCCTCGCCACGCTGAAGCGGCTGCGCGAACCCTCCACGGCGGACGGATTCGACGACGTCCGGGAGGTACGGTTCGACGGGCGGGGCGGCTTCGAAGTGCGGTGATGAGGTAGGCGCCGGAACGGGCGAGGCATTGGAAGGCATGCCCTCGGGACGCGGAGCCGGCGCATCCTCGCGAGTCCTACCCCTCCGGCTCCCAGGCCTGGAGCAGGTCGAACAGACGGCGGTCGCCGTCGAGCTTCAGGGAGTCCACCGGAATACGGCCGTACAGGGCGAGGACCAGCTCACCGGCCGTACCCCGGGCAGAGACGGTGGCCGCGTCCGGGGCCTCGTCGGCCTCGGTGGCGGGCATCGTGCCGGGCGCGGACAGACGGGTGGTCCGTCCGCCGTCGGCGGAGAGCGAGAGGCGCCAGGAGCGGCCCTCGGTGGCGTGGAAGTCGACGGCAGCGGGCTCGTGCGGCCAGGCAGCCGTCCATGCGCAGCAGGTGGACAGAAACTCGTCGACACCGTCGAGTGCCGCCTCCTCCCGCAGCGGCAGCGCGGCGCCCAGGGTGATCTGGGCGTCGTGGTGTGCACCGCGACCTCCTGGACCCGGTGCCGGGCGACGGCACCGCAGGTCTGCGGCGACTCCGACGGGCCCCACCACGTCCAGCAGCCGCGGTCCGGGCCGGACTCCCGCAGTGCGCTCAGCAGCTGCTCCGTCGACTCGGCCGACCAGCACAGCAGGGCCTCGCGCTCCCGGGGCGCGGCCGGGGTGTCCTCCGAAGCGGTCCGGGCCGGGCAAGCGTCGGCGGGCCCCGCGGCGACGGTGGCGGCCCAGAAGCGGTGCACCGTGCCCAGGTGCCGCACCAGATCCAGCAGCGCCCACTCGGGGCAGGTCGGCACCCGCAGTCCGAGGTCGGGCGCGGACATGACCGCGGCGCGGAAGGCGGTCGACCGTTCGTCGATCAGCCGCAACAGAACGGGAACTCGGGGGTCTCTTCCACTCCAGCTGTCTATCACCGTGGTCCGACGGCCGGACAGCGATTTTCCGATGGACAATCGCCGGCCCCGGCCGCGAAAATGTCCGCGATTGCCAGCCGGCAACGACAACATCGAGATTTCTGCCCGGTGATGGAGTCGGTGCGGGGCGCGTGCCCCCTCTCCGCGCCAGCACTGGACGGTTCCAGGCGGCGACCACGGGTCGGTACTTCCGGGCACCGACGACCCAGGAGCGCCGTCCCACCGGGCAGCGAAAAGGGCTCGCCGTGCCGTCGGCGAACTACCGTTCCCTGCTGCGTACCCCGGGCGCCGCAGCCTTCTTCCTGCCGGCATCGCTCGGACGCGTCGGCGTCGCGATGACCAGCCTCAGCATCGTCTGGCTCGTGCACGGCCACACCGGCACCTTCACCGCGGCCGGCCTGGTCAGCGGTGGGTTCGCGGTGGCCGAAGCGCTCGGGGCGCCGCAACTGGCCCGGCTCGTGGACCGGTTCGGGCAGACCCGGGTCCTGCCGCCCGCACTGCTGGCCCACGCCCTTGCGGTGGCCGTCCTCGTGTCCCTGGTCGTCGCGGATGCCTCCGACGCCCTCCTGGCCCTGGGCGGCGTGCTGGTCGGGGCCAGCGTTCCCCAGCTCGGTGCGATGTCCGCGGCACGCTGGGCGGCACTGCTGCGCACCAGCCGAGCGGCGGAACTACCCGCCGCTTTCGCGCTGGAGTCCGTCAGCAACGCGGTGGGCTACCTCGTGGGCCCGACGTCGGTCAGCGCGCTCGCCGCGGCCGGACATCCCCTGGCCGGCACGGTGCTGGCCGCCTCCCTGTCGGTGGTCGGCGGTCTGGTCCTCGCGGCGCAGCGCGGCAGCGCGCCCACGCCGGCGACCGACGGCGCCGCGCACGCCCGTAAGGACCGGTCGTTGCTGCGTAGCCCGGTCGTCGTACTGATGGGTCTCAATCTCGCTCTCGGCGTCTTCTTCGGCGCCCTGCAGGTGTCGGTGACCGCCTTCGTGGTGGAGCACGGCGCACCGGGCGCCGCGGCCCCGGTCTTCGCCGTGTCCAACTGCAGCGGACTACTGGCCGGATGGCTCTACGGGCTGCGCCGGTGGCGTGCCACAGCCCCGGTACAACTGCCGGCGGCGACCGGTGTGCTGCTGCTCGGCACGCTGCTGTTGCTCACGGTCGGCTCACCGCTCGGGGTCGCACTGGTCGTGATCCTGACCGGTGCCACGATCCCACCCCTTCTGGTGCTCTTGCCCGTGCTCACCGAGGCGAACGTCCACCAGGCCGTCCTGACCCAGGCGTTCTCCTGGCTCGGCTCTGCCGGCGCGGCGGGCTCGGCCGCCTCTGCGGCCCTCTCCGGCTGGGCGATCGACTCACTCGGGCCGCGCGGTGGCTTCGCCGTCACCGCCGCGGCAGCCGCCGCGATGACACTCCAGAGCCTCGTCGGCCTGCGCCTGCTCCGCACACCGAAGGGGCAGTCGACGCATGCGGATCCGATGTCGGACTGAGTCCACCCGCGTGCGGCCGGCGCGGGGGAACACGGCCTGGAACCAGACATGTTCCGGACAACACGAGGTCAGCTCGTCATGTGCCCCCACCGCGGGCCGACCAGGTCCCACTCCGCGTCCCATCGCTCCATGCGCCGCCGGTCGAGCCACCACCGTCCGGCGCTCCCGACGGCGAACACCAACCCGCTCAGCGCAAGGGCGGCCGAGGCCCCCAGGCATCCCGCCTCGACAGCCGCCTTGCCGGGAGCCGGTGGCCGGGCGCTCGGCTTCCCGTGGTGATCGATCCAGACGGTGAGCGTGGAGCCTGCCTTCCGCCCGCTGTCCACTCGCGTCGTGCCGGTGCGGGTGGAGCCGTCGGAGGCCGTCCAGCGGACCTTCGCCGAGACCAGGTCCCGGCCCGTCCCCGACACCGCCGTGTACGGGACACCGGTCAGGAGAACGGCGTGGACAAGGGTTCGCTCGGCGCGCTGCCGGGCGAACGACCGGTCGGCGGCGTGGGCGGTCAGCGCGCCGGCCACCGATCCGCCCACCAGGACGAGCAGCCACATGGCGAGCAGGAGCCATGCCTCCAGGACATCGTCACGCCGTCGGATCGGATTGCTCCGCCACCGCCACAGCGGCAGCCTCGTGCGCTTGGGCCTGCTGCCGGCCGGCTTGTCGTCGCGCATCTCTCCACCCCTCCTCGTCCTCAGACCAGGACGGTGGCAGCACGCGCCGTACCGTGACATGGGCCGACCAGCCGCAGGCCGAGGGCCGAAGGGGCCGACCGGTGAGACGGTCCGGGCCATGGACGACGAGAAAGGGCGGTTGGTCCCTTTCGTGGTGTCCTTCCTACGGCCGTTCTCCGGCGCGGAAGGGACCGGTGGCCCCTCATCCGCAGCCGTCACCCGGGTCAGCATGGAGCGCAAATCCGCAACTCGGCGAGAGACGGGCCAGCTCATGTATCCGAACGATGGTTTCCGCGAACTCGGTCGCGAGGAGTGCCTGCGCCTGCTGGCGACGGTTCCCGTCGGTCGGATCGTCTACACGCGCAAGGCGCTGCCCGCCGTCCTGCCGGTCAATTTCCGCCTGGACGACGACGGCGCGGTGGTGCTGCGCACCGCGGCGGCTTCGGAATCGGCTCGCGCGGTCGACGGCGCGGTCGTGGCCTTCGAGGCGGACGCGGTCAACGCCGTCGCGCAGGCCGGCTGGAGCGTGGTCGTCACAGGCCGCGCCGAGGTCGTGACCGACGAGGCCGAGCGGCAACGCCTGGAACGGATCGGCCTGTGTTCCTGGGTGCCCGCACCCGAGGAGGTGTTCGTGCGCATCGAGCCCGAACTGGTCACCGGGCGTGAACTCCTCGCCGGCCGCACCATCCACGGCTCGCACCTCTCCGCGTGAGACCAGCCCGCTGCCGTCATGCTCAGGCGGCTCCGGGCTCCTCGGCCGCGGTGAGCCGGACGCCGGTGATCAGGTCGGGGTGGATGCGCACCGCATAGTCCATGGTCTGGTTCACCCAGGGGTGGAGCAGTGCCTGGTAACGGGCCAGTTCATGGGGATCGGTCACGAGGTGGGCGTAGCCGGTCACGACCACGCTCCAACCCAGGTGGGTGTGCGGGTCGATGGCGTCGGCCTCGTAGGCGACGACGACGCCGGGGGCGCCCGCCTGCCGGGTGCGCGAGGTCAGGGCCGCGCCTTCATGGGTGCGGATGACGATGTCGCCGCCGTCCAGGAGGTGGTTGACCGGGCGGACGGTGGGCAGCGCCTGGCGGGTGAAGACGACCCTGCCGAAGGAAACGCTGCCCAGCAGCCGCAGCGCTTCGTCGCTGTCGAGCTCGACGCTGCGGCGCGGTCCGGTGGGAACGGTCTGGAGGTTGTCGATGGTCATGGCGGGCTTCCGTACGGACTCGCTGCTCACTGCGGTGTGTCTCCGGCCGGCGTGGCGGGGTTCGCACGCGCCCGGCCGTCGTCGCGACGGCTGGTGCGCCGGTATGGCATGTGTGCTGTCCTCCAGGGCGCGGGCGGCTGCCTGTCCACGGCGTCGGCGAGCCGGCGGCCGCGGACAGATCGATCAGGTCATTGGAACGGCACCGGGTCTCCTCACACCAGGGCCGTTCGGCCCTGCTTCACGGCCGGGCGGACCCTCACTGCGCCGGCGCACCCCCATCCGCACCCCGTCGGTCAGGCGATCGGCCGTCGTCGGCTGCGTACCTCAGGTGGTTCAGCACACCGACCACCCCGTCCACCCGCCAGGTCGACCGGACCAGCGACGCGACGTCACCGCGATCGGGGAGGCACCCTTCCAGCACGACCATGCCCTCTCGGACGGAGACGGTGACCGCACCAGACGGCAGGCCGGGCGTGCCGGGCAGCACCTCCTCGATCACCTGCCGGCGAATCTCCTCGTCCGTACGCAGGAAGGCCCGCAGCAGGTCCCGACGGGTGGCGATGCCGATGATGCGGTCCTCCTCGTCCACCACCGGGAGCCGGTCGACCCGATGACGCTCCATCACCCGTGCCGCATCCGCAACGCGTTGCTCCGGGTGAACCGTGACCGCGGGGGTCGTCATCAGCTCGCCCACAGCCGTGGCCGCCGAGCCACGCGTCGAGCGCCTCATCACGGGCAACGGAAGCCGGCGGGCCCGGGCCGGCAGGCCATGCGCGAGGTCGGTTCCGGAGACCACGCCGACCACCTTGTCGTCGTGGTCCACGACCGGAAGCGCACGGATGCGGTGCCGGTGCAGCAGCCGCAGCACGTCCTCGGGCGACGTCTCCCGGCTCGCGCAGACGACGTCGCTGGTCATGATCTCGCCGACGGTGTGTGTCCTCATGGGGCCTCCCTCCTCGACCGAGCACGAGGGAGAGGCCGTGGAGCCGCGCTCCATACGACGCCACACCCTCTCCGCCCGAGCCGCGCCGCACTCCTTGCTCCGGCGCCTCTTCAGCCTCGCAGCCGGGCCATGCCAGGGGGCAGGGCCGGACGTGACAGGAAGGGGGGCCGACCCGCCTCACGCCGCAGGGACGGATGGCACTAATGCCGCTCGCCGTCGGTTGGGCCGCCACGCCACGGAGGCGGAGTGGCCGTCCGGCGTGCGCCGTCCCCGCGGTGTACGGCGGTCTCCACCTGGCCGCGCAGCCGGTCCTGCAGCCGGTCCTGCAGCCGGTCCGCGAGTTCGCCGGCGCTCGCCTCCTGCGCGTGCACGACCACGCGGGCGCTGCCCACACGGAGCTCGGCCCCGGCGGACCACGGCCGCTCGACGTGGTGTGCGGCGGCCCTGGCGACTCTCACCTCGCCGGTGACCTCCGGAAGTCCCGGCCGGCCGAGAGCCGCGTCGACCTTGGCCCGGACGTATGCGAGTGCTTCCTCGTCCACGTCGCCCTCCGCCCGCACCCGTACGGCCCTGGTGCTGTCGTGGGTGCCGGTGTCCCTGGCAGTCATGTGCTCCGCTCCTTCTGATCGTCGGGCAGCGGCTCCACCCTGCTGCGGGTGCCGGGTGCGGCCCAGGGCTTTCAGGCCCCGGCGACAGGGCCGAGCGGCCCGTCCGCGTGCACGGCTCCCATGCGCGGGGACCGCGACGGCGGCGCCGGGCACGGCAGCACGCCCAGAGGACCTGTCGTGGCGAACGCGGAATGGGGGCCGACCGGCCCTGGTCCTCAGGCCCGGAAACGAGAAAGATCCCGGTGGGCAGGGTCGCTCCTGTCCACCGGCGGACATCGGTACACAACGCAGGACAAGGAGTCTTCGATGGCGGACGGCGAGCAGGACAGCACGATCCGGGTCTTCCTGCTGGACGACCACGAGGTGGTGCGGCGCGGCGTGCGCGACCTGTTGGACGACGAGCCGGACATCAGCGTGGTCGGCGAGGCCGGCACGGTGGAGCAGGCCTTGGCCCGTGTCCCCGCGCTGCGCCCGCAGGTGGCCGTGCTCGACGTCCGCCTGCCCGACGGCGACGGCGTGACCGTGTGCCGGGAACTGCGCTCCCGGATGCCCGAACTGACCTGCCTGATGCTGACCTCCTTCGACGACGAGGAGGCCCTGCTCGACTCCATCATGGCGGGCGCGGCCGGCTACGTCCTGAAGCAGATCCAGGGTTCGGATCTCGTGTCCGCCGTCCGCACGGTGGCCGGCGGACAGTCCCTGCTCGACCCGAGCGCCACGACCAGGCTGATGGCCCGGCTGCGCGGCGGTCAGCAGCAGGAGCAGAAGCCGGACGAGCTCAAGGGCCTGACGGAACGTGAGCGGGAGATCCTCGCCCTGATCGGAGAGGGGCTGACCAACCGACAGATCGGTCAGCGGCTGTACCTGGCCGAGAAGACGGTGAAGAACCACATCTCGCGCCTGCTCGCCAAGCTCGGCGTCGAGCGGCGTATCCAGGCCGCGGTCATCGCCACTCAGGTCCAGGACCGCCAGCGGCAGGAAGGCGAGTCAACTTGACCCGGTCCTGAATGACCGGGCTTGCAGGTATGAAGTTCCCCCCGCGAACTGGACAGCGGGTGTTTACGCTGCCGGGACGAGGTTCTGCCTGAGCAAGGATCTCGTTTCGAGCGGGGTGACGTACC
>NZ_JBITGJ010000167.1:0-10538 GCF_044456925.1 Streptomyces sp. NPDC050743
TGGACCCTCGCCCCAGCCACCGACTGACTGCAGGGCGGGCCGCCCCACCACAACGGAACCGCCCAACCTGCAAGATTTTCAGTGCACTTCTAGGGGGTGTCCTCGCCCCGGGCCACGGCCGGGTCAGTCGTGCACCCAGCCGTGGCTGCGGGCCACGGTCAGCAGTCGCTCCCGCAGCCGGGAGATCTGGGCCGCCGTCACCGACGGGGCGCCCGAGATGATGACGTCGGTGAACTCCTGCAGGAGTTCGGCCGACGTCATCGTCCCGGCCGCGGAATGGGACGCCGTCCGCGGGCCGTCCTGGCACGGGCCGTCGGCCTGGGTGGCCGGCACCCGGGTCAGCGGCCGCACGTTGACGGCCCGCAGACCCCGCTCGCTCTCGGTCTCCTCGAACTCGACCTGCACCCCTGGAGCGATGAGGTGCCGGTCGCGGAGGATGTCGTTGGCGTGCATGAAGGCGTCCTCGCCTGAGGGGTGGCTGACAAAGCCGTAGCCGTGAACGCTGTCGAAGCTCACTACTCGACCTACAGGCATGGGGGGTTCCGCGCTTTCTGTGTCGTCGGTGTCGTGGTCGCCGTGTCTATGGGGACCGACAGGGACGTCGCGCCTGAGCGCCCCTGGTCAGGTCCCCGGCCGCAGGTCGGCGTTCGGGGGAACGTCGCCCTGCCGGGCGGCGGCGGCCGTGGTCGCGGTGCCGCCGTCGAGCCCGGCCGCCGTTTCTTCCCCGTGGTTCGTCAGGTACTCGCTCAGGCCGGGGAACTCCTCCTCGTAGTCCTCGGGATAGGTGGCCGGCGCGTGGCGCAGCGTGATCAGTGCCGTGATCGCGACCACGGCGAGCAGCACCACGTTGACCAGGACGGCGGAGTGCAGGCCCCGCATGAACGCGGCGTCGGCCGCGTCGAGGAGGGCGGAGGCCGTCTTGGCGGGAAGTGCGGCGGCGGCCTGGAGGGCTCCGCCGAGGGAGTCGCGGGCCGCGCTCGCCACCTGCGCCGGGGTGCCCTGGGGCAGTTCCAGCGTGTGGGTGTACCGGTTGTTGAGGATGGTGCCGAGCACCGCCATGCCCAGCGCGCCGCCCAGCTCGGCCGCGGTGGTGGCGAGCGCGGACGCGGCGCCGGAGCGCTCCTTGGGCGCGCTGTTGACGATGGTGTCCGAGGTGACGGTGAACGTCGACACGGCGCCGATCGCCTGCAGGATGATGGGGATGATCACGATGCCGTAGCCGGTGTCGGCCTTCAGGGTGCTGTAGAAGGCCATGGCGACGGCGCCCACGCCGAGTCCGAAGCAGCACAGCTTGGCCCGGCCGATCTTCGGCACCAGCATGCCGATCATTGGGGCCACCACGATCGCCACGCCGGCCGGGGGCAGCATGGCCAGGCCCGACTTCAGCGGTGACCACTGGTGCACCAGCTGGAAGTACTGGCTGAGCAGCAGCGTCGTACCGATGAAGGCGAACAGGGCGAAGGTGTTCGACGCCACGGCCCCGGAGAACGCCGCGTTGGTGAAGAGCTTGACGTCGATCAGCGGGTGCGCCATGCGGACCTGCTTGAGTGCGAACAGCACCAGTGCGACGACGCCGATGGCCGTGGCGGTCAGCACCCGGGTGTCCGTGAAGCCGTCGTGCACCGACTCCTGGATGGCGTAGACGATGCCGACGACACCGATGACCGACAGCACGACGCTGACGGGGTCGATACGGCCCGGCAGCGGGCTGCGGGACTCGGGGACCACGAAGACCGCCACCGAGAACAGCAGTACCATGATGGGGACATTGATCAAGAAGACCGAGCCCCACCAGAAGCTGTTGAGCAGCGGTCCGGCGACGATGGGCCCGATGGCCATACCGCCGCTGATCATGGAGGCCCAGATGCCGACGGCGGTGGTGCGCTCCTTGGGGTCGGTGAAGATGTTGCGGATGATGGAGAGCGTGGTCGGGTAGACCGTCGCACCGGCGACACCGAGCAGCGCCCGCCCGAAGATGAGCCAGCTGGGCGAGTCCGCGTAGGCGCACAGCACCGAGGCGGCGGCGAACGAGAACGACCCTGCCAGCAGCAGCTTCTTGCGGCCGATCCGGTCGCCGATGTTGCCCATGGTGACCAGCAGACCGGAGAGCGCCAGACCGTAGATGTCCGCGATCCACAGGATCTGGCTGGAGGTGGGTTTGAGGTCCTTGATGAGCGAGGGGATGGCGAGTTGCAGGACGGTAAGGTCGACGCTCAGCAGCAACGCGGCCATGCAGATCACCACGAGTGCCACCCAACGGCGGCCCCCCAGTTGCGGGGGAGCGTCTAGGCGGGGCGCGGTGGGGGAGGTAACCATCAGAGTGTCTCCGGTTCAACGCGTGGTCGGACGAGGACGGTAACTGTGTATGCCGTACTCACTTGTGTAAGCTATACGCAGAATGGCGGGGTGGTCAATCGCTCCGTGCTCGACGACTGGAGTGTCTGTGTCGAAACAGGACAGAGCCGATGACTTCTCGAGGACGTTGGAGCTCCTCTGGGGCGGACAGGAGCGCTCGGCTCGCGGGCCGAAGCCGGCGCTCTCCGTCGAGCGCATCGTGGAATGCGCGATCGACATCGCCGACCGCGAGGGCTTCTCGGCGGTGTCGATGCAACGCGTGGCCGGTGAGCTCGGCTTCAGCACAATGTCGCTGTACCGCTACCTGCCCGGGAAGAACGAGCTGGTCAGCCTCATGATCGACGCCGCCCTCGGCGACCCGCCGGTGCTCGAGGACTCCGTCGGCGACTGGCGCGCCAAGCTCGAGGTCTGGGCGCACTGCTACCTGATGGTCCTCAACGACCACCCGTGGGCCGTCCTGGCGGCGACGTTCGGCCGGGCCATGGGGCCGAACGAACTCGGTTGGCTGGAATCCGCGGTGTCCGCGCTGCGCGACACCGCCCTGAGCGGCAGCGAGAAGACCGACGCCGTCGTGGCCGTCAACGGACACGTGCGCAGCTGGGTCCAGTACGCCGGAAACGCCCCCTCCGGTCACACCTCCAGCCTGTCCAACGAACAGTGGGGCAGCGCCATCGCCGAGCTGGTCCGCAAGCACGGCGACCGCTACCCGGCGCTGCTCGACGCCATGTCCTCCGGCGCCTTCGACCCCGCCGACGACAACGGCCCGGCCTTCGGCCTGCGCGTCGTCCTCGACGGCATCGGCGTCCGCATCGCCGAACGCCAGGCGATGAGGGACCGCGAGCGTCCCGCGGCCCCTCACTCCTGAGTCCCGGAAACCGGCTACGGGCCCGACTCCTCCGCTTGGGGCGGCAGTTGGGCCCGCCGGGCCAGTTCCCTGCGGTCGGTCTTCCGGTTCGAGTTGAGCGGGAACGACTCGACGTGCCGGAACTCGCGCGGCAGCGCGCCGCTCGGCAGCAGGCTCCGCAGATGCTTCAGCAGGCTCGCCGCGGCAACGCGCTCCCCGGCGTAGAAGACCACCAGCTCCAAAGAGGTGTCGGCCGGCCGCGCCACCGCCACCGCGTCGGTCACCCCCGGACAGGAGCGCGCCGCGTTGTCGACCTCCGCCAGCTCGACCCGCAGTCCCTTGAGCTGCACCTGCGAGTCCAGCCGGCCCACATAGCTGTACTGGTCGGCGGTGCGCACGACCCGGTCGCCGGTCCGGTACCAGGTGCGTCCGTCCTCGACGAAGAACCGCCCCTCGCCGTCCGCAGGATCGAGATACCCAGGGGTCAACTGCGGGCCGCTGATACACAGTTCGCCGCTGTGCCGGCTCTCCTGGCCGTCGTCGTCCAGCAGCCGGGCCAGATGCCCCTCGTGGACGGCGCCGATCGGGACGACCCCGTTGACCGCGAGTTCGCCGGAGATCTGCGCCGACCACCGGTGCGCACTGATCGTGATGGTCAGCTCGGTGGGGCCGTAGAGGTTCTCGATGATGCTGTGGTCCGCCGCCCGGTGCCAGTCCTCGACATCGCCGCACTTGAGCGCCTTGCCGGCGAAGAAGCTCCAGCGCAGGCCCGACAGGGAGCCGGGCGTCAGCCTGCCGGTGCGCCGCACCAGGGATATGGCGCTCGGCGTCGAGAACCGCACGCTGACACCCACACCCTCGCCCAGGCCATCACCACCGCGATCGGCAACCGCGGCTGGGACAGCGCCCGGCTGGTGGACCCGACCGGCACCCTGCCGGACACCTCCTACGTCGGCACCGGCGGCTTCCTGCACGACGCCGACCTGTTCGACGGCGACTTCTTCGACATCAGTCCCAACGAGGCCCTGATTATGGACCCGCAACAGCGGCTGCTGCTGGAGACGTCCTGGGAGGTGTTCGAGCGCGCAGGCATCGACCCGGTCGCGCTCAAGGGCAGCGACACCGGCGTCTTCACCGGCGTCATGTACCACGACTACCCCCACAACACCGCAACCGGAGCCGTCGCCTCCGGCCGCGTGTCCTACGTCTTCGGTTTCGAGGGCCCGTCGATGACCATCGACACGGCCTGCTCGTCGTCCCTGGTCGCCCTCCACCTGGCCGCGCAGGCGCTGCGCTCGGGTGAGTGCTCGCTGGCGCTGGTCGGTGGTGTGACGGTGATGTCGACGCCGGAGACGTTCGTGGAGTTCAGCCGGCAGCGGGGCCTGGCGGCCGACGGCCGCTGCAAGTCCTTCGCGGACGCGGCCGACGGGACCGGGTGGTCCGAGGGTGTGGGTCTGCTGCTGGTCGAGCGGTTGTCGGATGCGCGTCGGTTGGGTCATCCGGTGCTGGCGGTGGTGCGGGGTTCGGCGGTCAATCAGGACGGTGCGTCCAATGGTCTGACGGCGCCGAACGGTCCTTCGCAGCAGCGGGTGATCCGGGCCGCGCTGGCCAACGGCGGTCTGGCGGCGGCGGATGTGGATCTGGTGGAGGGGCACGGTACGGGGACGCGGCTGGGGGATCCGATCGAGGCTCAGGCTCTGCTGGCAACGTATGGGCAGGACCGGGATGTTCCGCTCTATTTGGGTTCGCTGAAGTCTAATTTGGGTCATGCGCAGGCGGCTGCGGGTGTGGCCGGTGTGATCAAGTTGGTGGAGGCGATGCGGCATGGGGTGATGCCGCGGACGCTGCATGTGGATGCGCCGTCGTCGCAAGTTGACTGGTCGGCGGGTGCGGTGGAGTTGCTGACCGAGGCCCGCGGGTGGCCGGGGTGGGGGACCGGCCGCGCAGGGCTGCGGTGTCCTCGTTCGGTATTTCCGGGACCAATGCGCATGTGATCCTGGAAGAGGCCGCTGAGTCCGAGCAGTCCGCTGATGGGCCGGAGCCGGTGGTCGGTCCGGTGGCGGTGGCCTTGTCGGCGCGTACGCCGGAGGCGCTGGCCGAGTCGGCCGGGCGGCTGGCGGATTGGTGGTCCCAGCGGGAGGACGTTGAAGTCGCGGAGGTGGCTTCGGCGTTGGTGCATGGCCGGGCTGGGCTTGAGCACCGGGCTGTGGTCGTGGCTGCATCCCGTGAGGAGGCGATCGGGTCCCTGTCCGCCTTTGCGTCGGACGGGACGGGTGCGGTTGTCGGCCGGGTGTCCTCTGGTCGGACGGGGTGGTTGTTCACGGGTCAGGGCTCGCAGTGGCTGGGCATGGGCCGGGAACTGCACGCCGCCAACCCGGTGTTCGCGGAGGCGTTCGACCAGGCGTGCGCGGCTCTCGATACCCATCTGGAGCGGCCGCTGCGTGAGGTGATCTGGGGCCAGGATGCCTCGCTGGTGGATGCCATCGTGTTCACGCAGGCCGGTCTGTTCGCCGTGCAGGCGGCGTTGGTGGCCGTACTGCGCCACTGGGGCATCACCGCCGACGTGCTGCTCGGGCATCCCATCGGTGAGATCTCCGCCGCGTATGCGGCCGGGGTGTTGTCCTTGGAGGATGCGGCGCGTCTGGTGGCGGCGCGGGGGGCGTTGATGCAGGCCCTTCCTGCGGGCGGGGGCATGCTCGCCCTGGCCACCAGCATTGAGCAGGCCGAGGTGCTGATCGCCGGCCTGGCGGTGGACATCGCCGCGGCCAACGCACCGGCCGCGGTGGTGGTTTCCGCGGTGGTGGAGGACCTGGAGACGGTGCAGGCGCGCGCCGAGGAGCGGGAGATAAGGGCGACGAGGTTGTCGGTCTCGCACGCCTTCCACTCCCGGCTGATGGAGCCGATGCTGGAGCCGTTCACCGAGGTGGTCGCCTCTCTCACCTACCGAGAGCCGGCTGTCCCGGTGGTCTCGAACGTCACCGGTCAGCCGGTGTCAGAGGAGCTGACGGACCCGGCGTACTGGGTGAGGCATGTGCGTCAGCCGGTGCGTTTCGCCGACGGCGTCCGTACCGCCCGGGAGCTGGGTGTGACCCGTTTCGTGGAGGTGGGCCCGCAGGCGGTGCTGACCGCGCTGACCCGCCAGACCCTGGACGAGGAGACCGGCGATCTGGTCTTCGCCCCCCTGATGCGCCGCCCCCGTAAGCCGCACGAGGATCCCGCCGCCACCACATTGTTGACCGCGGCGGCCACCCTGCACACCACGGGCGTTCCGGTGGACTGGCACCTGCCCGCCCCCGCCCCCGCCCGTCACCTGGACCTGCCCACCTACCCCTTCCAGCGCCGCCGGTACTGGCTGTCGGCTCCGGTGGGGTCGGGTGTGGTGGGGGTGGGTGCGGCCGGTTTGCGGGAGGCCGGGCATGGGTTGTTGGTGGCGGCGGTGTCCACGGCGGATGGTGTGGCGACGGTGTTGACCGGGCGGCTGGGTGTGGGGCGTCAGGCGTGGCTGGCGGGGCATCGGGTGGCCGGGCGGGTGTTGGTGCCGGGGGCTGCGTTGGTGGACATGGCGCTGCACGCGGCGGACGTGGCCGGTTATGACGGGATCGGTGAGTTGGTGGTGGGCCGGCCGTTGGTGTTGCCGGAGGCGGGGGAGGTGGATGTGCAGGTGCAGGTGCAGGTGCAGGTGCAGGTGCAGGTGACGGCTGCCGGTGAGCGGGCGGAGGTGAGCTTCACTCCCGCCCGGCCGGGGAGGCGGCGCAGGCGCCGGGCCCGGATACGTCCTGGACCACCCACGCCACCGGCACCCTCACCACCACAGCCACCGCCCCGACCACCCCGACCACCACCACCCCGACCACCCCCACAGCCACCACCCCCGCCGGCACCGCTCCCTCCCCCCCGACCTCACCACCTGGCCCCCACAAGAAGCCGAGGCCCTGGATCCGGATGAGCTCTACGACCGCCTCGCGCGGCAGGGCCACCGCATCGCGCCGCAGTTCCAGACCGTCCAGGCGGCCTGGCAGCGCGAGGGTGAGCTGTTCGTCGAGGTCGTTCTGCCGGACGACGTCGACAACGACGGCCACCGGATCCACCCTGCGCTGCTGGACGGCCTGTGCCAGCTGCTGGCGGTGGACATGGCGGCCGAGCCGGGAAGTGCGCCGGTCGGTGCCACGTGGCGCGGCCTGCGGTGGGAGTCGGACGAGTCGCCGTCCGCGCTGCGGATGGCCTTCACGGCGGAAGGCCTGAGCGTGTCGACCGTTTCCGGGCGACCGGTGGCGTACGCCGACTCGGTGAGCCTGCAGCCCGTACCTTTGCCGGAGGCTCCGGTGGCCGGGGAACCGCTCCCGGAGGCGGAGGACGGCGGCGAAGGGCGATCGGGGGAGCGGCGCAGGCGCGCCCGGCACGGCGATCCGGAGCGGTTCGTTCGCGAACTGCGCGAGCAGGACGACGAGACCCGGATCCGACTGCTCCTGGAGCTGGTGCGGGAGCAGGTGGCGCAGGTGCTGGGGCACTCCGACGCCGAGTCCGTCGACCCCGACAAGGCGTTCTCCGAGCTGGGTTTCGACTCGATGGCCGCCGTCGAGGTGCGCAACCGTCTGAGCCGGCGTACCGGGCTGTCGCTGCCGAGCTCGCTGGTCTTCGACCACCCCACCGCGCGGAGTGCCGCGGACCGGCTCGACGCGGAGCTGCGGCCGGCGCGGGAGGACGGCGCGGACGCCCTGCTGGCGCGGATGAGCCGGCTCGACGCACTGCTGGCGAGCGCCTCGCCGACGCCGCAGGAGCAGGAGGCGATCCAGGCAGCCCTGGAGTCGCTGGTGCAGCGGTGGCGGTCGCGGACCGCGCCGGACGCGGACGGTGACGCGGCGGCGGCCACCCTGGACGACGCCAGTGACGACGAGCTGTTCGCGGTGCTCGACGCGGAACTCAGCGGCGGGTGACCGGCTAGGAGCGTGTCTCGGTAACGGGCAACTGGCCGGGAGGTCGTGATGGGCGGGATCGGTCGTGGTCGCCCGGTCAGCGCCTGTGGGGCCGATGGGCGGGTCGGTCGGAGGGGGATTTCGGCCCGCTGAGGCCGGTGTGGCCGGCTGGTCAGCCGGCCAGGGCGGCGAGTCCTGCGGTTCCGGCGTGTCGGAAGATCTTGCGGAGGTTGTGGCAGGCGGCCAGCAGTCGCCACTCGCCGCGGGTTCCGTCCTCGCCTCGCAGGAGGAGTTGGCGGCCGTTGTGGCAGGTCATGATCTGGCCGAAGACGGGTTCGACGATGGCTTTGCGGCGGCTGTAGGCGGCCTTGCCGGGCTTGGTCCGCAGCTTGCGGGCCATGCGCTCCTTGAGGGTGGCGCTGGCGGGGATGCGTCTGCGGGGTGCGGGCGGGACCTGTTTGTCGTGGCCGAGTCGGCCGGTGGCCATGAACGTGTCGGTGCCGCAGGCGAGGTGGCGCTCTTGGGCGGCTTCCAGGTTGGTCTCCGAGCAGTAGCCGGCGTCGACGAGGGCCTGCTTGGGGTGGACGCCGGTGTTCTGCGCGGACTGATCGAGCATCGGGGTGTAGTTCAGCGCGTCCGAGGCGTTGGTGGTGATGTCGGCGGCCGTGATGACCTGATGCTTTTCATCGACGACGGCCTGGGCGTTGTAGGCCTGAATGTAGGCGCCGTCGCCGTTCTTCATGATCCGCGAGTCGGGGTCGGTGAAGTTGGCCTGCGCCTTGGGCTTGGGCCGGGCCTTGGCTGCTGCCTGCTCGCCCGCGTCGGTGACGGCCCGCTCGTCGCTGGTCCCGGCGCGCTCCTGACGGCGGCGTTCGGTGTCCTCGGCGTGAGCGCGGGCCTTGTCGGCGGCCTCGGCCTCGATCTGCGCGCGGGTGGCCTGCAGCCTGGCCAGGCGCTTCTCACGCCGGTCCAGCTCGGCGGGCAGGTCGGCCTCTTTGCCGTCCACGCCGAACCGGGCATCTTCGGCGGTATCGACTGCTTCGGCGTCGTCCAGCAGGGACCGGGCCGTGGCCTCCAGGCCGGCGATCTCGGCTTCGATCTGCTCTTCCTTCCCGATCAGGCGGCCGTAGCTCATCGCCTTGTGCTTGGAGGCGCTGGCCTCCAGCTTGGTGCCGTCCAGCGCGACGCGGCCTATCTTGACCATGCCTAGTTTCTGCGCCAGGTGCAGCGACTGCAGGAACAGGCCGGCGAGCGCGTCCAGGTGGCGGCGGCGGAACCGGGCGATCGAGCGGAAGTCCGGAGCCTGGTCGGCGGCCAGGAACCGGAACGCGACGTCATCGACACACTTACGCGTGATCGCCCGCGAGGAGCGCACCCCGGTGGTGTAGCCGTAGATCAGCAGCCGCACCATCAGCCGCGGATCGTAGGGCGGGTAGCCGCGCTTTTCGGTGTAGTCGGCCAGGACCGGGGAGAGGTCGAGTACCTCATCGACCAGGTCCGCGACGAACCGGGCCAGATGGTCCTCGGGCAGCCAATCGTCCAGCGACGGCGGCAGCAGCAAGACCTGATGCGGGTCGAACGCCCGGAACGTCTTGTCCACCGCCGCCGGACGGCCCTGCGGCTGCTTCTTCTCACCCGGCTCGACCTCGAACAACCCATCCCCACCGCGCATACCCTGATCATCCCGCATGAATGATCACGAACCGCAAGCGGGTTGCCGATTACTGGGACACGCTCCTAGCGTCCTGAGTCGGGAATTCGCTGCATAAGTCCTCGGTGGTTCGGCATGATGGCCGGGTGGCGAGGACGGGACGGCCGAAGGCCGAGCTGGTGCTGACCGATGACGAGCGTGAGACGTTGAGCCGCTGGGCCAGGCGTCGGACGTCTTCGCAGGCCCTGGCCCTGCGGTGCCGGATCGTGCTGGAGTGCGCAACCGGCGCTCTGAACAGAGACGTTGCCACCCTGCTCGGCGTCGAGGAGCACACGGTGAGCAAGTGGCGGGCCCGCTTTGTGCGGGACCGGCTCGAGGGCCTGACCGACGAGCCACGCCCGGGCGGCCCCCGGAAGATCATCGACGCCCAGGTGGAAGAAGTGGTCGTCAAGACACTGGAGACCACGCCGAAGGACGCCACGCACTGGTCGACGCGGTCGATGGCCAAGGAAGTGGGCCTCTCCCAGTCGGCCATCACGCGTATCTGGCGGACCTTCGGCCTCAAGCCGCACCTGGTGGACACCTTCAAGCTCTCGAAGGATCCGCAGTTCATCGAGAAGGTCCGCGATGTGGTCGGCCTGTATCTCGCCCCGCCCGAGCATGCGCTGGTGCTGTGTGTGGACGAGAAGACGCAGATCCAGGCGCTGGACCGGTCGGCCCCGGTGCTGCCGATGATGCCGGGCATGCCCGAGCGCCGTACTCACGACTACGTGCG
>NZ_JBITGJ010000168.1:0-10518 GCF_044456925.1 Streptomyces sp. NPDC050743
CCTGGGTGACGTCCTCGGCATCGGCCACACTCCCCAAAAGCCGGTAGGCCACACCGAAAACGGCGGGCCGGTGCCTTGCCCATCCGGCTCCGAGCAGGTCGTCCTGCTCAGACCGTCGGGGCCCGTGCCCGTCACCCTCACCCATACCGATCGCAACCTCCTCCACCGCGAGAATCCAGCGTAGCTACGCGAACTCGGGATCTTCGAGGACAGCTCCGCGGAAGCGAGCCGACCGTCTCCGACACGGCAGCCGTAAGTCCTGATCAAGCTGCTTCGGGGAATGGTGTCGGCGTGGGGCGTGCAGCGCGCTCAGCAGCGGGACGGTTCGCTGAGAGGTCCGCTTCCCCGGCCCGTGCGTATCGGATCGCCGGTGGGCCTCTGAGCGCACTGCTCGTCCGGCGTGGAGGGCCGCACCCAAGGACAGCGCCCCGACGAAGCCGACGTACAGATAGCCCGTGGTCTCCAGCCCCCATGAGGGCGCCGCGAGCCCGGCCGCGAGGGCCGGAAGACTCACCGCCGCATAGCTGATCACGTAGACGGCCGAGAAGACCTCCGACCGCGACTTCACGGTGGTGACCGCGCTGATGGCGCGGAGGTTGCCGTTGAACGTCAGGCCAACGCCCAGCCCCGCGACGACCGATCCGCCCACGTATACGACCGGCGACACGACAGCGATGGCCACCGCCAGTCCGGACGCACCCAGAGTCAGGAGGACCGCCCCCAGCAAGGTGGCGAGCCGTGCCGTATGCCGAACTGACCACAACCCGCCCACGCTGTTGGCCAGAAACAGCGCCGCGATGCTGAGCCCGCCCGCAGCACCGGACCGCA
This sequence comes from Streptomyces sp. NPDC050743, assembly GCF_044456925.1. Classification (NCBI taxonomy): domain Bacteria; kingdom Bacillati; phylum Actinomycetota; class Actinomycetes; order Kitasatosporales; family Streptomycetaceae; genus Streptomyces; species Streptomyces sp. NPDC050743. The sequence goes on from NZ_JBITGJ010000168.1 coordinate 829, forward strand.
CATGCAGGACATTGCTCACCAGGGACGGAGTGAGCGCGAGGAACAGACCCGTGACGGACCACCCCGCGACGAGGGCGGGAACGGAGGCGAAGAACTCCGGCCGGACGTCCCGGGGAACTCGGACTCTCGGTCGCAACGACGCCAGTCCCATCGCTCGCGGGACGACTGTCTCAGGGATCGTGAGGACGACCGCGGCCAGAACGACGAAGGTCAGCGTAAGGACGGGAAAGACATACGCATCGGGGCGTGAGGTCGACTGAACCAGGAGGCCCACCACTCCGGCGCCGGTGGCCATGCCGATACTCGTGCCCACCGCTGTCGTCGTGGGCCCCAGCTGCGGACGTCTCCTGGGTGAGAGCTCGACCAGTCCGGCGGCAAGACCGCCGGTGGCCGTCCCCGTGGCGATGCCCTGCACCACTCGGGCGGTCAGGAGGGGGACGACGCCGTCGGCCGTCCAGAAGATCGCCGCGCTGGTCGCCGCCACCAGAAGGGCGGCGACCAGCACCGGGCGGCGACCCAGCTGGTCGCTCAGCGATCCGACCGTCAGCAGGGCGCCGAGCAGACCCACGACATACACCGCGAAGATCACTGTCAGCATCGTGACCGACAGGCCCCAACGCTCCCGGTACAGCGGATAGATCGGTGACGGTGCGCTTGCCGTGGCCATCATCACCACATTGGCGCAGGCCAGCACGGCGAAGGCCGCACCTCGCCCGAGACGACGCCCGTCACGAGGACCACTCACACGTCTCATCACGTTTTGTGGCGCCTTGATCAGCTCGGCCAGGGAGCGCCCATGATGCGCTCGACCGTGGTTGTGCGCTGGAAGTCGGGAATGAAGTGCTCCAGCACATCCGAGTTCACGGTTCCGTTCGTGGTCTCCGGGCGGTGCTTGAGTCCGTCGACGAAGGCCTGCAAAAACTCGTGCTTAAAGTCGCCCCGCGGATGGACGGCGATGATCTCGTCCACCTGGCTGCGATCCAGCTCGTTCAGGCCCAGGCCGAGCACGTCGGTCAGAACCCCCAGATTCGTGATGGCGATCTCCGGGCCCATCCGCCCGGGAATTCCAGGTGTTGTGTGCAGCGCGATCGCCGTCCACACCACGTCGGCGGCCGCGTCCGGGAAACCGCGGTCGAGCATGAACTTACGTGCGTGGTCGGCGCCATCGACCTCGAAGCGCTGTTCAACGTCGGAAAACGGCGTCAGGAGGCCGAGGTCGTGAAACATGGCGGACAGGTAGAGAAGCTCCGGGTCGGGCTCCAGGCCGATCCTGTGAGCATGGATGACGCCGAAGACGAAAACGCGCCGGGAGTGGTGGTAGATGAGGGGGCTGGTCATCTCCTGCATGAGGCGGGTGGCCTCGGCGACCGCTGCCGTTTCAGGAATCTCGACCCCTGCGACGATCTCGCTCATGACCTCTGCTCCTTCCGATATCGGTGTGTTACGAATGGACGGTGCGCCCGTCTTCCACACTGCCAACCACCGGGTGTCCTGCGCTCCCTCGCTCCGGCCATGAGTCACCCGAATCCGGACATGCGGGCAGCTCAGCCAGACGACTTCTTGATCGCGCCTGTCGGGCACCGCGGCCCAGCATCGGAGTCCGGCGGTGCCCGGTCGGCTCATGCTCGGGTGAGCACGATCTTCTTACCGCCGGCCCGTCCGGTAACCACCCGGGCGAACGCAGCCGGTCCCTCGCTCAGCGGCAGGGGTTCCGGTGCGAGTTTCAAGGTTCCCGCGGCGGCCTGCTCCGCCAGCTGGACAAGCTGCGCGGCGTTGGGCTCGACGTAGAGGTCCCAACTCGTGATGCCTCGTTCCTCCGGAGGCGCGTCCGAGGTCAGGGAGCACAGTCGGCCGCCGTCCCGCACCAAAGGCAGGGCCGCGTCCGCCGTGCTGGTGGCGATGATGAGGGCGGCGTCGAACCCGCCGCGTACCTTGGCCGACCAGTTCGGGTCGTGGTAGTCGACGACCTCCATCGCTCCGAGACCGAGCAGGCGCTCTGCGGCGGCAGCAGACGCGGTCGCGGTCACCTCGAGGCCCTTGGCCGCGGCGAGTTGGATGGCCAGGGCTCCGGTGGCCCCGCCTCCGTTGGTGATCAGGAGCCGCTGTCCTCGGCTGAGGTCCAGCTTCTCCAGGGCCTGCACCGCGGTGAGCCCGTTGACGGGCAGTGCCGCCGCGTGCACGGCGTCCAGCCCGGGTGGGCAGGCTGCCGCGTGATCCGCGTTGATCAGAACGCGTTCGGCCCAGAAGCCGCTTCCCCCGGGCAGCGGGGCCTCGTGTGCGAGCACCCGGTCGCCTACGGCAAACCCGGTGACACGCGCGCCGACGGCCAGCACCTTGCCCGCGCCCTCCACTCCCAGCGCCGCCGGGGGGCGCAGGCCGACGTCCCAGCCAGCGCCGTTCAGTAATTGGTCCCACGGGCCGACGCCGGCCGCCTCCACCGCCACCAGGATCTGACCGGGCCCGGGAGATGGCGGTTCGGGCAACTCCAGCAGGGCGACTTCCTTCTCGGCCCCAGATACTCCGCACGCCTTCACAGTAGATCTTTGTCCTCTCACTCAGTCCGACCGGCCAGGAGGTGCAGGCCGGAAACCCAAAGCAGGCAGCGGTGTCGACCTGGACATTCCGTACGCCTTCACAGTAGATCTTTGTCCTCTCACTCAGTCCGACCGACCGGTTCCACATCCCCAGGGCCTCGGACAGCAGCGTTGCCGCTGACGGCAGGTCGCCGTCGGTCCGCGCCTCCTTCGCTCTCGCCACCACCTGCTTGAACCTGTTGAGGTCAAGGGCGTGCCGCGGAGGCCGCGGCGCTCGACGAGCGGTACGCCGTGGACGTCGAGGCGCTGCGAGAGGTGCTGCCCGACCCGATCGCCGTCGGCGTCGGCGTCGGCGCGATCGAGTCCCGCTTTGGCGCGGTCCAGATCTCGTCGACGCCTACCACCGGCGGTTCCTCGCCGAGCCGTTCGACGACCCCACGGTGCGGGTCGAGAACCCGATGCCGGGCGAGTGGGAGGTCCGCTGACGCCGTTGGGTCATCCGGGCCACCAGCGATTGGGGCGCCGGCGGCCCGCGACGGACATCGCGCGGGCCGGCCTGCGGACTTCGGCCACGGCCGTTCCCGATGGTGGAGATGTTTAGACGAAGGTGAACAGCCGGTCGGCTTCGAAGCGCGAAATCGGGTTGTTGTACACCTTCGTTGGGTCGGGGTAGCCGAGGGCCAGCAGCACTGTCGTGGTGTGCCCGGTTTCGCGGATCTTGAAGGCCTTGTCGACACTGGTCGGGTCGAACCCTTCGAGCGGCATGGCTTCGACGCCGAGCTCAGCAGCCGCCATCATGGTCAGGCCCATTGCCAGGTAGGTCTGCTTTTCCATCCAGTGGTTCAGGTCCTTGTAGCCGTAGTTGCGCAGGTTGAGGAAGTCGCGGGTCATTGACTCCCACAGCGCCTGCTTTGCCGGGTCAGGGAACCGGCCGTCGCCCCTCTCCTTGGTGAACACCGCCTCGAGGTGGCTGTCGGGAAGATCCGCCCTGGTGGTGAGGATGACGGTGTGTGAGGCGTTCAGGATCTTCTCGCTGTTGTCCTGGAACCGTTCGCCCAGGTTGGCGGCCAGCCGCTCCTTGCCTTCGGGCGTGGCGAGGACATAGAAGTGGTTGGGCTGTACATTCGTCGACGACGGCGTCGAGCGCAGGAACCCCAGCAGTTGCTGAAGTGTCTCCTCCGGGATGGTCTTGCTGGGGTCGAAGTACCTGGTGAGGTGCTTGTTCATGAGCTTGTCGAGGTTCATGTCAACCTGCCTTCTTCTTGCAATCGCTAGGTGAAGAGTCAGTGATGCGTGGTGTGTGGGCTAGTCCTTGCCGTGGGCAAGCAGTTCGTTGACGCGCGCGAAGCTCATACCTGTCGTCGCCGAGGCGAGGTCGCCCGCGAGGAGCGCCTTCGTGGCCTGTTCGGCTGCCCCCATCGCGTTGGTGTAGAGCAACGGACCCAAGCTGATGCGCTTGATCCCGGCCTGCTGCAGTTCAGCGACGGTCAGCACCTTGTCCGACGGAGACACCAGGACGTTGACCGGTGTTGGGGCGACCGCGGTGACGATCGCGACGAGTGCGTCGAGGTCGGGTGGGAACGGCGCGTAGACCACATCCGCGCCGACCTCAGCGAAGGCCGTCAGACGCCGAATGGTGTCGTCAAGATCGGGCCGTCCCTGGATGAAGTTGTCGGTGCGGCCGGTAACGACGATGCGCCCCTTGGAAGCGTCGACGGCGCTACGGACGCGATTGACTGCTTCGTCGAAGTCGCGGATCGGTTGATCGGGATCGCCCGAGGTGTCCTCGATTCCGATACCGGCCAGGCCAGACTCCACGGCGGCCTCAACGGTCGCGGCGACGTCTTCAGGCATGTCGCCATAACCGTCCTCGAAGTCTCCGTTGACGGGCAGCCCGGTGAGGCGGCCGAGCAGCCGCGCATGCTCGAGGTGCTCTTCGCGGGTGACTTCGTGACGCCCGTCGAGGCGGCCGAGCGTGGCGGCGATCGCGGCAGACGATGTCGCGATCGCCTCGAAGCCGGCATCGGCCAGCAGCAGCGCCGAGAGGCCGTCCCATGCGTTCGGCATGACGAGGCCACCGTCGCGGGTGTGCAGCGCCATGAACTTCTCATAGAGTTCGGAGCCCGGCATGTCGCGCCTTTCCTGAATGATCGTTGAGTCAGTGAGGGGATGGCCGGCCGGGTGCCTAGGCCGCGTCGAGGGTTCCGGCGATCAACCGGTGGGTGGGTGTTGTTGGCGGCGGCGTGGAGCTTCTTGAAGCCGGCCCAGCCCCAACAGACGAGATGACGCGCGATGAGTCCGTGGACGATGTCCGTGGACTCGACGAGGCGGGTCTGTTCGCCCGGCGGTGTCTGGCGCGGGTGCTCCCAGGTCAACTGATGCCCGGTAGAGGTCGGCGATCTTGTCCGCGTCCTGGGCCAGCACGACTTCGTGCCAGGAGCTGAACACATCCTCGATCGCGCTCTCGCGTGTCGCGCCGGGCGCCGTCGGCTCCGGGTGCGGGTTCACTGGGCCACGGTCGTATCGACCGAGTCGACGGCGGGGATGTCGAGGTCGGTCTGGTTGACGTTGTTGATGAAGTTGGTGAGCAGGAATTGCACTGCCACCGCGACGATCGCCAGGATCTGCGGGTCGGTGTACCCGGCGTCTCGCACACCCGCGAGGTCGGTGTCGCTGACCTGCCCGCGGCTGTCCACCACCCGTTGCGCGAAGCGAGCGGCCGCGGCGCGTTTGGGGTCGAGCGCGCTCCCGCTGCGGCCGAGCTCGATGTCGCCGCCTGACATGCCGCCGAATTCGGTCGCGACGTAGGTGTGTATCGCCAGGCAGTAATTGCAGCTGTTGGCTTGCGACACGGCCAGCGCGATGCTGTGCCGGGTCTTCGCATCGAGAACCCTGCTCAAGGTGCCTTGCAGAGTGGTGACGACCTCGAGAACGGTCGGGTTCGACGCGAGGGTCTTGAACATGTTCGGGACGAAGCCGAGCTGCGCATCAACGTTGTCGAGTATCCGCTGCGCGCCGGCGGGCACATCCTCTAGAGGGGGAACGTTCAGTCGTGACACGGCGAATCGACCTCCGGTCGGGGTGTGAGTAGTCGTCGTCGAGCCCGGGTCGGGCTCGTAGTGCTTCAGAGCTCCGCGCAGGTCTTGACTGCGCCGGCCGCAACCTGGCCCGTGGCGTCGGTTACGCCGGGCGCCTGGTGACCTGCATTGCGAGGGGTGACTGCGTCGGCGCCGAGTTCCGGATCTCTTCGCCATCCCGGACACCGCATAATAAGGACTATACAGACCAGAAACTTTCACGCAACCCCTCCCCCGGGCGGCCCGAGTCCGCCGCGCTGGATGCAAGCGGGTCAATGTCGCATCGGATGGGTGAATTCGCAGCTCAAAGTCACATGGAGGCTGGGCCGTGGGCCATTGGGGGCCGGACGGCACGAGCGAGTCCAAGCCACCTCGAGCCAGTGCGACCCAGACCTGGCGATTGAGCCTGATGGACCATTTGGTCCAAACTGAAAGTTAGGCTGGACTGAAACGAACCCAAGATCTCTGGGATCCGCCTGCCGCCCATCTCGCGTCCGCCTACGGGGAGGTTTTCGCCGATATGACCGCCGCACCAGAGTTCATCGACGCCAGAGTGTCGCGCCACATGGGCACCTACTCCAATGCGGTCGCGATCCCGGCCGGCGCCATGCAGGTCGTCCTGTCCGGCACCCCGGCATCGCGGCCGGACGGAACCCGCTGCCGGAAGATTTCGCCGAGGAGGCCGGACAAGCCTCGGACAACGTGTGCGAGGCGCTGCGGTGTGCGTGCGCCGAACTGAGCGACATCGTCCAGGTCCGGTCCTGGCTCACAGACCGCGACGACATCGACGCCTACGTGAAGGTTCGCAAGGACGTCATCTCTCACCGACCGGCCGATATGCTCGCAGTGGTGCCACAACTGATCCGGCCCAGTCTCCGACTGGAGATCGAGGCCACCGCGGTTGTGACGCACTCCGCGGCCGAGCAGCACTGAGTAACATGCGCGAGGGAGACACCGTGCCCGGAACCAGCGTTACTCGCCGCACGCCACGCGGCCTGGAGACCCGTTCACGGATCGTTGATTCGGCGGCCAAGCTGTTTTATGTCAAGGGCGTCAACGCCACCACGCTCGATGACGTCCGGCTGGCGAGCGGCACGAGTAAGTCGCAGTTGTACAACCACTTCGAGGACAAACTCGCGCTGATCCACGCCGTGATCGACGTGCAGACGAAGTTCGTCCTCGCCCGCGAGGAACAGCGCCTGCGCGGCGTGAAGACCCTCACCGGTCTGCGCCGCTGGCGTGACGCCCTGGTCCAGGCCAACTCGCTGCAGGACGGCTCGTACGGGTGCGCGCTGGGCGCGATGTCGATTGAGCTGTCCGACAACGATGAGCAGTCCCGCCAAGCGCTCAACGCATCATTCGATGCCTGGCGGCGGATGCTCGTCGAAACGCTGACCCGGCTCCTCGTCCTCGGCGTACTCGCCGAGCACGCGGACCCACAGCGCTTGGGTACTGGTCTGCTGGCTGCTCTGCAGGGTGGTTACGTGCTTGCGCAGAGCGCTCACAGCCCCGAGCCGATGGCCATCGCGCTGGACATGGCCCTGGACCACATCGAATCCTTCGCTCGCAGCTGAGCCCCCGTTCGCAGCTCCACGAGCGCGTTTATCCACGACACACTTCTCAGACGGCCGCTGCCTCTTGAGGCCAGTTCGGCATGCTTGCTCGCCCCAATAACACGGCGGACCATGCACACCGAGTTGTGCTGGGTAATGAAGGTTTGGTTGGTAGGCCCGGGGTGATCGATGGGTGTTCGTGCTGCAGCAGCCGCCCGTACTCCGGTTCCGCCGTGAGGGTGACGCTGCGTTCGTGCGGGTCGTCCATGACGATCAGCAAGACCTTGCCCGCCACCTTGTAGACGTCCAACTGCCAGGTGAACGGGCGCCCTTGGCTGACCCTGGCCAGCGCCAGCGCTGTGTCGCGCGCTCTGTCCTGGAGCTTCTCGCCGATGATGGGCATGACGAAGGTCAGGCGCGACGGCCGTAGGTGTGCGGATCCACGGGCTGCTCGGACTTGGGAAGCCCGCCGACCACGAGACGGTAGGAGTCGATCACGAGCTCCTTCACCAGTTTCTCGTCGATGGTGCCCCCGCCGTCCACCGTGATCCAGTGCCTCTTGTTCATGTGATAGCCGGGGGTAATGGTTGCGTGCTGTTCACGCAGGGCTGCGGCGTCGTCCGGATCAGCTTTCAGGATCACGACGGGGCGCCCCGGCATGTCGGTCATGAGCATGAAGACCTTGCCGCGCACCTTGTAGACCTCCCAGTCGGGGCCGAAACGACGCTCCAGGTCGGCGTCGGGCAGTTCCGCAGTGCAGGCGCCCGCGATCTTCTGCAGCTCCTGTCCGTCCAAGGTGATCAACTCCTCTATCGATCCGAGTGCCCTGACCGCCCGGCCAAGGCCCAAGGGTGGCGTCGCCCGCATGGCCGCCACGAACGGCGGCGCCCGCACGCCGGCAACCGTGACGGGAGGCGACGGGGGTACAGAGACAGTTACGAGGGCGGCGCGACGCAGGCGGCCAAATCCGCTGGTCATGACCGGAGCCTATGCGCGCGTCCGCCCACACGTGTGGACCATTGTCTGAGTAAAAGACCGGACCACTTCGCGTCGAACGGCTAAGCGGGCCCCTGGGCGCCGCCTGTCAGACATGTCGAGCCTTTCCTGAATGATCGTTGGGTCTCGGAGGGGTCTTCCGGGCTGGGTGCGCGGACCGCGTCGATGGTTTCGGCGCTCAGTCGAGGGTTTCGGCGGTCAAGCGATCGGCGGTTCACTGGCGCGCGGCCGTATCGACGGCGGGGATGTCGATGTCGACTCACATGACGTTGTTGATGAAGCTGGTGAGCAGGAACTGCACCGCCACCGCGACGATCGCCAGGATCTGCGGATCGCTGTTCCCGGCGCCCCGCACACCCGCGAGTTCGGAGTCGCTGACCTGCCCTGGGGGCGATTTCTTACCTCGGGCCCTTCGGGAAGGTGAGTTCCTGGCGGCGCTGTCTTTCTCGTCCGGCCCGGGAAGACGACTGCCAGGCCCCCGGGACGTGTGCGGCTGCGGTGCGAGCCCCTCGGTCAGCGCTGCCCGGACCGGCGTCGCCGCCGCTGCATCAGCCCGCAGCGCTGAGATGTCCGCTGGCTACTCAGCTGAGCTCGCAGCTTCTTACGGGCGTCGAACATCGTCTTGTAGAGCGCGTTACGGTTCGCCCCCGGCTCACTGGCGAGCGTTTCCAGAGGGACCCCGTTGACGACGGCGGTGAAGACCTGCCGCTGGCGGGCGCTCAATGCTGTCTCGACTGCGTCGCGCGCGGCTTCGACCAGCTCTCGCGCCTGCGAGCGGCTGACGGGGTCGGTACCGGAGCGGTCGGGAACTTGCGCGCATTCGTCCAAGTCGAACCGGGTATTTGAAACCCGCCAGAAATGGCGGCCCAGCTTGCTGGACACTTCGAGTACGACGAATCGGAAGGCCCATGTGGTGAACCTGGCGTCGCCTCGAAATTCCTGGATTTTGTGCGTGATCCTCATCAGTGCGTCGGCGGCCGCCTGGTGGGCGACATCGTTCAGCTCGGGCCCGGTAATTCGGTAACGAGGACCCCGGCGGAAAACTTCGTCCATGGCGATCCGCACCAGCAGTTCGTGCAGCTGCGTGCAGGCCTGCTCGTACCGCGGCCCACGACCGCCCTCGAGCGCGTGGACCCAGGCGGCGGACTCCGGGTCGAGCTGCTCTCGGCCCGTGGCAGGCCCTGCTGCCGGGACGCTGCCGCTGGTTCCGGCATGTCCATCCGGAGCCGAGCGGCACGTTTTTCTAACATCCGCAGAGTGCACCTGTTCAGGTCCACAGTGTCCCGTTGGATGTGCAGCAGGTAGCCCCCGTCGACCACGCTCACGGAGCTGTCACTCTGCTCCCTCAGAGCCTGCCTGAGCCTGTAGACGTACGTGCGTTCGGAGCCTCCCTCTCTGACATCGTCGGGTGAGACGCCCCGAAATGATCAGATACTGTGGGCGGGCACGACAGGAGCACCTCCCGCATGACCAGCACCAAGCCCTCCGGGCAAGATCCCGCGCCAAAGCCGAAGCGCCGCCGTTTCACCC
>NZ_JBITGJ010000169.1:0-10439 GCF_044456925.1 Streptomyces sp. NPDC050743
TGCCGTCCAACGCCCACTGACGAAGCGTCATCGGGTGTATCCCGAGACGCTTCGCAGCCTTGGACATGCGCAGCAACTCCATGCACAGAACTATACATACACAACACTAGGGATTAATAATGAAGTTGATCAGCCTCGGGCCGAAGCCCCAGCGACTGCATGCCGACAAAGCCTACGACGTTCGCGATCTGCGGCGATCGCTGAACAGCCGATGCATCGGCGTCCGCATCGCCCGCACAGGAATCGACTCAAGTGAACGACTGGGCCGCCGACGGTGGGTCATCGAGCGCTGCTACAGATCGAGCCGGTCGTCCAGCCAGTCGAAGACGCGCTGTTCGAACAGGGCGCGGCCCATCGGCTCGCAGTGCAGGTGGGCGCCCTCCGCCTCGGTGAAGCGGACCAGGCGCTTGGGGCCGGGCAGGGCGTCGTACAGCTCCCGCGAGGCGCCCGGCCAGAAGTGTTCGCCGTCCGGGTCGGTGATCAGCAGGGGAGTGGTGATCCGGTTGACGACGGGTGTGAGGTCGTACCGCGCGACCTCGGTCAGCAGGTCGAACGGCGCGTCGATGCCGTACGGCTTGGCCCGCCAGCGTCACATCGCGGCGAGCGCGGGGTCCTGGCGCAGGCCCTCCTCGATGTAGCCGTTGAAGGCCTCACGGTCGCCGGACTCCCACAGGGCGCGCAGGTCCGGGCCCAGATTGTGCCATCAGCTGTCCACCACGCGGACCACTCCCGGATCGGCGACCGCGGCGGCGATCCGGTGCTCGAAGGCGAGTGCGCGCGGGACCCAGTAACCGGCCTGGCTGATGCCGGCCAGCGCGATCCGCCGGGGATCGACGTCCGGACGGGCGAGGAGGAAGCCCACGACAGGCGTGACGACGTTCTTCCAGTCGGGCCGGAAGGGCACTCCCTGTGCGAAGAGCATCGACTGCTGACCCGGGCCGTCGAACAACAGGGCGCGGCAGCCGCGTGCCACCGCCGGCGCGCCGAGCAGCGTCCAGGCGGAGCTGACCGGGCCGTCGCTGCCGTTGTTGACGATCAGCGTCGGCAGCGGCCCGGAGGCGTCTGGCGGGCTGACGAGATAGCCGGGCAGGGACGTGCCCTCGTACGGGATCGAGACCGGCTCTGCTGGGGGGTCCCAGGATCGCAGGAACCGGTCGAAGCAGGCGCGGTGCTCCGGGAACACCTCGCCCAGCCGCTTCTCGGGCTCCGCGACCGCGTCGACGCCCACCAAGGCCGTGCCGAGGTACCCGGCGGCGCGCAGCCAGGCGTCCCTGGCGCTGACCGTCCGCTCCTCGGCCGCGCCGCGCTCGGCCTGTTCCCGCACCCTGCGTCCCAGCTCCGCCCAGGCGGCGAACCACGCCTTCCCGTCCCCGTCGGCCACGGCGGCAGCGGTCGCCAGCACCTCGCCCACATCGGCGCCCTGCCGCCACGCGGAGCCGAGGGCGACCCGGATCTCGTAGTCGAACTGGACGTTCTCATGGAGTCGGCAGGTCATGGCGCCTTCGGACAGGCGGCTCCCGGACGGGGCGTACCGGCGCCCCGGTCGCCCGGAACGGAGCTTCACGGTAGCGGGCCGCCGCGCGGATCGCATCACGGCGGCATGCGGCCGGTGAGGGGCGACGGCACGATGGAAACGGCGGGGGACGGCCGTGAGGTTCGTCGACTCGGCACCCTGGTTGTCCGTCATCCTGTGCGGCCCCAGTCTGCTGGCGCTCGCGAAGGCTTCGTCCTGCACCGGAGCGACCCCGACGACATGAAGCTTCTGTCCCGCGTCTCGAACAACGCGACGAACGACGCCTCCTCAGCCCCACCACAGGTGCGCGGGTGGCGGGCCAGCCACCCGGGGCAGCTTCCGGTCGGCCGTGGAGGGTAGGTCCTGGGGCATCTCCATGGCCAAGTCGTCGGCGAGTTGGAGGATCGTGGGGCGGCCCTCCTGTAGGCCTGGCCAGGCGGCCGTTCCGCCCGCCTGGCCGCGGCCGACGGCCCGCGCCTCGCTCGAGAATTCGCCTCCTGTCCGAAATTGCCCTGGTGCGACGCTGCTCCAGGGTGGTCGGCGCAGCGCGCCGCCGGGTGCACAAGCCGGGCTGGGCTCATCTCCAGGGCATGTGGGGGCAGACTGCCGGAGCCCATGAAGAAGACCGCCGCGAAGAAGCAGCCGGCCAAGAAGGCCACGGGGAAGATGACGGCCGTGAAGAGGACGGCCGGCCGGAAGGCGAAGGGTACCTGAGGTGCGGCAGGCGTAGGGGTATCCCCCACCCGCCCGAAGGCGTTGGATGACGCGCCTGCCGCGCCCAGGAGCCTATCTACACGCCGGGGGCGCTATCGGCTGTGCTGCGCAGCCTCCCTGGCGGCCACCAGTTGCTGCTCGACCAGGGCGGGAAGAGAGAGCCGCAATGCCGGAGATCATCAAGGCTGGGTGAACCGTAGGTGTCGTCGTTCGGCCAATTCCTCCGCGCTCACCACCGTCAGAACCGGGGTACCTGGCGGCGCGAACATGGTCACCACCAACTCCGACTGCGCGTCCGGAAGGTTGTTGGCCCCCAGGTAGTGGATCACGTCGCCCCCGGGCTCGAAAAGGGCGTCACCGGCCTTGAGCACTCGGGGCGGCTGCCCTTCCAGCTCGAAGAGGATCTCGCCCTGGGCCACGTATCCGAAGAGCGGCCCGGGGTGCCGGTGCGGCGGCGCGCCGGGGTCACCGGGCGACAGGGTGACCCGGACGGTCCTGGCCTCGGAGCCTGCCGGTATCCCGGCCGTCGCCTCCGGCAGGGTAGCGATCACCTCAACGCCTGGGGGCAGGTTTGCGTGCTCAGCACTCATGTTTTTGTCCAATCGGGAAGTGTCCACAGCGAAGACAAGACGGCCTCCCGGTTTGTGACAGCCCTACGTTCCGAACCGGCCCAGGGCCACCGCGCTGTTCGCCAAGCCCGGCATCCCATCAGCAGCTCTTGAAGGCCAATGCGTCTGGCAGCTATGAGGAGGTGGCTGGGCATGACTGGGTGCTGTCCGGTGTGCTGCGTCCTCACCATCACCAGGCGGTGCAGAGGGCGGCCCGGCACGGCCTGGTGGAGCCGGCAGCATCTGCACACGGTTCGGGCGGTACTCGAAGTTGTGCAGAAGCCGGACGGTGCATGATGTCAGGGAGCACGGGCCCCTGCCGGGAGTTCGGCAGGGGCCCTCGGTGTGGAGTGCTGCACAGGGCCGGGACCTGTCCTCCATGAGCGGCGTGCCGGCCGCCGTCAGCTACCGTCTGCTGCCGGTCTGACGGCCCGGCCTCACTTCAGATGTCGGCTGAAGAACCGGGCCGCGGCCTCCGCCGCGAACTGTGGGACGCCGGTGTGCCCGCCCATGTTGGCGTGCAGGGACTTCTCCCTCGAGCCGAAGGCGTCGAACAGGTCCAGGGCCGCCTGCCGGTCGTTCCCTTCATCGTCCCACTGCAGCAGGACGTGCAGCGGAACAGTGACCTGCCGGGCCTCCTCGAACATGGCGCGAGGCACGAAACTCCCGGCGAAGAAGCCAGCGGCCACGATGCGCGGCTCGACCACCGAAAGCCGGATGCCGATGGAGATCAGTCCCCCCGAGTACCCGACCGGGCCGCCGATTTCGGGCAGCGAAAGGAGGGCGTCCAGGGCGGCCTGCCATTCCGGGACCGCCTTTTCGATCAGCGGAAGGATGAGGGCGTCGACGATCTCGTCGCTGACCGGCTCGCCGGCCTCGATCGCCCGGCGCAGGTCGGCGCGGGCCTGCTCGGCGGCGGGCCAGCGGGGCCGGTCGCCGCTTCCGGGGAGCTCGATGGTGGCCGTGGCGAAGCCCTCCGCCGCAGCGTGCCGGGCCCGGGCCACCAGTCGGGGGTACATCTGGCGCAGCCCGAGGGGAGGGTGGCCCAGCAGGATCAGCGGCGCCGGTGCGGATGCCGATGCGGGTGTCCACAGGATGCCGGGGATCTCGCCGAGGGTGAATTCGCGTTCGAGGACGCCGTCGTCGAGGCGCTGCTCGGAAGTGACATGCATGGTCGTGCCTTTCGGGAGTGCACTTAAACGGCGCTCCCGGACGACCTGTCTATCGCCCGACCGTGACCCCGGAGGGGAGCACCCATGTCGATTCTGCGTTCACGGGTACCACCTCCTCGATCTCTCGCACGGCCTGTGGAAATGTAGCAGTGGTCGCCCTTCGTCTGCCAAACGGGTTTTCGCGGGAGGCTCCGTGGCCGGGTACCACGGAGACACTGTGCGGAGCTACTTGCCCGTGTCGTCGCGACTTCGGCGAGTGGCGGCTGTGCGCCTCCACACCCTCGCCGCCGGCATCGACCGAGACCGCGACGCCGTCAGCGCCGGGTTTACCCTGCCCTGGAGCTCCGGTGTGGTCGAAGGCCATGTCAATCGGATCAAGATACTCAACAGTCGGATGTCGTACTCGGTCCAGCAATCGGAGATCTCGATGCGGACCTCGCTGTTGCAGCGGGCGCACAGCAAGTTCGGTCCGTTGAACTCGTCCCGCCGGCAACACCCGTAAAGCCGAGACGGGTCGGTGTGGGGCCGCAGGAGCACACCATCCAGCGGGTTGATCACCTAGGTGGCAAACGAACCAGCGGGACCGTACGGATCTGGGTCACCGGAAAGGAACCAACAGGCACTGTCGACGGGCCGTACGTGTAGTGCTCCCGGCCCCTCACTGAAGGCGGCGGCGTCCACCCACATTGCTCCAGCGGATTGGACAAGGGAGCGGTGCACGACCGACACCTGAATACGGCCAGCACCCCTGATACCTCATCCGTACGGGCGCGGCACGGAAGTTGTGCCAGAACCGGTTGTCACCTTGCGCAGTAAGGACATCCGTCCGACAGACGAGGGCCTGTTTGGGTGGCCGGTCAGGCGCTGGCCCGTCCGTCGGGTGCGGGCCTGTTCCGTGGGGGGCGGTTCCGCGGCCGAGCTGGCCCTGGCCACAGCGGCTCGCGCAGCCCGCTTCCCCCTGGGGACGGGCTGGATGCTCGCTGCGGTCTGCCGGGCACCGGGCGGGGTGCGGCGGCTGCCTGCTGCCGCCCCGCTGCTGGTGTTCCGCCGAGCGCTGGGGCCCTCGGGTGGCTGGTGGCTGCGCGACCCGGTCGAGGATGTCGTGCCGGTACGTACCTCGTGCCGAGTCACCCGCGCCGAGGCATCCGGCTCCACTGCCCGGCTGGAGCTCACCGGGCCGGGTGGTTCGGAGGGTCTGGCTGTTGACCATGTGCCGGCCGCCACCGGCTACCGCCTCGACATCGACGCGCTTGCGTTTCTCACCCCGACGCTACGGCGGCGCATCGTCTGCGCGCCCGGCTCCAAGGCCCCTCAGCTGACCAGTACGTTCGAAACATCCGTGCCTGGTCTGTACGTCGCTGGTTCGCTGGCCGCCCCGATGTTCGGCCCCATGATGCGCTTCGTCGCCGGGACGGAGTACGCCGCCGCTCGCGTTGCCCGCGATGCCGCCCGATGGGTCGTCGCTCCATGGGTATGGACCGGTCCCCAAAAAATGAGGGGAGCGGAACAGTGGGAGGATTGCCAGCGTGATGGCAAGTACCAGTGATATCGAGAAGGCGGCGGGCGTGCTGCGCGACGGCGGTCTGGTGGCCCTCCCGACCGAGACCGTCTACGGTCTGGGCGCCAACGCCGAGGACCCCGCCGCCGTCGCGCGCATCTTCCAGGTCAAAGGGCGACCCCCCTCCCACCCGCTGATCGTCCACATCGGCGGCGCGGAGCAGCTGGACGACTGGGTCCAGGACGTGCCCGCTACGGCGCGCCTGCTGGCCGAACACTTCTGGCCTGGGCCGCTCACGCTGGTCCTGCGACGCGGTTCCCGCGTGCCCCTCGAAGCGACGGGCGGCCTGGAGACGGTGGCCGTACGCGTGCCCGATCACCCCGTCGCCCTCGCGCTGCTGTCGGCCTTCGGCGGCGGTGTCACGGCCCCGTCCGCCAACCGCTTCGGCTCGGTCAGCCCCACCACCGTGGACCACGTCCGTGCCGAGCTCGGCGAGGCGGTCGACTTCGTGCTGGACGGCGGCCCCTGCGAGGTCGGTGTCGAGTCGACCATCGTCGACGCCACGGGCGCGATCCCGAGCATCCTGCGGCCCGGCGGGGTGACACGCGAGGACCTCGAAGCGGTGCTGGGGTGCCCGCTTGCGGTCCCCTCGACGAGCCGGGTTCGGGTGCCGGGCCAGCATCCGTCGCACTACGCGCCGCGTGCGCGGGTCGTCCTCGTCGAGCCGGAGAAGGTCGTCGCCGAGGCGGAGCTGGCGCAGGAGCTGGGGCACCAGGTGGGCGTCCTTCTGCCTGCCTCCTTCACCGACGCTGCGGTGAGGGTGCACGCCGTGGTGGCTCTCCCGGGTTCGATGGCCGCCTATGCGCGCGGGCTGTACGGGTTCCTGCGCGAGCTCGACCGGCAAGGGTGCGACCTGATCGTCGCGTCCTTGCCGGTGGAGGAGGGGCTGGGACTGGCGATCGCCAACCGGCTCCGCCGCGCCGCGGGGCCCCGGCCCTCCTCGGTACCCGGCCTCCAGTAGCACTGAACACCGGGCGGCCGACAGCGGGTTTCACCGTGTGGGGGCAGCAGCCCTGCTCAGGCCGTGGGAGGCGAACAGTTGTGCACTGCCGTCGGCCAGGCGGTAGGACAGGCCCACCACGGCAAGTCGGCCGGCGGACACTCGCTCCGCCAGCACGCGGGAGCGTTCCAGCAGCAGGTCGACGGTGTGCCGGATGTGCTCGGCCAGGATCTCCTCGGGCTGCTCGCGTCCGGCGGCGCGGGCCGCCAGCACACTCGGGGTCACACGCTCGACAACGTCACGGACGATACCGGCGGGCACCCGGCCGCCGTCGGCGGCGGCGCGGGCAGCTGCGATGGCCCCGCACGAGTCATGGCCCAGCACCACGACCAGCGGGCAGTCCAGCACACTCACGCCGTACTCGATACTTCCCAACGTCTCCGCGGCGACGACCTGCCCGGCGTTACGCACGACGAACAGATCCCCGAGCCCCTGGTCGAAGATGATCTCCGCGGCCAGCCGGGAATCGGAGCAGCCGAACAGCACCGCGAAGGGACTCTGGGCCGGGGCGGTCTCGGCGCGGCGTGCGGCGTCCTGGTTGGGGTGCTCGGGCAAGCCGGCCACGAACCGGTGGTTGCCGGCCAGCAGCATCTCGAAGGCATCGTCGGGAGTCGGCGTCAGGGTCTCGGTCATGGCGGAAGGCTACGGCCGGCCCCGCCAAATCGCGCGGCCGGTTCCGCGGACGGCGGCCTGCGCACCCTTTGCGGCCGGCACTCCCAGACGCCGGCGGTGTCGCTCTCGGTGGGCTCCTCGGTGCGCTGCGCAGCTGCTCGGCCCGCAACGCCCGTCCGCACCGCCTGGCCCTGAGTCAAGCCTCTTCCCGCCACGCTGTCGCTCGCCGACCGGCGAGGTCGGGCAGGGCAGGGGCGTACGCCCCAGGAGTTGATCTGCGGGGCGGCCGGTGGCCTTCCTGACGGCGCCGAGACCATCGGGCCGGGATACCGCACAGGGAGAAGGGTCCCGGCCAGGGCGGACGCCGGCTGGGGGTACGCAGCCGCGACCCGGGCTGCCCATGGGGAGCCCGGCGGGCGCGGGGGCAGGGCAGTTTGTAGATTGAAGAGGGAGTAACTCGCAGGGACACGCGTGTGACGGCATCGGAGATCGACTACACGGCGGTGTTCGCCGTCCTTCCGAGCCCGTGCCTGATGCTGGGCACGGACCTGGTGATCGCCGCTGCCAACCCGGCCTTCTGCGAGGTGACCGGACGCAGCCGGGCCGAGCTGGTCGGGCAGTACCTCTTCGATGTCTTCCCGGACAACCCCGCCGACCCGGAGGCCGACGGGATGGAGACGCTGAAGGCCTCGCTGCACCGGGTGCTGTCCTGCGGCCAGACCGATCACATGGCGCTGCAGAGGTACGACATCGCGGTCGCGGGCAACCCCGAGGTGTTCAAGGAGCGGTGGTGGACCGCGATCAACGTGCCCGTACTCGGCCCGGACGGGCGGGTCGCCTGGATCCTCCACCGGTCCGAGGACATGACCGACGTCGTCCGCGCCCGTCGCACCGCGCACCTGCCGTCGGTCCGCCCCGGCCGGGAAGCGGCCATGGAGGCCGAGCTGTACGCCCGGGCACGGCAGCTGCAGCGGCTCAACGAGGAACTTCGGCAGGCCCACGCCCGTGAACGGCGCATCGCCGTCGCCCCGCAGGAAACCATGCTCCACACCCCTGACCTGGCCCGGCACCCGAATATCGCCGTGCGCTACCTGCCTGCGACCGGAGCACTGAACGTGTGCGGTGACTGGTACGACGCAGTCGACCTGCCCGCGGGCCGCTTCGCTGTCGCGGTCGGCGACGTGGTCGGCCACGGGCTGATGGCCGCCACCGTCATGGGCAGGCTGCGCAGCGCGCTGAGCGCCGCCACCCGCGCCGTCCCCGGTCCCGCTCAGGCCCTGGAGATCCTGGGCGTGTACGCGCGCTCGGTCGAGGGAGCCCTGGCCGCCACCGCCGTCCAGGTCCTCGTCGACTGCCACAGCCACCTGCTCATCTACAGCAGCGCCGGCCACCCCCCGCCCGTCCTGCTGCACCCTAACGGCACGTGCGAACTGCTCGACCAGGCCACCGACCCACCGCTGGGTGCCCGACCCGAACACGTCCCCCGCCCTCAGGCCAACGCGACCTACACCCCGGGCGACACCCTCGTCCTCTACACCGACGGCCTGATCGAACGCCGCGGTGAGGACATCGACGCCGGCCTGACCCGCCTGACCGACATGCTCGCCACCTGCACCGGGTTCGGCGCGGAGCACCTCGCCGACGCCCTCCTGGCCGGACTGGACCTCACCAGCGGCGCAGCCGACGACATCGCCATGGTCGTCGTCCACCTGGACGCAACGACCCGACCGCCCTGACAAGGACGGTGCCGGAGACCGTGATGACCGTCTGCCGGAGCTTCTAGTGCACCAGCGGGGTCCGCGAAGTGAAAGAGATGTTTGCCGACCACGGAAAGCGGACGCGTAGATTCCGATCACCCGCCGGCCGAGGAAGAGGAAGATGCCGCAGATGTCCGCCCGGAACGTTCCATCCGACCCGCCTCTCGCCCCATCGCATCAGCAGCTGAACCACGAGGTTCTTGCCCGCTTCGACGCCTATGCCCGGCTGCGGGGACGGCGCGACAGCGTTTTCGATGCCGGCCGGACCTCTCCGCGGAGATGACCGGAGCCGATCAGGTTCTGCGGGTCTTTGCCACTGTCGCCGACGCCGAGGCCGCCCTGAGCAGCTGACGGCACCTTGCATGAGTCCACCCCGCCTCCGGTGTGTGGCCGCCGGTGGCGGGCAAGGGTTGTCCGCTGGGCGGCGACGTCCGTCGGAGTTGGCACATTTCCTCGCGTCGTCATGCCCAATCCCATAAAAGGTCGCGACTTGACCGCTACCCAGTAGCCGGGCACCCCCGGAAGATCGGTGCGTATGGGCGCGTACGCCGAGGTGGCCAGGCCGATCGCCAGGCCCACGACGACCGGGTCGACGCCGCTGCCCATCAGAGCCGCCCACATCGTGGTGCCCAGTGCGAGGACGAGGCCGCAGCCGCGACGGCCAGCGGGAGCCGCCGGATGCCGTGACTGTAGAAGGCGGCGATCACCAGGAGCGCGACCAGGTCGTCGACGACGAACAGTGTGAGTGGGAAAGTGCCGATCCTGGCTGGCAGGCGGCGGGACATGACGCTGAAGACACCGAGCGCCAGGGCGCTGTCGGTGGGTATGGCCGCCCAGCTGTGGGCAGTGGGTCCGACGTGATTGACGGCGAGGTAGATCCCGACCGGATGGCCATCGCCACCACCCCGGCTCCGACGGGCAGCAGGAGTCGGCGGTGCTCGCGCAGCTCTCCGAGGTCGAGTTCCCGGCGCGCCTCCAGGCCAACCAGGAGGAAGGAGAAGGTCATCAGCCCGCTGTCGATGCAGGTGCGCAGGTCCAGGCCCGGCTGACCGCTGCCTAGCCCCTGGCTCAGCCGCGCTTGCCACGCTGCCTCGTAGGCGGCGGGAAATGGGGCGGATGATTTCAGCTCATGCCGGCGGTGCCGTTTTGAGGCGGCCGTTGTCCGGTTCTGTGCCTGTCGGGCGAACCGTTTCTTCCGCTCTTTGCCGCGGCGGCTTCTTTCCCGCGGTCATCGCGGCGGCCGCACGGGCCAATTGCGCTTGCACCTGTTCGAACGCTCGCGCCCGTGACCGCTTGCGCTTGTGACTTCCGCTCATGCTCGTTCAACGCCCCCGCCGGGCGGTCCGTCACCGCAATTCCCCCGGATGGAGCACTCAACTCCGCCCGCAGGGCAATATCGTCCGACAACCACTTAGACGAGTCTTTCCGAACACGGTCAGTGGTCGTAGGCGGTCAGTGACCGGCTGACCGTCTGCCCGGTCTGGAAGTTGTGCCAAATCGCGGCG
>NZ_JBITGJ010000170.1:0-10437 GCF_044456925.1 Streptomyces sp. NPDC050743
CCTGACGGCGATCCGGCTATCCCTGCCCTGCTCCGCAGGAGTCCGATTCCTCCCCGGCCTGAAGGCCGGGGCATCCTCGGAGGAACCCGGTGAACTGCCGAGCGCTGCTCCTAAGTCGCTGTTTCAATCCGATCTTGCGGGGTGTCGGTCGGACGTGAGTGTCCTTGGGTAGCTGCGGCGGCGGCCAGCGAGATACTGAGACCTGACGGCGAGAAGCAACACCATCGACTCGGGGTTCACCGGTGGCGGCTGTCCGCCTCCGCCTGGATCAGCATCCGCTTAAGCAGGGCGCTGAGTGCGTCCTGCTCTACCGGGTCGAGCGGGGCGACCATCGAGTCCTCCGCCTGCCCGCGCAGCTCCATCGCGGCCAGCCAGCGGGTGCGCCCCGCCTCGGTGAGCTCCACGTCCACCCGGCGTCGGTCCTGACTGCTGCGCACACGCCGCACCAGCCCTGACTGTTCCAGGGTGTCCAGACGGCCTGTCATGCCAGCAGGGGAGAGCATGAGTTCAGCCGCTAGCTCGGAGGGGGTGGCCCGCCCCGGGGCCTCGCGCGCGCCGAGCCGGTGCAGCGTGGCGAACTCGAACTCCTGCAGGCCAACCTCGGCCAGGGCGCGGTCTTTGGCTTGGCCGACGTGCTTGGCCAGGAGCTGAATGCGGGTGATGATCCCCTCCACCCGCGCGTCGAACGGGGCCTTGCCGTGCCAGCGTGCAAGGTGCACGTCGACGGAGTCGTCCCCTTCTGCGGGCCGCTCCCGGCCCTGACTCTCGGTGTCCATGCCCTCAGTATGCTACGCCAACTTATATTTCGTTGCCAAATGATTAGCTGGCGAAATACTATGCGTGCATGACGCAACCCATGCGCCGACTGCTGGTCGGCCGTACCTGCGCGGCGCTGGCCACCGCGCTGATACCCACCACGCTCACGCTCGCGCTGCTTCGAGGACACGCCGCAGGCTCGACGGGTTCGGCAGGGGATCTGGGCCTGGTGCTGGCATGCGAACTGCTGCCCATGCTGGTGCTGCTGCCGGTCGCCGGCGTGCTGGCGGACCGCTTCCCGCCACAGCGGGTCGTGCTCGCTGCCGATCTACTCAGGGGCGCGGCGCAGACCGCGATCGGCGCGGAGCTGCTCTGCGGCCTGGTCCGGGTGCCCGACCTCGCCGTGCTCGCCGCGGTCACCGGCGCCGCGGTCGCCTTCGGCACCCCAGCGGTCCGCACCCTGGTCGCGGCGACCGTCGACGCCGACCAGCGGCTGCGGCTGAACTCGCGGCTGGACGTCGCCACCGGACTGGCCCAGACCGCCGGCCCTGCTACGGCGGGCGGCATGATGCTGATGCTCGGCGCCGGCTGGTCCTCGCTACTGACCGGCGCGCTCTTCATCGGCTCTGCGACCACCCTGGGCGGCCTGCACACCCGCCGGGCCACCAGGCCGGCCGACGGCGGCCACGCGGGGTTCCGGGCGCAGTTGCGCGAAGGTTGGACCGAGGCCCGGCGCCACCGCTGGTTCCTCACCAATGTGCTGGGCCATGGAGTATGGCATCTGGCGGCTGGCTTCCTGCTCACCCTGGGACCGCTGATCGCTGTCCGGAGCATGGGCGGTGACGGCGCGTGGGTCCTGGTGGCCCAGTTGGGGACCGTCGGCATGCTGGTCGGTGCTTTTGCCGCAGGACGGCTGCCGATGCGCCGCCCGCTGGTCGGCGTGGCCGTGGGCGCGGCCGTCTTCGCGCTGCCGCTGGCGGCCTTCGGGCTGGGACTGGCGCTGCCCTGGGCGGCGTCTGCGTACTTCCTGGCGATGTTCGGTCTAGGGGTGCTCGGCCCGCTGTGGGAGACCGCCATCCAGCGCCGCATCCCGCAGGAGGTGCTCGGGCGGGTAGGCTCCTTCGACGCGCTGATCTCGTTTGCCGCCCGCCCGTTGGGCCTGGCCGTGGCCGTTCCGGTTGCCACCCTCCTCGGCACCTCGGCACCACTGCTGGCGGGTGCGGTGCTCGTGGCAGCGGCGAACCTGGCCGTGCTGCTGCTGCCCGAGGCATGGGAGCACCCGGAGCCGGTCACGGCACGGGGCGATGCCAGGCGCGAACCTGTGGCCGCGGCGGGCCAGGGTCAGTCGGAGGCTGGCTCCAGGGCAGCGGACGGCAGGTAGCCGGAGGAATGCAGACCCGGTGTCGGCCCGCGCCGTTGCCTGACTGGCTGTCGTCGTGCCCATCTTGAGGGCCACGACGGGGTCCCGATGGGGTGATCGTGGCAACTGCCGTGCATAAGAACAGGGCGTCTTGGTGGCTCTAAGGGTGTCTATGCCAACAAGCTGTCTAGGAGGCCCTGTTGCCGCGGTTCTACGGCATGGTGGGAGCGGAGTCCACATCGGTCACTCTCGCGTGTGACTGCCCGGCGCACAGGTTCGGGAACGCTGGCGACCACGGGGCGCGCCAACGCCGCTATCCGACCGACATGTCGGACGCCGAGTGGGCGGTGGTCAGGCCGCTGCTGCCGGTGCCGGGCTGGCTGCGGGGCCGGGGCGGCCAGCCGGAGGCATATTGATTGCCACCGAGCGATACTGGACGCGATCCGCTACCTCGTCGACAACGGCACAAAGTGGCGGGCGATCCCGATCGACTTCCCGCCGTGGGACCGGGTTTATGCGTTCTTCCGACGCTTGCGCGATCACGGTCTGGTCCGGGAGTTCCACGACCGGCTCCGCCGCCGAGTGCGCGAGCAGGCGGGGCGGGATCCGGAGCCGAGTGCGGGCGTCATCGACTCCCAGTCGGTCAAGGCGGACGCGGTGGTCGGATCCGACAGCCGGGGCTTCGACGGCGGCAAGCTGATCAACGGTCGCAAGCGGCACGTCGTGGTCGACACGCTCGGCCTGCTGCTCGCGGTGATGGTCACCGCGGCGGACGTGGGCGACCGTGCCGCCGCCCAGGTCGCCGCCGCGCACCACCTGCTGGCCCTCGTCTGGGCCGACGGCGGCTACACCGGCAGCCTCGTCGAGTACAGCCTCGCCGTTCTCACCGTGGTCCTTGCCATCGTCAAGCGCAGCGACGACACGCGCGGCTTCGTCGTGCTGCCGAAGCGGTGGATCGTGGAGCGGTTCTTCGCCCATCTGATGCGAAGCCGCCGCCTCGTGCGCGACTTCGAGCGCTCCACCAGCAGCGCGGAGGCGATGGTCTACTGGTCGATGACGATGCTCATGACGCGCCGCCTTGCCCGGCCACGTCCTTGGCGAGCGTGAACCGGCCCGGCGCTGACTCGACCAACCAGCCCCGGGCCACCAGCCGCTTCGCCTTCGACCGCAGCGCCTCCACCTTCCCCGGCACCGGGTCCAGACCGAAGCAGGCGGCCATCTCCTGGCACGTCAGCGGACCCTGCCCGAGCCGGTTCCGGTCCGCGAGGGCCTGCAGGATGCGCTGGTAGTCCACTGACAACGCTGCCCAGGACAGCCCCGCACGCCACATCGGCACCACGGACTTCGGCTTCGCCGCGTCCGCCGGCTCGGGACGAACCGGCTGCCCGTCGGAATGGCGCCGGTCCTCGGACGCGACGACGTCGTCGTCCGGGCCCAGCACCTCGCCCACGCGCGAGCGGGCGATGACCCACTCATTCCACTCCCGCTCGGCCACGTCCAGCTCGGCGTGGATACGGTCAGCCTTCTCCCGCAGATCGTCCACACGGCGGCGAGCGGTGAGCTCACGCTGTTCCAGCAGCCCAACGACTGATGGCATCCCCGACCTCCACCCGAGCGACGACACGACACGTCACCACTCCCACGGGGCCGTCGACCCTATACCTGAACAGCGGAAACACAGCCATCAAGACCGGAAAGACAACAACCACTAACATGCCGGTCATGGCGCGCTTTGAGGATCTTCCCCCTTTCTTCTGGGACACCAGCAGCGACCACGGAGTGCAGCCGCCCCTGACCGACCGGGCGGTCGGTCAGGCCGAGCGGCTGTTGGACGTCACACTCCCCGACTCGCTGTTGGACCTGCTCCGCAACCAAAACGGTGGCCAGGTCAGCGACAGCCGCAATGCCTTCCCCACAACCCTGCCGACCTCTTGGAGTGCCGACCATGTCCCGTTCGACAGCGTGGTGGGCATCGGTCACCGCGAGCGGACGCTGTCCATACTCGACAGCCCATACCTGGTCGACGAATGGGGCCTGCCCACGGCAGTGGTGCTGGTCTCGGGTGACGGGCACTTCTGGATCGGGCTCGACTACCGGACCTGCGGCCGACACGGGGAACCGTCCGTTGCCTGGTTCGATGCGGACGACAACTCGGAACTGGCCCTCGCGCCGGACTTCCGCTCCTTCCTCATGGGACTCACCTGCGCCCGGGAGTTCGAGAGCGAGCGGAGCGACGGCTGACCCGACGGACCTCACCGGCGAAGCGCCCACCAGCCGGGGCCGACTTTTTGCCACGAGCGGCGTGGGGCCGACCTCCGCCGATTCGGGGCCGGCCGCTTCGATGCGTTCTTCACCGTAAACGGCACGCCCCTCACTCCACGGTTGCCATCGGACCGGCCGTGCTGCACAGCCCGGGCAACGCCAGAACAAGCCGAGCCGCTATTCTCCGTGCGAACGAGCATGTCCGCCACCTCTCCCGCCTGCAAACAGACGCTCCATCGGGCCTGCCGATTCCCGGGGATGCACTGCGGCTGGTGCTGTGCTTTGAGGTGTCCGGGAACCCTGCTGCGCATGTCGCTGGGCCGTACGGGGTGAGCGTGTCGGGGGCCGGCGGCTGCGAGGTGACGTTGGGGTGTCAGGTCTCCCGGTGCTCGCTCAGAACAGTGCTAGGCCCTCGCCGCTGGTGTCCGCGATGACTGGCCGGAACTGGGCAGGGAGGCCGTCCAAGCGGTCAGGACCGGCCGCGGCGGCCACGGCAGGGGCCGTCTCGGCCAACCAGATGCGAAACCGCTCGGCGGCGTCGCGGTAGGGGACTTGAGCCAGGACACGGTGCTCGCCGGAGGGGCAGAAGTCGACGGCGACAGTGAGCAGGCAGGAACGGGGCGCCTTCTGACTGCCCGTCCAGGACACGCGCAGGACACCGCAGGGCTTGCGCCCGCGGGGGGCGCGGTGGGTCGGGCGCAGCGATCGGCAGGCTACGTGGGCGGTCCATGCGGCGAGGTGCGGCAGGGGCAGGGTGGTGCGTGCGCGGCAGCCGGGGCAGCGGTGCCAGTGGCGGAGCCAGTCGTCGGTGTCGGTGTGGAAGAGGCGTGTGTAGCGGTTCGCCACGCGGATGTCGTTGCTGTACAGGTGGTCGGGGCGTTCTAGTGTGTTGCAGGACTGGCAGACGGGGGCGCGGACGTAGCCGTGTTCGTGGCAGTGGTCGAGGACGGCGGCGGGCGCAGTGCGGCAGACGGCGCACGCCCACCCAGCCACCCTGCGGGAGGTACCGGGCTTCCTGCTGAGCACCGAGTACAGCTGGCCTTCCAGCTCTGCGTTGTACGGGCGCAGTGAGGCGGTGCCCTCGGGGCTCGTCGTCTGCCGGCTGCCGGCGGCTTGGGCCTGCCGGGAGTGGGAGGGCGGCTCAGTGACGGCTGCGCTTGCCTGGCGGGTCCGCGCGGCTTGCACCCACTGCGTTTCGGTGTGCTCCGCCGCATCCAGCAGCCTGACCACAGCGCGCGGCAGCCACCACGTCCGCTGCGTCCCGTCGCGGGTCTGCTCCACGAGTATCTGTCGCCAGTCGATCCCCGCCAGATGGTACGGCCGGCCGACTTCACGTCGTGCTGCCCGCTCGGGGCCGCCCAGCTCCTGCAGTTCCCCCGTGATGCGCTGGCGCCAACGCAGCGGCGTTTCCTCGTTGCACTCCTGCCTCGGCGCCCCACGAAACGGACCGATGCGGACCAGGTCCTGCTCATCCATGCCCACCGCGTTCAGTTCCGCGGCCGCCCGGCGCACCCGGGCCTCCGGAACACTCCACTGACCGCCGCTCGACCTCACCGTCGCCACCACATGGCCGCCGAGGAGGACGTACCCCACCCGGGCATCGGCAGGAGAGCACGTGAATGCCCCCAAAGCCGTCGGCACAGCACTGTCGGCCGTCAAATCGACCCACAGAGCGTCCGCGGCACCCAGGGTGATCAGGCCGTCCGTGCGACCGGACATGACACGCTCTGACATACCCACAGGCTAACGGCCCACAACGCGGCAACGGGTCTCCCAGCGCCTCGGTCAGCCGGGCCGCCACCCACCTCGCATCCGCCGCCCGCAACCCCCTGTTCCTGAGCATCTGGTTCGTCAGCACCTCCCGTGCCCGCAGCCACACCACCACAACGTCAAGAATCGGGCACGTCGCCCTCGTACATCAGCGGTCCCCGAGCCCAGACGAATTGAGCAGCAGAGTCTCCGGGCGGCGCAACTAATCCACGCTGTGGAAGCCCGCGATCGACGCGTGGGGACCGCTACTGGGAATGCCGGATCCCCGCCACTCCTTCCGTCCCCTTGATGATCGTGTCGTCGACCTTGCCCTGCACCGTGTCGTGGACGACACGCTGGGACACGACATCGACGTCACCGTCTGGTGCAGCCCTGCCTGACACGGGGGAAGTCTTTGGCGTTCCACGAGCCGGGGGTGTGAGGGCGAGGCGAACGGGACTTCAGCGGATCGCTTCTGTGGACCGTCGCGTATTTTCCCCACTGTCCCATGGCGCCGACTTCTCCGCTCTGTCGTTCGAACGTGCGGATCACGGCTCGGGGGTCCATTCCATGGGAGGGGGCGTGCGGCTGTAGTGGGCTCCTTTGGTGCCGTAGCGGGCGAGGTGGAGGGTCTCACCGTCGATCTGGATTTCTGCCGGGGGAGGGTTGGGAACGGAGATCCGCGGGTGGGCGTAGGGGTGGTCTTCGATGAAGACAGGCTCCCGGAAGTGGTTTCGGGCCTCCGCCCAGTCCTGGGCCCGTTCGCGGGTCCACGGGTTGTGCAGGGTCCGTGGGGCGGCCGGGTCGTGGTCGTAGCCGTTGAGGCTGCGCACCTGGGCTTCGCTGTAGACACCCTTGACCCGGAAGTTCTCCAAGTCCTGCGGGCGTACGATCATGTGGACATACCGGCGGCTGTTGCCTCGGTGTCGGCCCACCGCAGGCCAGCGACCGTGGCCGGGGTCCCAGCGGACGGGCGGGAGCCACAGCAGGGCGCCCACGCGGAAGTGCTTCGTGCCGTGCTGGATGTCGAGCCGGCTCTCGCCATGCGCGGTTTCTCGCGCCACGTTGGCCACCAGGCACCAGCCCAGCAGCCCGTCCGGCGTGTCTTCTTCGGTGGGTCCCGTGTCTGTCACGCCGAGAATGTTGAGGTATGACACGGGGCGCGAGCCAGCTCTTATCGGCTGAGCCGACCGGAGAGAATCCTCTGCGGATCACCAGCTGCAGGAGACATCGGGCTTGTTCGACCACGCGGCGGGGAAGTGGGGGCTCTTGGTGGGGAATGACGTCACCGCCGACAGCTTCGTCCGTGAGCACATGTAGCAGGCTGGCCACTGGCTCGCCGGCGGTTGATCATGTCGCGTAGGTCCGCCAGGCCCACGGCGGCCGTGCCGCCCTGGCAGAGCGTGGGCTGCTCAGCCGGGCGGCAAAAGGCGTTGGCGGCTGCAGCCCGCTTGCACTGGGGGCACGCCTCCTGGCGGATCATGGCAAGGTGGGCGTCGTGATGGCACAGGACGAACTGATGAGCACGCTGTCGGGCCTGCGGCAGGCGCGGATCGGAGCGCATCGCGCGCCGCACAAGCCGTTGCTGGTGCTGTGGCTGCTGGGCCGGTTCGTCACCTCGGGGAGTACCGCGGTCACCTACGACGAAGCCGAAGGCCCCGTCAGCCGGCTGATCAATGACTTCGGTCCGGTGATGACCAACCCGTCACAGGCCAAGCAGCGTGCCGCGATGCCCTTCGTGCACCTGGAACGCACCCTGTGGGACGTGCGGGACAGCGTTGGCCGGCCCATAGGTCCGACCGATCCGGATCGGGGAGGGTGGCTGCGCGCCCAAGGCGCCCATGGCCGGATGCGCCCTGAGGTGGAGCGGCTGCTCGCCGACCCGGGCACCGTGGCGGCGGCTGCCAGGCTGCTGCTTGAGCAGCACTTCACCCCGGCTCTTCAAGCACCCATCTGTGACGCCGTCGGCCTCGACCCGGCCGGCTGGCATACGCACGCAATCTCCGTTCCGGGGCCGAGACTGCAGCGGGCACGGCGGCCGGGTTTCGCAGAGGACGTCCTGCACGCCTACGCCTACGCGTGCGCCTTTTGCGGGTTCGATGGCGCCCTCGGCCGCAATCCGGTGGGTGTGGAGGCCGCCCATGTGCGCTGGCACAGCCAGGACGGTCCGGACGAGGTGAACAACGCGCTGGCGCTGTGCTCCTTGCACCACACGCTCTTCGACCTCGGTGTGCTGGGACTTGGGCCGGACCTGCGGATCCAGGTCTCCCGCTGGTACGTGGCCCGAAGCACGGCCGGGCAGGCTGTCGACGCCCTGCACGGCCAACGTGTTGCGACGCCTCGGCCTGGCCACGGGGCCATCGATGCGCAGTACGTCGACTGGCATCAGCGGCAGGTCTTCAAGCGCCCCGCAGCGCATGCTGCATGACCTCCACCAAGGAAGCTTGAGCACGCCCGGACAGCCGCACCGATCCGGTGACGAGGCACGGTCACTGCGAGCCGATCAGGCGGAGACTTCCGGGCCGTCCATGAGGTGCTGGATCGCGGCCAGGATGCCCTCTGCGGCGGCGGGCTGGGCGGCGAGGGCGCTCAGCGGGACCGAGGGCCAGCCTTTGTAGCCTTTCTGTCGTTGCACCTCCAGTTTCTTCTGCAACTCGGGAACGGCCGGCAGCCACTGCGCGAACGCGGCCGCCCGATCCGGGCCGAGGTGGTGGGTGAGCGATCCAAAGCTGAAAGCGAGTTCTTCCTTGGGAGGGTTGTCGTACAGGGACAGCGTCCAGATCGGCACCTGCCGGCCGGCGACGGGATAGGAGGCGGACATGCTCGGGTAGGTGGCGTATCCGCCCTCCAACCGTCCCCTGGCTGCCGCGTGATCGAGCAGAGCGGTCGCGATCTGCCGCAGCTGCGGGGCCAGGCGCGTGCGGAGCGCCGCGTCCAAGTCGGCGCGCGTGGTCCGGTGCGTGCTGCGGCGGCCGGAAGGGGACTTCGCTGCCGTGGCGACCTGCCCGTGGATGCGCGGGACCAGGACGCGGAGGTCTCCGTTGCCCCGGTACTGGGTCAGTTCGATGGCGTACACGTCGGTCTGCCGCATCTGCCGGTTCAGGAACTCGACGATCGCCCTCAGCTCCAACGGGATCCGGTCCGCAACGAACAGCAGCCGCATCTGACCGGCGGTCAGCCGTTCCTCGACCATCGTCCAGAACTCTTGGCGGGAACGGTCGCCGAGGAACTCCCCGTACGCCTCGTCCACCGGCCGGCCGTCCGCGACGCAGGTCTCCTCGAAGGAACGCTGAAGCAGCGCTCCAGGCCAGTAACGTGCCCCGTTCGCCGCGTAGTCCAGCATCTGGCCCACCACCTCGCGCCGGATACGCGTATCGCTTGCCCGCTTCACCTCCACCAGCGTCGGCACCCCGTCGGCGTCGACGAAAAGGTGGTCCAGCCAGTACGCCGGAGCACCCTCCGCACTCGTCGCGACCCCCATCTCCCGCGCCACCAGTACGAGCCTGAGCGGCCGGCCGTCTGCCAGCGAGCCGAAATCCAGCACCCTCGGATGGCGCGCGAGAAGCTCTTGGAACTCGGCCTCGGTCTCGAACGCGGCCGGCTCCAGGGCCTGCAGATCCGAACCCAGAACAAATACCGGCTGTTCAGTCACGTCTTCCCACCCCTGTGATCGCGTGATCGTGGTCGATGATCGCTTCCCCGGTGGCCGCCCCCGGTGAGGAAGGCGGCAAGGGATTGATCGTAGGGTCGGCTCCGGCCACAGACAGACGCATCCGAAAGTTGGCAGGCGGTTTGTCGCGGCCGTCGCCGCTGACGTCGTACAGGCGTGGTCGTTCGTTGCCGTGCATGACGGATCTGATTGAGCGGTTGGTGTCGGATGAGTTATGGACGCTGTTCCGGCGAGTGGTCCCGCCGACGGAGGTCATACGTCCGCAGGGCGGCGGGCGCGAGTGGGACTGCGAGCCCGACGGGGTGCGGGTCGCGACCGCCGCCGAGTGCCTGAGCACCGCGACGGCGCACGCGAATGCCCGGAGTCGCGGCGAGGTTCCCTGAAGTCGGGGCATGGAGGCAAGGCTGGAAGATAGTGCTCCCGGGAATCCAATCGGGGAGGGTGCGATGGGGGCGGAAACGGAGCCGTAAACAGCCGGGGAACTGGCCGGACATCGGCGTCAACGTGAGCTAATCCCTCCGGGGCCGACGCCGCAGACAACAGGGCCACTTCACCGGGTTCCTCCGAGGATGCCCCGGCCTTCAGGCCGGGGAGGAATCGGACTCCTGCGGAGCAGGGCAGGGATAGCCGGATCGCCGTC
>NZ_JBITGJ010000171.1:0-10018 GCF_044456925.1 Streptomyces sp. NPDC050743
TTCCTACCAGGGGCCTTACGTCTGCCCGGAGTTGGGAGTACACCACGAGACTCCCGGAGGCGATCACCCTCAGCGACCGTCGGTTACCGGGAAAGACTCAATGACGTACAGGCAACGGAGCTCCACAGGCAGCAGACAGTCTTGGCGGACTACCTGCTTCAACGGGGCTCCGTTGCTCACATTCCCGTCCGGTGCCCGAGCCACGTCAACTGGCTTGCCACCAGCGCAAATACGTTAACTACCCGGCCTTGGGGCTTGATCCGCTTTGACGGACATCGAAGATCAGGGGCTTCGGCCCCAGAAGGATGATGTCCATCATAGAGAGCATGGGGAACAAGAAGCCGCGTCCTCGCCGCTCGTTCACGCCGGAGTTCAAGGCCGAGATCGTCGAGCTGTGTCGACGCGGTGACCGCTCGGTCGGTCAGGTCGCCAAGGACTCCGACCTGACCGAGACCGCGGTGCGCGACTGGGTCAGGCAGGCCGAGGTCGATGCCGGCGAGCGCGACGGCCTGACCAGCAGCGAGCGCGAGGAACTGGCCCAACTGCGGCGAGAGAACCGCCGTCTGCGGGAGGACGTGGAGCACTACGACCCCAGGGGCTACCGCACCGACCTGATTGTCTGGTCCGCGAGGGAGGCCGACGGCACCAGGGCCGCTGTCGCCACCTGGAACAAACACCTCGACGGTTTGTGGAGCCTGGCGACGGTGCCACCCTGGCGGCGAGCGACGACGACGTGAGAAGGGGCTTTTCGCCGGGCGGTGCCGTCCGGCGGATGCTCCCTTCGGTCCTCTGCGCGGCAGGTGTGGCCCGAACGGCCCTGTTGGGTACCCGGCGCGGCGGCAGAGGGTAGGGCGTACAAACCGGCACGCTCGGCACCCGCACCCCTGCCCCGACTCGGAAAGGATCTCCGATGTCCGTCGACACGCAGCAGGCCCCGGCCCAGCTGACGGAGGACGAGCTGAGGTCGCTGGACGCCCACTGGCGCGCCGCGAACTACCTGTCCGTCGGCCAGATCTACCTCATGGCCAACCCCCTGCTGACCGAACCGCTGCGCCCCGAGCACGTCAAACCGCGGCTGCTGGGCCACTGGGGCACCTCGCCCGGCCTGAACCTGGTGCATACCCACCTCAACCGCCTCATCAAGGCCCGCGGCCTGAACGCCCTGTGCATCTGGGGCCCCGGCCACGGCGGGCCGGCCGTGCTGGCCAACTCGTGGCTGGAGGGCTCGTACACCGAGACCTACCCCGACATCACCCGGGACGCGGCCGGTATGGCCCGGCTGTTCAAGCAGTTCTCCTTCCCCGGCGGGGTACCCAGCCACGTCGCACCGGAGACCCCCGGTTCCATCCACGAGGGCGGCGAACTCGGCTACTCGCTCTCCCACGCCTACGGCGCGGCCCTCGACAACCCGAACCTGCTGGTCGCCTGTGTGATCGGTGACGGCGAGGCGGAGACCGGCCCGCTGGCCGCATCTTGGCACTCCAACAAGTTCCTCGACCCCGTCCACGACGGCGCGGTCCTGCCGATCCTGCACCTGAACGGCTACAAGATCGCCAACCCGACCGTCTTGGCCCGGCTGCCCGAGCACGAACTCGACGAACTGCTGCGCGGCTACGGACACGCCCCCATTCACGTCACCGGCGACGACCCGATGGCCGTCCACCGGGCGATGGCCGCCGCGATGGACGACGCACTGGAGCGCATCGCGGCCATCCAGAGCAGCGCCCGTGAGGACGGCGTAGCGGAGCGGCCGCACTGGCCGGTGATCGTGCTGCGCACCCCCAAGGGCTGGACCGGCCCGGCCGAGGTCGACGGCCTGCCCGTGGAGGGCACCTGGCGTGCCCACCAGGTCCCGCTGGCCGCCGTCCGGGACAACCCCGAGCACCTTCGGCAACTGGAGAAGTGGATGCGCTCCTACCGGCCGGAGGAGCTGTTCGACGAGCACGGCGCCCCGCGCCCCGACGTGCTCGCCTGCATCCCCGAGGGCAGGCACCGACTGGGTGCCAACCCGCACGCCAACGGCGGCCTGCTGCTGCGCAAACTTCCCCTGCCGCCCTTGGAAAAGTACGCCGTCGAAGTCGACAAACACGGCGCCACCCTGCACGAACCCACCCGCGTCCTCGGCGACATGCTCCAAGACGTCATGCACGCCACGAGTGAGCGGCGCGACTTCCGCCTCGTCGGCCCCGACGAAACCGCCTCTAACCGGCTCCAGGCCGTCTACGCGGCCAGCGGCAAGGCCTGGCAGGCCCAGGTGCTCCAGGTTGACGAACACCTCGAGCGCCACGGCCGGGTGATGGAGATCCTCTCCGAGCACACCTGCCAGGGCTGGCTGGAGGGCTACCTCCTCACCGGCCGGCACGGGCTGTTCTCCTGCTACGAGGCCTTCGTCCACATCGTCGACTCGATGGTCAACCAGCACATCAAATGGCTGCGCACCACCCGCCGACTGCCCTGGCGGACCCCCATCGCCTCCCTCAACTACCTGCTCACCTCGCACGTGTGGCGCCAGGACCACAACGGCTTCTCCCACCAGGACCCCGGCTTCGTCGACCACATCCTCAACAAGAGCCCCGAGGTCGTACGGGTCTACTTCCCGCCGGACGCCAACACCCTGCTGTCCGTGGCTGATCACGCCCTGCGCAGCAGGGACTACGTCAACGTGATCGTGGCCGGCAAGCAGCCCTGCTTCGACTGGCTTTCCATGGAGGAGGCGAAGGCGCACTGCGCGCGCGGCGCCGGCATCTGGGAGTGGGCCGGCACCGAGGACGGCACCCGCGAACCCGACGTGGTACTGGGCTGCGCGGGCGACGTCCCCACGCAGGAGGTGCTGGCCGCCGCCCAGTTGCTGCGCCGGGAACTGCCCGAGCTGGCCGTGCGCGTGGTGAACGTCGTCGATATCGCGCGGCTGCTGCCCAGCGAGGAGCACCCGCACGGGATGAGCGACTTCGAGTACGACGGCCTGTTCACGGCCAACAAGCCGGTGATCTTTGCCTACCACGGCTACCCGTGGCTGGTCCACCGCCTGGCCTACCGCCGCACCGGTCACCGCAACCTGCATGTGCGCGGCTACAAGGAGCTCGGCACCACGACCACGCCGTTCGACATGGTGGTCCGCAACGACCTCGACCGCTACCGCCTGGTCATGGACGTCATCGATCGCGTCCCCGGCTTGGCGGTCCGCGCGGCGGGCGTACGGCAACGCATGGAGGACGCCCGGCAGCGCCATCAGGGCTGGATCCGGGAACACGGCATGGACCTGCCCGAGGTCGCCGACTGGACCTGGGACGGCTGAGCGGCAACTCCCACCTCGCGCCCCGGCGACGCCCGACCCGTCGCCGGGGCGCGCGGGTCGCGGAACCCGGCGATCGCCACTGGACAGCCCTTCGGATGCTGCCGGCCCCGGTCGCTCGATGATCGCTACATGAGAGGTAGGTCCAGATGAGCCAGTTCGCGGCCGTAGTTCGCCACCACCCGGCGGTGGTTGCACATCACAGACGGCGGGCGGAAGACGTCCAGCTTCGTGTCGCCGACGCCATTACCAAATTCGCCGGTTCGATGACGTTCGTCTACATCCACGCGGTCGTATTCGCGGTCTGGATGCTGCTCTTCGAATCGAGCCCTTGGCCCACATTGACCCTCGTGGTGTCACTGGAAGCGATCTTCCTGTCGACGTTCGTCATGATCGGCCAGAACCGGCAGGCGGCCTTTCAGCAGATGAAGGCCGACCACGACTTCATCGAACAGGAGTTGGAACTCAAGACCAACACCGAGCTCACCCGAGCCATCCACGCGATGACCGCGGAACTCCACAGGCGCCTGGTCGACGACGAGCAGTAGCCGCGTGACAGCGACGTTGCCGGGGGCTTCCCGCTCTGGTCGGTGGAGTGCCGGAACGGGGACTGTCCGTTGTCGAGAGGGTGTGTGGAAAGCTCGTCGATTGAGGGGAAGCTGGTTCCAAGGAGGTGTTCATCCAGTTCCCTGGTGCCGAAGTCGCTGCCTACTCTCTCACCATGCCCCGCTCGGAGCCCTCGGCTGGTGTTCCCTGTCGTCGCCGCGTTCTTAGGAACCGACCGCTTCCATCGAATCGATTATGCATCTGAGTATTCGGCCGGACCGCAGCCACATCCGGACCTATCGTTCGCGTGGTCATACCGTCATCGAACTGCGGGGAGAGATCGACATCGCAGCGATGGCCGAGAGCGTCCCGATTATCGACGCCGCCACCGAATCGGCCACCCCCTCGGTCGTCGTCAGTCTCCTCGATGTGGACTTCTTCGACTGCTCAGGCTTACGGCTCTTGTGCCGTGCCCGCCGGCGAGTCGAGGAACGCGACGGACAGGTGGTACTCGTGCGTAGGCGCCCCCTGATCCTTCGCATTCTGCGTCTGGTGCAACTCACGACGGTTTTCCCAGTCTTCGCCACCCTGGACGAAGCCCTTGAACGGCCGACCGAGGGTAGCTATTCAGCGGGGTTGAGCGGTTCGGTCAGGCTGTTGCTGTGTCGGGTGTGAGGGCGTGCGGGATCCATGCCCCGGTGGTGAAGAGACGCTTGAGCGCGTCGTACCGACTGATGCCCCACTTGGTCGCGGTCGACAGGTACGACTGGACGATGGCGAAGTCGGCCAGTCCTTGAAGCGTTCGCCAGCAGCCTCCGGAGGAGCGTTGCTGGACCTTGGCGGGTCTGATGTCGCGCTCGGCCTGATTGTTCGTGAAGGGCACGGCAAGGTCGGTGGTGAAGCGGAGGATGACCTTGCGGTGTTCCTCGAAACGCCTGGCCAGGGTCCGGGCATGACGAGCCAGCTCGGTGCTCTTGGCCCGGTTGTCCTGGCGGGAGCGGGCCAGCGCTCCGGTGTAGAGCCGGTTGATGGTGCGCAGTTCCTCAGCAGCGAGTTCCTGGCGCCCGGCTTCTCGGGCGGCGGCCGCGAGCCGGTTGGCCTCCAGCAGGGCATCGGCCATCGCGCGGGCCCACAACTGGCCGTGCGGATCGGCTTCGTGGATGCCGCGCAGGTCACGCAGCAGGTGAGCGCCGCACCAGGCGTGCAACACGTGATCGAGGTGGGTGTAGCCGGCGTAGCCGTCGCGAACCAGGACGCCACTCAGGTGTGGCAGGACCTCTCCGGCGTCGATGGTCGCGGCCGAGCGGTCGCCGGTATGCATCAGGGTGAGGTGCGCGGTGGAGGCCACGTGCAGGAAGACGGTCCTGGCCGCGGCGCGGGTGAACGTCTCATCGGCGTGCACGACCGGGGCGCCGGCCAGCAGGGCCCGCACCGCAGGCAAGAACCCGGACTCCAGCAGGCGGGCGGCCTTGGCGCGCAGGCCGGCGGCGAAGCCGGTGGAGACCTTCATCCCGCACAGCTCCATCACCAGCAGCGTCGAGCGGTGCACCGGGATGTGGTGGCCCAGGACCGCGTCCGCGACCTTCGTGGTGATGTCTGGACCGTACTGGGCCGCGGATTCCACCCCGTCGGGGAAGGCGCCCGTCGCCCTCTTCCCGCAACCGGGGCAGCACTTGACGTCGGCGGCATACTCGATGACCTGCGGCGGAGGCGGGGTGGCGAGGTCGAAGACCTGACGGCGACGCACCGCACGCACCGGTACCTCGATCAAGGACGCATCACAGTCGGCGCAAGCGGAGGGGGCCGGGATGGAGATTCGCTCGTTCGGATCCTCGACCTGCCGCAACGCGGTACCCGGATCACCGGGCTGCTTGCCGGGCTTACGCCCCGATCGGGTACGCGAAGAGCCGCCGCGGGGCCGCTTGCCCGGCCCGTCCGAGGACGGCGGCTTCGACGAGGTCGCCGAATCCTTCGACAGCCGCAGCACCAGCGCCTGGACTTGCGTGGTCAGCTCCGCGATCTGGACCAGCAACAGATCGATCCGCTCATCCCTCGCAGCCAACTGGGCACGAAGACTCACCAGTTCGGCAGCAACGTCATGCTCTGGCTCGACGGGATCCTCCACCGCACCAGCCTAGCGATCATGCTGCCCGGCCGGCGCACCGGCCGCACCCCGCTGAATAGCTACGAGCTGACCGTCCCCTTGACCCAGGTCTTTCTTCCGGCCCACGCCCGTCAGAAATACGGAAACGGGGTCCAGCTTCCGGTGCTCATGGAGTCAGGGACGTTCGCCGTGGACCCCGATCCCTGGGGAGGGCCGTGGCGGATGTGGGACGAGATCGATCCGGACGAGGCAGAGGCACGCGGCATCTACGCGCCGGTCTACGCCCTGTCCGACGGCGCGCCCGGGGCCATCGTCATCGCGCCCGGTGATGTCCGCGGAACCCGGCTGATCCCAGAGAAGCGCGGCGGTGCCTGCTGTGGCCTCGACGGGGCCGACGGGCCCAACATGGCCTGCCGGGCGTGCGATCTGCCCGTGGCGACCAGGGTCGACGACTGCTCGCTCTGGCAAGCAGTGCGGCTCAGCTCAGACGCCGTGCACCGGCTCCTCGTTGACGGTGTCCAGGCTGCGCCGCTCTCCTGGGCGGAACTGGCAGAGGAGGGGGAGAAAACGCCCCCGTTCGAGCCGATTGCCACGTGGGGAGGGGGACGGTTCGGGACGAGCCACTCCTGGTCGTGGAGTCCGCAATGGGAGGCGGCAGCCGGCCACGCGCTCGCCCACCTGCTGACGGCCTCCCAAGGACAGCCGGTGCAAGTCCCCGACGGACTGACCGCGGACGTGTTCCAACGCGCGCTCGACGCCCTGCTGCCCGCAGGCCCCCCGAAGCGGCGCGCCGTCCTGGCCGGACCGGGACAGCCCTCCCCCGATGCGGGCGTCGACATCCTCCTCGTACCGGTCCATCCCCAGACGGGTCAGACCTGGACCCCCGCCGGCCCGGCTGCATCGGCATACCCGGTGCCCCTGCCGCTGGGAGTGTGGCTGTGGCTGGTCTGTCCCCAGCCGTAGTTGCCGGTTCCCGCGTCGGGCGGCTCACCCCAAGACGTCCTCCGCGACGACCCGCTCCCGCCGCGCCCCAACCACCTGTTCTGGGTCGACCGGGGAACGTTCCAGCACACGTTGGTCCGGCTACCAGCGGTTCGCAGCCCGTGGATGCGCACGATCCTCGAAAACCTCACGCAGACCACGTCGGCCGGCCTCTTCTAGTCTCTGGCAACCGAACAGCACCAGTAGGGACCTCGGCACGCACATCGGTGATCTCAGACCGTCGATGCGGGTGCTACTCACGGCTGAATTGTCGACGACGAGCGCCATGACGAGCTCGGTCAGGGACGTACGCCTCTGCAAGCAATTCGACAGGATCGTGCAAGAACCCGATGGGATCGCACTAACGACGGCCCAGCTCAGGCTGCTTTGCTCGAAGAGCCAGTACATCCACGACTCTTTGTGGGAGCATCCATGGCACTCGACTCGTACGTCAGTCTCGGCCGGTCCGGTCTCAAGGTCAGCCCCTTCTGTCTCGGCGCGATGAACTTCGGCGAGGACGGCGGGCTGGGCTGCAGCATCGAGGAGTCCGAGAAGATCCTCCAGGCCTACGTCGACGGGGGCGGGAACTTCATCGACACCGCCAACCTCTACACCAACGGCCACTCGGAGGCGATCCTCGGCGACTTTCTTGCCGCTCGCCCCGGCCTGCGCGACCGGCTGGTGCTGGGCACGAAATTCTTCGGCAACCTCCACCTCGGCGATCCCAACGGCGGCGGCGCGAGCCGAAAGGCGATCATCGGCCAGCTCGAGGACTCCCTGCGCCGCCTGCGCACGGATTACGTGGACCTCTACTGGCTGCACAACCACGACTGGGCCACGCCGATCGAGGAGACCCTGCGCACCCTCGACGATCTCGTCACCGCGGGAAAGATCCGCTACATCGGTTTCTCCGACACTCCCTCCCGCCTGGTTCACCGCCAAGGCCCACACCACTGCGCTGCTGCGCGCCTGGTCTCCGGTCGTCGCGCTGCAGATGGAGTACTCCCTGCTGGAGCGCACCATCGAAGGCGAACTCATCCCCCTGGCGCAGGACGCCGGGATGGGGCTGCTGCCCTGGAGCCCCCTCAAGAGCGGTTACCTGACCGGGAAGTACCGCCGTCATCTGGACGCCCCGGCCGACGCCAAACGGGCCGCAGTTCTGGGCAATCCCAGCGAGGCCCAGTTCGCGGTGATCGAAAGGCTGGTCTCGGTCGCGGAAGAAGCCGGCACAACCCCGGCCGCCGCGGCACTGTCCTGGGTCCAGAACCGGCCCGGCGTCACCTCCACCCTCATCGGCCCCCGCACCCTGGCCCACCTGGAGTCCAATCTCACCGCTTTGGACGTCCGTCTCACCCCGGCCCAGATCGCAGCCCTGGACGACATCTCCATGCCCACCCTCAATTTCCCCCACGACCTCAACCACCGGGTAGGCGCCATGCTCAAGTACGCGGGCGCAACAGTCGACGGCCTTCCGAGCTCGGTATACCCGCCACTGCTGCAGAGCACGAATCGCTACTGACGAGCCATCGCTTCACCGTTCGACGGGGTTGTCGGGTCGGCCGCGACGAGGTGGAGCAGGCCGTACGGAAGGCCGAGCGGCACGCCGACACCAGTTGGCAGTCCACGGACGCTCGGCCACGCATGCCGACCACCGCCCACGAGCTGCTGCATCGTCGGCGCTTCGGCGTAGCCGTAGCCGACCCGGCCGCGCTCGCCCCACCTGCCCGCCGCCGCATTCCAGGGCGGAGCACTGATGGACCAGGCGGCCGGCGAGGCCGCACCGCTGCGCGACGCGCTGTGATGATTCGCGCACCGCCACGCCATGGGGCGTGGCGGCGTCCCACAACGGTAGGAAACCGCTGCCCATCCCCTGCTCCAGCCTTTGCTTCACCTATCGAAACTCGATAGATTTCCATCGTAACTCGATGGAAGGATGAGTCGTGGGGAAACTGGCAGTGCGTGCGCTGCGCGCCGTGCTCGTGGTGGTGCTCGCCGGCACCGTGTTCGTGCAGGCATTGATGGTCTGGACGTTGGTCAGCGGGAGCGACCCGGAGGACGGGTCGCTCCCGCTGACCCCGCTGCGCCTGATCACGATCCTGGGCATGGTGTCGGTCCAGGTCGCCCTGGTCTGCGTATGGCGGCTGGTGTCGATGGTGCGACGCGGAACCGTGTTCTCCCACGCCGCCTTCCGGTACGTGGACGGCGTGATCGGCGCGATCGTGGCGGCTGCTCTCGTGTGGTTCGCGGTCACGGCTCTCAATGCGCCGGGCCAACGGGACGACCCGGGCGTCACCCTCATCATGGGCGGGGTCGGCGTGGCCATCCTGGGGGTCGCGCTCATCGTGCTCGTCCTGCGGATGCTGCTCGCCCAGGCCGTCGCGCGCGACGTCGAAGCGGCGCAGATGCAGGCCGAGTTGGACGAGGTGATCTGATGCCGATCGCCGTCGACATCGACGTGATGCTGGCCAAGCGGAAGATGTCCGTGGGCGAGCTCGCGGACCGCGTAGGAATCACGCCCGCCAACTTGGCGGTACTCAAGAACGGCCGCGCCAAGGCCGTGCGCTTCACTACGCTCGCCGCGCTCTGCGAGGTGCTCGAGTGCCAGCCGGGCGACCTGCTGCGCTGGGAGACCGAGGACGCCGCGGGCGGATGATGTCCCAGGGTGGGCGTGAAATCGCCTGGCTCACCGGCCGTGACACGGCACGTGGCCCGTCGTGGTCGATTATCGCGCCCTGCGAATGTGACCTCCCCACCGCGGACCCCGCCCTCCGACACGGAAAGGCGGGGTTCGTCATCGGGCGGGCAGCCAGGGCTTCGGGACAGGCACGGGCCTCCAAGATCATGGAGATCACAACGCCCAGTGATGCGAGTGGAAGACCGCGCGCTGCCCCAGGCGCGGAAACTCCGCCTTCTTTCGCTATTGGTCCTTGTCAGGTCGAGGCGAGGGTGCCGGGTGGCGGGGTCTACGCCGTCTCCTGATCGTGCCGGTAGGCGGCGAGAAGGAAGAGCCAGATCTCGCTGATGGTGGGGAAGGGGGCGATCGCGTGCCTGAGCCGTTTGAGCGGGATCTCGCCGGCGACCGCGAGGGTGGCCGA
>NZ_JBITGJ010000172.1:0-9984 GCF_044456925.1 Streptomyces sp. NPDC050743
TGACGGCGATCCGGCTATCCCTGCCCTGCCCCGCAGGAGTCCGATTCCTCCCCGGCCTGAAGGCCGGGGCATCCTCGGAGGAACCCGGTGAACGGTGTCAGGACTGGTAACCGTGACCGTCGTAGAATCCGCCGCTGAAGCCCCGGATCAGACGGCCGTTGCCGAGAAGGACCAGCCGATGCGGCCTACGACGCCGCAACCTTCGGAGAAACATCGCCCACCTCCAGAACCAGGCAGGACCGCTCAACATCAGGCTACTCGGCCCGGAATGCCCCGCAACCGGACTACCCCCACCGATCGGCCGGGCCTACCACGACTGTGCGTCACGCAAAGGCACACCACGTCAACAAGCCGGGCTTGATGAGGCCTTGGGTCATTTTTCTCTTCAACCGTGAACTACCGGCCCATTCCCATGCGCTTCCTCGCGGTCATCCCGACCACGTCCACGGACACTGGTCGAGCAGAACAGCCATCAACTGGCATCGGTTGGTGGTCCGTTGGGGCTTGGCAGCGAGGCTTGCTCAACGTGTCGTAAGGAGATCTTTGCGCGCTAGGGTGCCCAGGTGACGTGGACCGAGCGTGTGGTCGAGCGGGGCGGTGTGCGGCTTGTCTGCCGGGACTGGGGCGGAGATGGACCGGCGTTGGTGCTGTTGCACGGGCTGGCTGGCCATGCGGGTGAGTGGGATGCACTGGCAGGACACCTGAGTTCGGCATCTCGGGTGGTCGCCGTCGACCAACGCGGTCAAGGCGCCAGCGACCGCTTCCCTTCTGACGTCTCCAGGGATGCCTTCGTTGAAGACGTCGTCGCCGTGGCAGACCAGTTGGGCCTGGGGCGCGTTGTTCTTGTCGGGCAGTCGCTGGGCGGCCACACGGCGATCCTGGCCGCCGCGAGGCATCCTGAGTTGGTCCGCGCGTTGGTGGCCATCGAAGCCGACGTGAGCGGTCCCGACCCCGAGTGGCCGGGGCATGTCCGCCGGTGGCTCGACTCGTGGCCGTCCCCCTTTCTCTCACGCGATGCTGCGGTCCAGTTCTTCGGCGGCGGAGCGATCGGCCGGGGCTGGGCGGACGGCCTGGAGGAACGCGGCGGGCAATGGTGGCCCCGCTTCGACCCGGACGTGATGGTCCAGTCCGTGGTGGACGCTGCCCGGCACTCCTTCGCGCACGAGTGGGAGCGCATCGACTGCCCCACTCTGCTCATCCTGGCGCAGTCGAGCTTCATCTCGCCTGCACGCGTCGATGAACTGATGCGCCGCCGCGTCCCGACCGTGTCCGTCAGCATTCGCGGAACCCGTCACGACCTGCACCTGGAGCAACCCGACATCGTGTACGACCTGATCTCCCCCTTCCTCACCGGTCTATCCGCGTAGGGACACGCCGGGACCTCCGCTGGTGTGGCCGTCAGCAGCGCGAGGGGCGAGTTCCGTGTAGCCGAGTTGTTCGTCGATGCAGAGCAGGTCGACGCGCCCGTAGCGGGTGATGGTCTTGTTCAGCGGCTTCTCGTCGGCCGCCTCGACCAGCTCGTTGACGAGCTTTGTTCCATCAAGAGCCCACCGCAGCTGCCGTATGTGCGCCGTCTTGAAGGAGCTCGGCTGTGCGGGCGGGTCGCGCCCGGGCCGGCAGGTGCGGCGCTTCCACGCGATGGCCCCGATCGTGCGCCCGGTGAACGGCCCGCCGTCGCCCATGAACCGGATCGGCCGGCCTCAACGGCTCGATCCGGACCCGCATCGCATCACTGACCAACCACCGGACAGACACAGCCGATCGACTGCGCGGACCATCGAAGCGACGCGTCCTACTCCTGTGTCGCCGCCCGGTCCTCCTCCTCTGTGGGCAGGCCCACCGGGCGGCGGCCCGGGGGCTGTTGGGGCTCGGGGCGCACGGGTGCGTGCGGCAGACGGCGGTCCACCGGGGTGCCGGCGATCAGGGTCGTCGGCTCCCCGTAATGCAGCACGACCAGGGACTCGCCGTCTACCAGGTGGTACCGCACCTGCGACGGGCCGATGTCCACCTTGAGCCTGCATCCGCGTACCAGCAGCGTGAAGGCCACCCTGGACAGCGCCTCCGGCAGGCGCGGTGCGAATGCCAGCAAGCCCGGTTTCCCGTCGTCGCCGGCGTACCGGCGCACGCCTCCGAAGCCGGCGACGAGCGCGATCCACGTCCCGGCGAGGGAGGCGATGTGGAGCCCGTCACGGGTGTTGTGTTCCAGGTCGTCCAGGTCCATCAGCGCGGCCTCGCCGAGGTAGGCGTAGGCCAGGCGCAGATGGCCGGTCTCGGCGGCGAGGACCGCCTGGAAGCACGCCGACAGGGAGGAGTCGCGGACGGTCAGCGCCTCGTAGTAGGCGAAGTTGCGTGCCTTCTGCTCGTCGGAGAAGGCGTCCGGGCACTCCGTCATCGCCAGCACCAGGTCGGCCTGCTTCACCACCTGCTTGCGATACAGGTCGAAGTAGGGGTAGTGCAGCAGGAGGGGGTAGTTGTCGGGCGGGGTGGCCTCGAAGTCCCAGCGCTGGAGACTCGTGAAACCGGCCGACTGCTCGTGCACGCCGAGCGCGTCGTTGTACGGCACCGCCATGCGGGCCGCGGCGTCCCGCCACGCCGCGGTCTCCTCGTCGTCGACACCGAGTTCCGCGGCGCGCTCCTGATGTCGCGCGGCGGCGTCCGCGGCCGCGATCAGGTTCTGGCGGGCCATCAGGTTGGTGTACAGGTTGTCGCGCGTGATCGCGCTGTACTCGTCGGGACCCGTGACCCCGTCGATGTGGAAGACGCCTTCCGCGTCGTGGTGTCCGAGCGAGCGCCACAGCCGCGCGGTGTCCACCAGGAGGTCGAGCCCCTCACGGCGTTCGAAGTCCTCGTCCCCGGTCACCATGACGTACCGTTCGGCGGCCATCGCGATGGCGGCGTTGATGTGGAAGGCGGCCGTCCCGGCCGGCCAGTAGGCGGAACACTCGGCACCCTCGATCGTGCGCCAGGGGAACGCCGCCCCCGCGAGCCCCAGCTGACGCGCGCGTTCCCGCGCCGCCGGCAGCATCTGATGACGCGCCCTCAGTGCCGATGCGACGGCCTCCGGAGCGGTGAACGTCAGCACGGGGAGCACATAGGACTCGGTGTCCCAGAAACAGTGCCCGTCGTACCCGGTCCCGGTCAGGCCCTTGGCGGGAATCGCCCGGTTCTCGCCCCGGGCCGCCGCCTGGAGCACATGGAAGAGGGCGAACCGCACCGCCTGCTGGATGCGCGCGCTGCCCTCGACCTCGACGTCCGCGCACGCCCAGAAGCGATCCAGGTACGCCCGCTGTGCCGCGGCCAGACCGTCCCAGCCGGTGCTGACCGCGGCCGCCACCGCCGCGTCCACCTGATCGTGCACCGCCGGCAGCGAGCGCTCGCCCGACCAGCCGTAGGCGACGAACTTCACCAGCCGGAGCGTCTGCCCGGGCACCAGGTCCGCGGTCACCGTCAGACGGCTGACGTCAGCCTCGCACTGCGCCGTCCATCGGGTGCTCTCCGGCCCTTCGACGAGATGGTCGGCCGCCGCCCCCACGCGCAGCGCGCTGCGGTCGGTGCGGTGCACGAGCCGCAGCCGGGTGTCCTGCGCGAAGTTCTCCTCGGCCACCAGCGGTGACTCGATCGCCGCGGCCACGCGCGGATCGCCCTCGAAGCGCGGCAGTTGCGCGTTGGCGACGAGCTCGGACTGCACGGCCACCGTGGTCGGCCCGTCGACCGGCTCCACCTCGTACACCACCGCGGCCACCGCGCGCTGGGTGAAGGACACGAGCCGCCGTGAGGAGATCCGCACCGTACGACCGCCGGGTGAGGTCCATCGTGCGGTGCGGCTGAGGATGCCCGAGCGGAAGTCCAGGACCCGCTCGTGGGCGACCAGCCGGCCGTAGCGCAGGTCGTACGGGTGGTCGTCGACCAGCAGCCGGAAGATCTTGCCGTCGGTGACGTTGATCATCGTCTGGCCCGACTCGGGATAGCCGTATCCCGCTTCGGCGTAGGGCAGCGGATGCCGTTCGTGGACGCCGTTGAGGTATGCGCCGGGCAGTCCGTGCGGCTCTCCCTCCTCGAGGTTGCCGCGCCACCCGACGTGCCCGTTGGAGAGGGCGAAGACCGATTCGCTCTGCGCGAGCACGTCCAGGTTCAGCTCGGTCTCGCGCAGGCACCACGGTTCGACCGTGAAGCTGGGATGGGTGATCACCGGTCCTCCAGAAGGTCGGCCAGGTCACGAACCACCACATCGGCGCCGTGGGCCCG
The DNA here is from genome assembly GCF_044456925.1 of Streptomyces sp. NPDC050743. NCBI lineage: Bacteria > Bacillati > Actinomycetota > Actinomycetes > Kitasatosporales > Streptomycetaceae > Streptomyces > Streptomyces sp. NPDC050743. Next base: position 4,246 of record NZ_JBITGJ010000172.1, read on the forward strand.
CAGCTGCTCCGCCTGGCCCACCCGGTCGACGCCCACCACCACGCCGAACCGTCCCGCCCGCCCGGCCTCCACGCCGGCGAGGGCGTCCTCGAACACCGCGGCCTCCGCCGGATCCGTGCCGAGCCCTCGGGCCGCCTCCAGGTAGGTGTCGGGGGCGGGCTTGCCCCGCAGCCGGCGCTCGTGGGCGACCACTCCGTCGATCCGCTCGTCGAACAGGTCCTCGATACCGGCCGCTCGCAGGACGTCGCGGGTGTTCGCGCTCGACGACACCACCGCGCAGCGCAGGCCCGCCGCCCGCGCCGCGTGCACGAACCGGACCGAGCCGTCGTAGGGTTCCACCCCCTCCTCGCGGATCCGCCGCAGGACCAGCTCGTTCTTGCGGGTGCCCAGGCCGTTCACCGTCTCCGCCTCCGGCGGGTCGTCCGGTGATCCCTCGGGCAGGTGCACCCCGCGTGCGGCGAGGAAGGTGCGCACGCCGTCCTCACGGGGCCGGCCGTCCACATACTCGTCGTAGTCGCCGATCTCGTCGAACGGCACGAACTCGGTGCCCTCGCGCGTCGCGCGCTCGCGGAGATATCCGTCGAACATCTCCTTCCAGGCGGCCGCGTGCACCTTCGCGGTCTGGGTGAGCACCCCGTCGAGGTCGAACAGGCAGGCACGGACGTGCGCAGGAAGCCCCAGCATGCCGACGAGGCTAGAAGGCACCTGCGGACGGGCGCGGCAGGACACCGTCCGGCACGCAGGAAGAGACCCGGTTGGCCGAGGTGGTGCGGGCGCCGTTGATGCCGCGTGCGTAGCAGGCGTGCCGGGCGGCTGCCGCGAGCAGCCTGGTGACCGGGCGGCGCTGGGTGGCGCTCACCGTGGCCCGCTTCTCCGCGTTGTGCGAGTCCGGATCGGGCATGCTGCTCTTTGGTCGGCTTGTGCGGGAAGCGGCGTTCGGCATACCGCTGTGCCTCCGAGTCTCCGGCTCGACACCTGTCCCAGCCCGCACTGACCAGCGGTCAGTTCACCGGGCCTCCAACAGCTCGGTCGAAGACTGGAACCCGGATCGACGGTAGAGCGGAGCACTGCGTTCCGACGGCCAGACGATCAATACGTCCATGCCGCCACTCTGCGCATGCCTCCTCAGGGCTTCGAGAAGGGCCGCTCCGAACCCACGATTGCGGTGTTCAGGCGCCACGTAGAAGTTCGTGACATAGCCGATCGGGGTGTTGTCCTCGTAAGGCTCCGGCATCCTCTCCACCAGGTGGAGGAAGACGTGCCCGCAGATCTCGCCGTCGCTTTCGGCGACCCAGGCCAGCCAGCGTTTGCTCGCGAGCCGCTCCCGGATCCACTCCTCCGCATGGCTCACGGGCCGCACCGGCTCGGAGAGGTCCCCTTCATGGTCCTCACGCTTGAATGCCCAGCGCAGACGGGCCAGTACCGGAGCATCAGCCGCATCAGCCTCGCGGACATGGACGTCAGTGATCATCAGGCCAGTCTCGCGCACCCCCGTGTTGTCGCGCTCCCGGATTTCCTGGTCCAGCCCCGTCATGCCGGTCGGCAGCCGGATTGCTGGACCGGCGGACGGCTGAGCGGGCCGGGCTCGTCCCGCAAGTGGCGCGTTGTACAGCGGATGTGACCCGGCCGGACCGCACCGCGATCGAGCATGACATACAGAAGCCGCTCGGCGAGCCGCACGGTTGAGGTCACGGGCTGGGCGAAACAGCCGACCAAGCTGTCGATGGTGCGCCGCAGGCCCCACGGCGGTCCGGACCGGAGGCTGTGCCACGGCGGAAGCCAGTACGAGTGCGTGGCGGACGCGTTCTGTCCCCGCTCGCCGAGCGGGTGCGGAGCGCGCCCGGCTCCCGGCAGGACCTCCGGCATGACGCCGAGACATGCCCCGTCAGCCTGACGCACAGTCAACGAGCCAATGCCCTCCCGGACGACGGCAGTCCATCGGCCGTCGTCCGGGTTCCCGCGGGGTCGGCCTGCGGCTCAGCAGCCGCCGCAGTTGTAGTACAGAACGTCCCAGTGGCTGCCCTCGTCGGTGTAGACGTTGCCCGCACCCGACGTCCACATCGGGTAACCGTCGCCGCGCAGCCCGGAGTAGCTGAAGTTGCTCTTGATGTAGTTCCCGAGGCAGGTGTACTTGCTCATGTCGAGCTTGTAGCCGTTCCAGTGCGAGTATGTGCCCGAGGCGTGCCCGACCTCGGTACCGCCGGTGATGTTCAGGGCACAGCCGCTGGCGCGCTTGAGCGTCTGGGCGCCCTGGGCGGTGGCGAGGTTGAGCTGCTCGAACGAGGTACAGGTCGAGTTGTAGCGGTCGGAGCAGTTACCGGAGGAGGACCAGGTGATGCCCACCTCGCGGAACATCTGGGTCGCGGTGGCGTGGCTGATCTTGGTGACGGCGAAGGCGTCGGTGGCGGTGCCGAGGACTGCGACGCCCGGGGCGACGACGAGCGCGAGAGCGGTCAGTGCAGAGCGGACCTTCATGGGGAGCCTCCTGCGAGTGGCCGTGCTTCCTATGGGGCGGCTGTGCAGGTGGTGCCAGGCGATGATGCCAGAGTTCTACGCGCGTCTGCCAGAGGGGCGGCCAACTCGCGGGCGCACCCGGGCATTTGCGCGGGCATCGGGAGATGTAATGGCTGCGGCGGACGGGTGGGGTGGGGTGGTCAGGCGTCGATCTCGTGGAAGCGGTACTCGATCCGATCGCGCTCGGTGTAGAGCTGCCAGTGGGTTTCGGTGAGTTCGTCGGGGTCGAGGACATGCAGGCAGGTGACACCGCCGGGGACGGCGGCCAGGTCCTCGGGCGACATCGCCGCGTAGGACTCGCTGCCACTGATCAGTGCGACCAGGGTGGAAACGCCCGCGTGAACACCGGCGCCGGCGACCTCGCCGTGCAGGAAGTAGACGAAGTTGCGGAGGGCCGACATGGCCGGGCCGATGCCGCTGATGTGCGGCTGCGGGTCGGCGGCCGCGAACCCACCGGTGACGATGAAGCCGCCGTCGCCGCGTTCGGTCATCTCCGGCAGGACGGCGTGGGCGATCTCTACCGGGGTGAGCAGGAACAGGTTGATCATCGGCGCCAGGCGGGCGGCGTCCAGCTCGGCGGCGGGGATGAAGGCGGTGCCGCCGGGCAGCGGCTGGCAGGAGACGACGTCGATGCGGCCGAAGCGCTCGCGGATGGCCTCGACGACCGGGCGGGCGTTGGCCGGGTCGGCCGGGAAGGCCGCCGCCTCGATGCCTTGTGAGGCGAACTCTTCGACCATCGTCCGGAGCCGCTCGGCTCGGCGGGCGACCAGCGCAACGCGGGAGCCTTCCTTGCCGAAGCGGCGGGCGAGCACGGTACCGAGACCGCTGCGGGCACCGAAGCTGGCGACAACCTGGGACATGGGCGTTTCCGGCTGTCCAAGACCCGTTCGTTGTCGCTGATACCCCGCTGGACATGGGACCCGGTGATACCCGACGGGTATCACAGACGGCGGAAGAGGTCTTGGACGCGGGTCCGTCTCCGGGCGCAGGCTGGTCAGCGAAGTCACCGGCCCACGGAGATAGGAGCCACAAACCATGAAGATCTTCCTTACCGGCGGATCCGGATACATCGGCAAGGCCACGATCAGCGCCCTGGTCCGCCACGGGCACACCGTCGAGGCCCTGGCCCGCAACGACCGCGCCGCCGAGACGGTCAGCGCCCTCGGCGCTACGCCGGTGCGCGGGGGGCTGGGAGACCTCGGCGTGCTCAACGCCGCAGCGGCCCGTGCCGAGGCGGTCGTACACCTGGCGCAGGCCGAGACCGGTGACGAGGACCTCGCGGCCGCCACCGCCATGCAGGACGGCATCGGCACCGGCACCTACGTGCACACCGGAGGCACCTGGATCTACGGCGACACCGACGGGGTCGTGGACGAGACCGCCCCCTGGAACCCGCCCGCCCTGGTCGCCTGGCGCAAGCCCGTCGAGGACGCCATCCTGCAGCGCGCGCAGCACGGTGGCCGCCCCGCCGTGGTGCAGCCCGGCCTGCTGTACGGCGGCGAGAACCGCCTGATCGACATCTTCTACACCACCCCCGGCAAGGAATCGGGCGCCATCCCGTACATCGGCGACGGCACGAACCGCTGGGCCCTGGTGCACATCGACGACCTCGCGGAGCTGTACGTCGCCGCTCTCAGGGCGAAGCCCGGGTCGGTATACGTCGGCGTGGGCGGCGTGAACCCCACCGCCAAGGAGTGCGCGCTGGCCGTCGCCCGGTCCGTCGGCCTCGACGGCAAGGTCGCCTCCATCACCCTGGAGCAGGCCCGCCAGCAAATGGGCCCGATCGCGGACGCCTTCGCCCTCGACCAGCAGCTCACCCCCGCGCGCGCCGAGGCGGAGCTGGGGTGGACCCCCGTGCGGACCGACCCGCTGGCCGTGCTCGCCGCCGGCGAGTGAACCAGACCGGGATTGGGTGGGCTCCGCCTGCGACGGCCCACCGCACCCGGGCGGTAGATTCACGACCAAACGCCTCGGTCGTCCCACGGGGCGATCGCGGCAGTCGTTTCCAGGACGGCCGAGTGACCAGACGGGTCGTCGCGTCGGGAAAGTGAGCGGTGAGTCCGGGTGGATCTTGATCTGCGGAAGCTCCGGTATTTGGTGGCAGTGGCCGAGGAGCTTCACTTCGGACGCGCGGCCGAGCGGCTGCACATCGCCCAGCCGGTGCTGTCCCGGCAGATCCGGAGCCTGGAGGACGAGCTGGGCGCCGAGGTCTTCGATCGTGACCGGCGCGGCACGCTGCTCACTCCGGCCGGACAGCAGTTGCTCGAGGACGCCGTTCCGCTGCTCGCCTCGGCCGAGGCGCTGCTCCGACGGGTCAGGGCGGCGGCGCAGGGGACCCCCACGCTGACCATCGGCTTGATGCCCGGCATCACGGTCACCCCTGCCATGACGGCCTTCACCGCGCGTCATCCCAGTGTCAACGTGCGCCTTCTTCGCACAAGTTGGGACGATCAGGTGGAGGTGCTGCTGGACGGCCGGGCGGACGTGGGCGTCGTACGGCTACCCATCAACCAGCACGGCCTTCAGGTGCGGCCGCTGTTCCAGGAGCCGCGGGTCGTCGTGCTGCCGGTGGGACACCACCTGGCGAAGAGGCAGTCGGTGACCGTGAGCGACCTGGCCTCCGAGCACCTGCTCCAGGACCCGGACGCCGTTCCCGAGTGGCGTGACGTGGCACTGGAGTTGCGCGACAAGCGGCGCCCAGAAGTTCCGCCGATCCATCAGGTGGAGGAGAAACTCGAACTGGTGGCCTCCGGCGCCGGCATCTGCGTGCTCCCACTGTCCACCGCCAACTTCTACACGCGTCCGGACGTCATTCCGTTGCCCGTGGAGGACCTCGGCCCGAACGAGGTGGCCCTGGCCTGGGTGGCGTCCCGCCGCTCCCCCCTCATCCACGACTTCGCCGAGGCCGCGGCGGAAACCTTGGGTCGGCCCCGGACGGACGAACACCCACCCGGACACTGAGCCGGAGGTGACTCTCGACATGGGGGGCACCACGTTCCCGCACCAAGTGCCGGGGCACTGACAGCCTCAAGTCCCGAAAGATCTGGGCGGCCGGACCTCCCGTGCTCTCTCAGCTTGATCATTAACCTCGCTGCTGTTTCAAGCGGACGTGTTCGGTGAGGGTTTCGGCTCGTTTCACGGTCTTCCCGGGCTCGTAGCGTGGGGCTGGCCTGCGGTTCTTCGAGCCGGGTGGGCGTCCGGGTCCGGGCTTGGCGGGTTGGGGCA
>NZ_JBITGJ010000173.1:0-9704 GCF_044456925.1 Streptomyces sp. NPDC050743
CCCGGACGGTGCCGAGGGCGTAAGACCACCCGAGCCGCCGGCTCCGGCGGCGGCCTGAGCCGTAAATCCCCGCTCAGCCCTGGAGGGCGACGCATCCCCTCCCTTCAGGGAGGGGAGCCTTCAAAGCCCATGAGCTGCGGAACAGGGCGCACGAGACGCTGCCTGGTCAGTGAAGCGTGGGCCGACCAGATGCTGGGCGCGGCTTGCCCTTGGACACGACCACCGGCTCGAACTCGGACCCCTGCGATCGCGTGGCACGTCCATGGTGGCCGGACCGGCCACTGTGGTCACCGTCCTGGAGCAGCTGTCATTGCGGGAGTGGCCCGAGCACCGTCCGGCGGGATCTCCGGCCCAGTAGCCGAGGTGGTCGGCCATCTCCGCCTGCAGGGCTCGCTCCAACACCGCGTTGAATCGGGATCGCGTACATGCCAATCACCTCCCCGCCGACGCGTCTGAGCGTTCGGCGGGTCCTCCTCGATCGCGGAGTGCCCGTGCAAGCCGCTGACGGTGTCGGCTACGTATACGCCATCGGCCTCCACGGCCAGAACAGCTACGCGAAGATCGGCTCCACGACATCACCGGGGACCAACGGGACGCACTACTACGCGGGTGTCCCCCATGGGCTGGAGCTGATCGACTTCTGACTCACCCTCCCCCTGACTACCTACGGATCGAGAAGCGCACCCTGGCGGCGCTGCCGCACGCTCATCTCCTCCGCCACGCCCCGAAGCGAGTACTTGCGCGATCTCCCCTACGAGCGGGCACGTAGGGGAGATCGCCGAAGCGGCATACCTGAGGAAGAACGGTCGCCGCCTCTGGGCCCTCCTTACCGGCGAACGCGGATGATCGTCTTCCCATTGATCCGCTCGGTAGGGTTGAAGGCGGCCACAGCATCGTCGAGGGTTGCGACTTGGCCGATGTTCGTCCGTAGCTGTCCGTTCTTCACGCGCCGCGCGATCTCACTGAGTTGCGCGCGATCGGACACGACAACGAAGTCGATCGCCCGGCCGTTGGCCGGGCGCTCCTCGGGCGGCCCGGCGACGGTCACCAGCATTCCCTCGGCTCGAACCAGACCCGCGGACCGCTTCCCGATGGCACCGCCGAAGACATCGAATACCAGATCGACGCCGCCGACATCTTCCAGCGCATCGTTCTCAAGGTCGACGAACTCCTGTGCGCCGAAGTCGAGCGCCAGCTGACGATGGGCAGCGCGTCCGGTACCGATGACGTAGGCGCCGGCCTCACGTGCGAGCTGTGTCGCCATCGAGCCGACCGCGCCGGCCGCACCGTGCACAAGGACGCTCTGCCCCACCCCGAGGTGGCCGTGCTCGAACAGCCCCTGCCACGCGGTCAGGCCAGTCATCGCGAGGCCCGCCCCTACCGTGAAGTCAACGTCGCCAGGCAACGGCGCAAGGTTGCGCGCCTCGACGACGACAAACTCTGCCAGGGTCCCGTCGCGGGTCCAGTCGGTGAGGCCGAAAACCCGCTGTCCGACCGACAGCCCCGCCGTTCCATAGCTGAGGGCGGTGACCACACCGGCCACCTCGTGGCCCGGGATTGATGGCGTGCGGTCACGGCCGAGGCGATCGATCCAGGTCGAGGGCCACTCCAGTTCATCCCCAGTGAATCCTGACGCATGAACTTCAACGACGACATCGCCGTAGTTGGCGCCTTCAAGACTGGCGAGCCCCGCCGTGTCCGGATCGGGTCGCTCCACTAGCCTCATCCCTGCCGTTCCCGCGGCACGGTCGGTCACCACGATCGCTTTCATCTGAATACCTCTCTCCGCAACAGCCCTCGTTGAGCTCGATGCTCGTCCGCGCCGGCCGTCTCCGGACTCGCTGGACGACTCGAAGCACGTTTGAAAGACGGACGGCTACATCCAGTCGTGCTCGAGCGCGGCGATCTGCCTCTCGTCGTCCGGGCCGGCCGCGGGACCGTGCTGGTGGTCCGGCCCGTCTGCGGGTTCGTGCTGTGGGTGGGCGCCGGAGCCCGGATGAACCTTGTCGATGAGATCGAGGTATCGCGGGTGGCGGGCAATGAACTCGCCCACAACCGGGCAGATGATGGTGATCTTCTTTCCGCTCTCGCGGATCTCGTTCAGCACGCGAGCGATGAGCTCCGTGGCTACCCGCTTGTGGCGGTAGGCGGGGTCGACCCAGGTCGTCAACAGTACGACGCGGCCGCCGACGAACCGATATTGGAGTTCTGCGATCGCTTCGGGACCGAGGGACGCGGTCCAGCGACCGCGCTCCGCGTCGTTGGCGATATCGAGCTCCCAGGCGGACTCGGCCTCACGGAGACCGGTCTCGTCCAGAGCAGCGATGAGGGCCGCGTTGTTCTGTTCACGAAAGGCCGCCTCGGCCTCGATGTTGGTCGTCACTGTCGAACACCTTCTGTCAGCGGGTTGGTTCAGGACTGGTGCGTCCCTGTGGTCGCCCCCGGGTGCTGAGGGTCGATGAGGTCCGCATACTCGGGGTTGTGCTCGATGAAGGTGCGCACGATCGGACACGTGATGGTGACCGTCATTCCTCGCGTGCGCACGTCGTCGAGGACGCGTCGGATCAGCTCGGTGGCGACGCCCTGTCTGCGGTACTCGGGGAGCACTGAGGTGGCCATGAGCACGAGTCGGTCGTCGCCGGCTTCGTTGTAGGGCAAACCGGCGATCTCGGTGTCGCCGACGATGGCCTCGTAGATGCCGGTTTTCTCGTCGTTGACGACGTGGAAGTCGAACGCGGGGGCGTGAGGATGATCGATCACCTCGTCGACGAGGACGACCTGGTCCTGACCGAGGGTGCCTTTCCCGTCGGGGTACTCGATGGCGTAGCGGGTCCGTTCGGTTGGCTCGGTCATGGGCGTGTTCCTTCGTTGCTTGCTGGTTCGGGGGTATGCCGTGTGCTTACGGGCGAACATGGATGATCGTCTTCCCCTTGACCCGCCCGGTGGGGTTGAAAGCGGCAATGGCCTCGTCGAGGTCCGCGACCCGGGCGATGTTCGTGCGCAACCGACCGTCCCGGACCCGCTGGACGACCTCACCCAACTGCGTTCGATCGGCCTCGACGACGAAATCGACCGCCAGGCCTTCCTTCGGCTGCACCTCGGGCGGGTCGGCGATCGTGACCAGCATCCCTCCGGCTCGGACCAGGCCTGCTGAGCGCTTGCCGATGTCACCGCCGATCACGTCGAAGACCAGATCGACTCCGCCGATGTCTTCCAGTGCCTCGTTGTCCAGATCGACGAATTCCTTCGCGCCGAAGTCGAGTGCGGTCTGCCGGTCGGCAGCACGTCCGGTGCCGATTACGTAGGCACCGGCCTCGCGGGCGAGCTGCGTCACCATCGAGCCGACGCCACCGGCCGCGCCGTGCACGAGGACGCTCTGCCCCACCTCGAAGCGGCCGTGCACGAACAACCCCTGCCACGCGGTGAGACCCGAGATCGGCAGGCTCGCACCCACGGTGAAGTCGACATCTCCCGGCAGCGGCGCGAGGTTACGCGCTTCGACGGCCACGTACTCCGCCAGGGTGCCGTCGCGAGTCCACTCCGCGAGCCCGAACACCCGCTGTCCCACCGACAGGCCCCTCGTGCCATAGCCAAGAGCGCTGACCACCCCTGCAACCTCGTGCCCAGGGATCGACGGCGTCCGGTCACGGCCGAGCCGATCGGTCCAGGTCCCGGGCCACGACAGCTCACCGGGGGTGAATCCCGACGCGTGAACCTCAACGAGAACGTCGTTCCCGCCGGCCTCCGGCTCCGGGCGCTCTTCCAGCATCATCCCGGCCGTTCCCGCGGCCCGATCCGTCACCACAATCGCCTTCATTCGGTACCTCCCTGCATCCGGTCTTTGCCTGCGCGGCATGGACGGTCCGGTTACAACTGGACCTTCAAGTCCACATTAGTACGGAGCCATGTCGCCCGGCAGGTCGGGCCGGCGGGCTTGATCGTCGTTAGAGACTTGCCCGGCCACAGCCCCGATGCATCTACGCGCGACGCCGACCCCACCCCCGTGCACTACGGGTAAGGCCTGCGCAGGCTTGGGTTTCTTGCTTCTCACTCGCGTCCTGCAACCGCCGCTCGCTGCCGCACACTCCGCCCTGTGGCCCCGATGGGTGCGCCACTGCTTGGAGCCGACTGAACTGGACGATCGCGTCCACGTTAGGATGGCGGAGCACCGTTCGACAAGGATCAGCGGATGATCCCGTGCTGCGGCGCTGGTCGGCAGGGTTCGACAGTGCGAGCAGCGCGAAGCCCGCCCTGGGTCTGACGTCGTCAACGTTGCACCTGTCCGCGCCTGGGCGACGCACCTCCCGATTGGAGCCTGACATGTCTGGGACTGAGGGATCTGCGGTAAGCCACGGCGACCGCATCAAATGCAGCCGACATCACGGAAGCGGTGACGAGAGCACCATTCACCTACACCGACGGGGCATCACAGGCGTTCACTCACGACGGGCCCACCACCTACGTCGAGAAAGGGAGCCAATCGTCCAGAGAGGGGGGAGTAGTAGACGATCAAGGGCGGTTTTGGTCTTTCTGGCCGCCCACCCACCGTGCCACCTACGACGTCTCGCGGATCACAGGTGCCGATGGCTATGTCGCCAGCGGTGAATCGCGGAGGGACGTTTGAGGGACGGTACACCTCCGGGTTCGCCTGATTCCCGGGATGAGGCCTACCCTCGCGCTCTTCTTGCGAGAGATCTCCGTAGAGGCTGTATCCGTTGTATTCCCAGAATAGGCGCTCCGGCCCCAGAAGCCCGGGTCGTTGTCGGAGCTCGTCAGGCTTCGGGGCCACGTCGCGCCGCCGTGGCAGACGGCCCATACTGTGTGCCCGACATGCCCACCCTGGTGGACACCCGCCCTAGCCCGGTACGGGAGCCCTGCTACCGACAGGTACGTGGTACGGCGGGCCGACCGCAGGAGAGACAGCGCCACCAGCACCGGTGCACGCATCCGACCGGCGAGGCAGAGCGGCCCTCTCGCCCGTGGAAGCCTCCAGGCGCGCCGGGGGGAGTTGGGCGGTGCTCGACCAACCGACGGCGCGGCGTCTGCATCGGACATAGATCCCCTGTAGATCGAGCGTTGGTCGACTGGAAACAGACCTGCACCAGAAGCCGGTGGCGGTCTGTTTCTCCTCGTCGGTGTGGATTTCGCTGTAGGCCAGGCGGGAGTGGCCTCAGGCAGCAGCGGCGCATGCAGGCAGCCGGCTGCTTCGGGAGGCCGCCGAGGAGCGGGCGAGATCGCGACATTGGCCGGTAAGACCGCGCCGTGGATGGACGTAAACCAGATGGACGACGACGCGACAAGGGAAAGGCACGGCTCGATGCAAGACGTAGCACCATTGATGAACGTGGCTCGCGGGAGCAGAACGCTCCGGCTGGCATTCTCATCTGCGGTGGTCTCCCTGGTGGCCTCGTTCGCCGCGTTGGTCACGCCGATTCCCCTGTTCAACACCTATCGGGCTGAGGACGGCTTCACCAACGCCGACATCGCGCTGGCCGTCGTCGCCAACTCCGTCGGCACTATCGCTGCACTATTGGTGCTGGGACGGCTGTCCAATCATCTGGGCCGACGACTCACCGCGATCGCCAGCCTCGGCCTGCTCATGCTGGGCTGTCTGCTGCTGCTCAACGTGCACGACATCGGCATTCTGCTGGCCGCTCGGCTACTGATGGGTGTCGGAACGGGGTTGGCCAGCAGCAGCCTCACCTCCTACATCGTCGACGCCGCGCCCAGCAGGCCGACCTGGTTGGCCTCCGTCGCGTCCAGCCAAGGACCAATGCTCGGCCTCTCCCTCGGCGCGATCGCCTCTGGCGCCCTGGTCCAGTTCGGCCCTTGGCCACGCCACCTCATCTACCTGGTTTCCGCCGGACTCCTCGTCCTGTCCGCCGCACTCATCGTCATCAGCCCCGAGACCGCGAAGCCGACGCCCGGCACCTGGCGATCACTCGTACCCCGGGTCCGCGTACCGGCCCGGGTCAGTCATCTACTCCCCGTCGCGGCCGCGGTGTTCGTGGCTACCTGGACAACCGGGGCCTTCTACCAGGCCTTCATGCCTGCCCTCGTCGAAGACCAACTCCACACGCACAGCTCGCTCATCCTCGGACTGGTGTTCGCCGCCTATATGGCCCCCAGCGTTCTCGGCGCCCCCCTCGGCGGCCGGTTCACATCCGCGGCGGCCCAACGCACCGGCATGCTCATCTTCCTGACCGGATGGATCGGCATCATCACAGCGATCAACGTAGGCACACTGGCGTTGTTCATCGCCGCAACCATCGTGGCAGGCGCCGGCCAAGGCATCGCCATCACTGCCGCCACCCGCGGCCTGCTGTACGGCAGCACCCTCGCCGACCGGGCACCCATCTTCAGCGCGATCTACCTCCTCTGCTACGTGGGCGCCGCCCTCCTCAGCTTCATCTCCGGGCAACTCTCCAACACCTTCTCGCTACCGCAGATCGCCCTCGGGTACGGGTCACTCGCCCTCGTTGCCACCATGATCACTGTCCTCGCTGCACACAACCCGCATACAGGCCCGACCGGGAACATCCAGCATGGTGAGTAATCATGCCGAGCCTCACCGTCAGAGGATTGCCGACGTGCTGTCGGCAACGGCTGCGTTCAGCCGCCGCCGACATACGCGACATCCAACGCCGCGTCTGAGGTAGTTCTGGTGCTCGGGCTCCGCCTCCCAGAACGTGCCAGCTGGCACCACCTCCGTGGTCACCTTCCCGGGCCACAGGCCCGAGGGCACTGACGTCGACCGCCGCCCGGCCGGCGACCCGGCAAGCCACTGGCAAGCTGAGGAGCTTGCCCAGGCCGCATGGGAGGCCATCGACAGGGCCTTTGTGCACGTCAGCGGCATGTCTTCGCGGCGGTGTCATGCACGGCGTTCCTCCGGGACCGTTGGCCGCTGAGTTCGACACCCGTCCGAACGCGCTGTACAAGACCATGTTCGACGCGCGCAGGAAGCTGCGCGCTCAATTGGCGGCCGCCGGGCACTTCGACTGACTGCGCAATGTCTGGACCGACGTCGCGCCGAAGGCCGGAGGTGCGGCTGAGGGCTGTGGGAGAGAAGGAAGATAAGAGGCGTATGTTCCCCGTCGCTGATACTTTTTAGGGGCGCTAGCCCTGCTTACGACGAGCCGATTGGACGGCCAGCATGGCGATCATCTCGCGCGGTTTCCACGGCCGACGGCCGCCCGCAGGCAGGAAGCTGCCACCCGGACAGTACGAGACCACGGGCTTTCCGGTCCTCTCGGCCGGGCCCACGCCGTGCATAAGCACAGACAAGTGGGAGCTGTCCGTCATCACGGAGACCGGGAGGCGGCACAACTGGGACTGGGCCGCCCTCACGAAGCTGCCGTCGGAAACCCCGACGGCAGACCTCCACTGCGTGACCAAGTGGTCGAAGTTCGGCACCCGGTGGCAGGGGGTGTCTTTGGACGTCCTGCTCGCCGATGTCGAGACGGCTGCGGAGTACGTTCTCATCTCCTCCTACGGGGGCTATACCACGAACCTCCCGCTGGAGGATCTTCTGGACGGCAAGGCCTGGATCGCGTACGGCTACGACGGCCGGCCGCTCGCCCCCGAGCATGGCGGTCCGGCCCGACTGCTCGTCCCGCACCTCTACCTCTGGAAGTCTGCGAAGTGGGTGCACGGACTGGAGTTGCGGGAGAACGACATCCCGGGGTTCTGGGAGAGCGCCGGCTACCACAATTACGGAGACCCGTGGCAAGAACAGCGGTATCGAGGAGACTAGGCGATCGGCTCCGATGGAGGGTCGCCGAGGTGGCAGAACGTCGCGCTGAGTCCGCGACGGCCGTCACGCTGGTGCTGGAGGTGCCGGAATGGCCCGGCCATCTGGCAGGCCAGCATGTGGACATCCGGCTGACCGCGGAAGACGGCTACAGCACACAACGCAGTTACTCCATCGCTTCGGCCCCGGACGGAACGCGCCTGGAACTGACAGTGCAGCGCGTCTTTGAGGGCGAGGTCTCTCCCTACCTGGTCGACGAGCTCATGCCCGGCGATCAGCTGGAACTGCGGGGACCGGTCGGAGGCTGGTTCGTCTGGCAGCCGGAGCAGCAAGAACCGATCCTGCTCGTGGCCGGAGGCTCCGGGCTGGTGCCGCTGATGTGCATGATCCGCTCGCGGCGTGCAGCCGGCAGCCGGGTTCCCTTCCGGGCGCTGTACTCCCTGCGATCGCCGGCCGAGCTGCTGTACGGGCCAGAAATCCGCCAAGGAACGCCAGGGGTCGACGTCACACACATCTACACCCGGGAAGCGCCACAGCAGTCCGCGCGCCCCCCGGGCCGCATCACACCCGACGACCTGGTACGCCACGGATGGCCACCGGACTTCGCGCCCACCTGCTACGTCTGCGGACCCACGGCATTCGTCGAGAAGGCAGCTGCCTACCTGGTGCTCCTCGGACACGACCCCCAGCGAGTCCGCACAGAGCGCTTCGGCTGAGGAGAGGACTGAGATGACGGCAGGCACACCGGCAGACGCTGGTATCCCACGCGACGCAGAGGGCGGCTACATCGACGGCAACGCGCTGGCCGGCCCTCTGGCCGAACTCTTCGCGGTCGACTTGACAGCAGCGACCAGCCAGTGCGCACACTGCAGCAACACAGGGCCCGTCGCACTCCTGCACGTATACCGCGAGGCACCGGGACTGGTAGCCCGCTGCCAGCAGTGTGGACAAGTCATGCTACGTCTGGTGCGCGCACCGGAGACGGTCTGGCTAGACATGAGCGGCATCACAGTACTGTCGATCCCCGTCGGCGCCGACTGAGGCACCCATGGCCTCCCCTGCGGAGGGGCACGCCGTCGGGGCGGCAAGCTCGGTGGTGCCCGCCACGACCGGACGGCGGGGCCGCTGGGAGCTGGTGGGCCACCGCTCGGGTTTGTCACCTCAAGCGCAACCTGGGGCTACTGGAAACGGCCGTCGAAGCAGGTACCGCTCCTCAGGTCGGAGAACCGAAGGCCGACGACTGCTCCCCCTTCCACAACCCAGCGCAGGTCGTAGGACGCTTGGTAGGAGGGCGGCCAGAAGGAGCAGAAGTGCCCATTCTCGTCGACGGACCAGGTGCCCTCCGTCTGGCGTCCTGCCTCGAAGTAGGAGGTGCTCCCGTCGGGTTGGAAGGTCTGGGTCGTGCCATCGCCGTAGGCCAGGCGGCCTGCGGTGACAGCGGTGGGGATCTGCTCAGGCAGCACGATGGCGCCGTCTTCTGCGTGCAGGTTGTCAATGTTCCTGGTCACTGTGCAGTCCTTCTCCCTGGCCCGACGGTTCCGTTGCTCGTGAGGTCCGGCGGGCGTCTTCTGGCTCACCGCGGCGAAGATCCCATTGGAGGGGGTCTGCTCTATTGTCTTGGCCGCCTCCGATCCGAGGGGACTCGACCCCTTGGGCGCTGCAGCACATGAGCGCTTTCCGTACTGCTGTACACGGGTATCGGCTGGGGCCCTGCTGGGCCCCGAGCCGCAAGACGGGGCGCCGAGCCGCCGTGCCGTTCGAGCTCCGGGGCCCTGCCCCGGTTGCCGGTCATCGGCTCTCGCCGGCGTCTTCTTCCGTCGTCTCGAAGACGCTCAGGTACTGGCCGTAGCCCTCCTGCTGGTCATGTCCCCTGTGGTGGTGTAGCGAGGTCGATCTGATCTTTGGTTTGGGGGTAGATCGTGTCCATGCTTCCCTCGGGGAGATAGCGGCGAGG
>NZ_JBITGJ010000174.1:0-9550 GCF_044456925.1 Streptomyces sp. NPDC050743
CACCTGGCCCAGCTCGACCTGGCCGCATAAGCACCGCCCACGCGGCCGTTTCACGGATTTCCCAACGGAGTCCTTCAGGGAGGGGAGCCTTCAACAGCCGTACCAAAGACGCCTGGTATGCCACGTCGAAGAACACCGACAGAGCCCCGACGGCGAAGGCGACCACGAACAGCGCCGGCAAGCCGAGCACACCGAGGAGACCGGCCACGGCGGCGGCGCCCAGTACCAGGGCCCGACCGGCGTCCGTCAGCACCATCAGCGTGCGGGTCCGCCACCTGTCCACCCACGCACCGGCGAAGAGCGACAGCAGCAGGATCGGCGCCTGCCCCACCGCGCGCAGGGCGCCCAACTGGCCCGCACCGGCGTTGAGCGTCAGGACGGCGAACAGCGGCAGAACCACCAGACTTGCGTGTTCGCCCAGTTGGGAGGCCGTCTGACCCACCCAGAGCCGGCGGAAGTCGCCGTCCTGCCACAGGCTTGGCGGAACAGGCCCACCGGAATCGGATACAGCAGAGGCAGCGGACGGCACAGGGACCCCTCGGATGACCGAAGACGAGACCCGCGAATCGGCGCACGACAGGTGCTCCGACCATTTCAGGCAGCGGGAAGGAAAGACTCGCTGTGCCGCGCATCAAGGGCAGCACGCGATGACGGGCCGCTCACGGCCGCAAACGTCAACGCGTGCTCGGACGACCGACCATGTCTTCGCTCCTCCTGAACCACTCGCCGCGCGAACACTAACTCCCGCTCGGCGGAGCACGAAAGGTAAATTCCGGCTCAGCTCATCGCTCGGGCCCCGGAGACCGCACGGGGCGCTCGGCGAGGGCGGCTGTGCGCCTTTGGCAGGGTGGGAGGGGACGTACTGAGTAGGAGAACTCATGTGCGTCAGGACCGGGGGCTGGCAGGCTCCGCGGCATGACAAGTGGCAGAGGGGCGCTGACGGCCCTGCATCTCTTCTTGGTCTGGGCGACGATGGCGGCCGCGCTGCCTGCGCTCGGCTTCGAATTGGTGGTGACGGCCTGGGGCGGCGGTACCGGAGCGGTGGTGCCGGTCCTGGCGTTGGGCGTGCCGCTGATGGTGGGCCTGCTGGCCTTGGCGGGCATACCGGCGAAGACCGTGGTGCCGCTGTGCGGCTCGGTGCGCGGCCGGCTCGGTTGGGCGGCCCTGGTCTTCGTCCTCGGCACGCTCGGCGTCCTGGCGGGCCTGGGCGCCTACGGCGGGAACGTCGACCTGGGGAGCGCCGGCACGCGGGTCGCGCTGACGGGGGTGCCGTACGCCGTCGCCGCGGCGCTCTTCGTGCCGGGCCGGTGGGTACGGCTGGGGGCGGTGGCCGTGCTGGCGGCCGGTGTGGGCTACGGGGGCTTCATCGGCCCGGCGCAGGCACAGCAGCACCGGCACGCGGCGGAGATCGCGCGCTACCGGGAGCATCCGGAACTGCTGTATCTGGGCGCTGCGCCGCCCGGAATGCGGGTGTCCCGTGCCGTGATCGGACCCGCCTACTTCAGCGTCGAATACCACCCGGTCCGGGAGGGATACGAGTCGGGGTACGTGGGCCTCGTGGTGCGTCCGCCGCTCACACAGACACCACGATGCCCAGCACCCGTGGAGAAGGATGCGACCTGCACAGTGGACGTGCACGGCGAGATGCGCATGCTCCGCCTCCTCCCCGGTGGCGTCCGCGACATCACTCTCACCCGCCACCACCACGACGCGGAGGTTGAGGTCTCGAGCCAGTCCCTCGACGAACCCGGACTGCGCCACCTCCTGAACACGCTGCATCCGCTGTCGAACACGGAGTTGGAAACGCTGATGCGGGAAAAGGCGATCGTCCAGGGCTACTGAGCCATGCCCGCCTCGGGCAAGGCAGCGAATCCCTGCCCGGCCCTCACCCTGGGGTGACGGTGGCTGTTGGCATCCACGGTTCCACCGGCCTCCCACCGGCTGACCGCTCGACGTCCAGCGCGAGGTGCTGGACCAGATCCCCGAATTCCTACGGCCACGAGCGGCGACGAAGCGTGGAACGTGGCCCCGGAAGTGCCGGCCGTCGACGTGCTCAACCGATACCGGCGGGAGGCGGAACTCGCCGACCCCGTCATCACCGACACGCCTGCTGACGCCGCCCTGGCCTGGTGGCCCCGCGACCTGTTCGGCGAACCGCACCTGCACACCCTGCGCGACGTCCCGCTGCGCGTCATCACCGAGGCCACCGCTGGCTGGTCCTGACCTGGCACTGCGGTCCGGCTCCGACTTGCGTCATGGCCGGCCGAGAACGGGTATGGCCACCGCGTGATCATCGGGGGCCCTGTGGACTCCCTCAAATCGCGCGGCGACCGCAAGCCATGGCGTAGAGCCTGCCCGCTGGGCCAGCGATGTCTGACAGGTCCTGTCCGGATCGCGAGGCGGTTCGGGCGGGTTGAGCAGGAGGCTCCACGGCATGGCCGGTTATGCGTCCATCCGGCACAGCGCGTACAGCACGGCCATGGTGTGCCTCGTGGTCCGGCAGGGCGTCTCCGCGGCCAGCGCACGGCCGGCGGCCAGCAGCAGGTCGGCCGCGTCGCGCACCGTGCAGCACGCCTGGAACTCGCCTGCGATGCCGAGTTGTTTCGCCAGGTGACGGACCTCTTCCTCGTGCGCGACGAGCTGACTGCGAAGGGCTCCGATGTCGAGAGGCCGCATACTCTCTGTATCCATCCGACCACAGTAGCGATCCGCCTGCGCCGATTGCGCCCCTTTCTGGATATATCTGGGAAGCTTTTTGGTCGCCGAAGACATTTGACGCAGGTTCAGTTGGTCCATGTACGCATGTACGTAAACATGACGACCACCGCAGTCACCCGGTGACGCACAGACGCCCGCGACGTGCCCCGGCCGCAGGCGCACCACGGCTCTTGTAACCACGGGGCCGACGTCAACGGAATGCCTCAGCGACTCCCGGTGAGGCGTGCCGTGACCTCGGTCGTGCCCGACGGGACGCTGAGGAGCGTGCCGAGCTCTGTGGAGAGGGCGGAGGACGGCGACCCGGCGTCGAGCTTCGCTTCCGCGCCGATCATCAGGACCCGCCACGCCCCCGGCGCGCCCTCTGCCTCGACGCTGACCACGTCGCCCTGCCGGCGAGTACGGAACACGGCGCCCGCGGAGCCGTCCGAGGCCGGGACCTCCGTGACCGTCGTCACGCCGTCGACCGGCGTGTGGACGCGCAGCGTCACACCGTCCGCCCAGTCGTAAACGGCCGAGTGGTCGCGGGCGCCGAATGCGATCACCGAGCCGGGGCGGGCGAGCAGCGGCAGGCTGTCGAAGCCGTAGCGCTCCCGTCGCCACCCGGGGCCCTGGATCGTCTCGCCCGACAGCACGTGGGTCCAGGTGCCGGCCGGCACGTAGTACTCGACGTCGCCGTCGGCCGAGAAGACGGGCGCGACGAGCAGGTCGTCGCCCAGCATGTACTGCCGGTCCAGGGTGTGGCAGGCCGGGTCGTCGGGGAACTCCAGCACCATGGCGCGCATCATCGGAGTTCCGTGCTCGACGGCCTGCCGGGCCGTGCGGAACAGGTACGGCATCAGCCGGTGCTTCAGGCGCGTGAAGTCACGCGTCACCGCCACCGCCTCGTCGTCGTAGTCCCACGGCACCCGGTACGACTTGCTGCCGTGCAGCCGGCTGTGCGACGACAGCAGCCCGAACTGCACCCACCGCTTGAAGACCTCAGGCGTCGGCGTGCCCTCGAAGCCTCCGATGTCGTGGCTCCAGAAGCCGAACCCGGACAGGCCCAGTGAGAGTCCGCCGCGCAGCGATTCGGCCATCGCACCGAAGTGGGACTCGCAGTCTCCGCCCCAGTGCACGGGGAACTGCTGGCCGCCGGCCGTCGCCGAGCGGGCGAAGAGCACTGCCTCCCCCGCTCCCCTGGCCTCGGTCAGCACGTCGAAGACCGTTTGGTTGTAGAGCTGGGTGTAGTAGTTGTGCATGCGTTCCGGGTCGGAGCCGTCGTGCCAGACCACGTCCGTCGGGATGCGCTCGCCGAAGTCGGTCTTGAAGCAGTCGACGCCCTGGGCGGCCAGCACCCGCAGCTTGCCCGCGTACCACTCCCGCGCCTGCGGGTTGGTGAAGTCGACCAGGGCCATGCCGGCCTGCCACAGATCCCACTGCCACACGTCGTCGTTGGCCCTGCGCACCAGATAGCCGTGGTGCTTGGCCTCCGCGAACAGCGGGGACTTCTGGGCGATGTAGGGGTTGATCCAGACGGAGATGCGCAGATCGTGCTCGTCCTTCAGGCGCCGCAGCATGCCGTCGGGGTCAGGGAAGACGTTCGGGTCCCAGACGAAGTCGCACCACTGGTACTCGCGCATCCAGAAGCAGTCGAAGTGGAAGACGCCCAGCGGGATGTCGCGTTCGGCCATGCCGCGCACGAACCGGTTGACCGTCTCCTCGTCGTAGGAGGTGGTGAACGACGTGGACAGCCACAGGCCGAACGACCAGGCGGGCGGCAGGGCGGGGCGGCCGGTCAGCGCCGTGTAGCGGGCGAGGATCTCCTTGGGCGTCGGGCCGTAGACGATGAAGTACTCCAGCGACTGGTCCTCGACGCTGAACTGCACCCGGCCGACGGCCTCGGAGCCGATCTCGTAGCTGACCTTGCCGGGGTGGTTGACGAAGACGCCGTAGCCGCGGTTGGTCAGGTGGAAGGGGACGTTCTTGTAGGCCTGCTCGCTGGCCGTGCCGCCGTCCGCCTGCCAGATGTCGACGCTCTGGCCGTTCTTCACGAACGGTGTGAAGCGGGCGCCGCCAGCGCCGCCACGCTGCTCCCGGCGCATCGCGGACCGCAGTCGCCCGACCGCCCAAGTCAAGCTCTCCCCGACCCTCGCAGCCCGCCGCACCACGGCGCCCCCGCCCGCGTAGTCCACTCACGCTCTTCGATGGTGGGCCGGCTCCCCCGCGCCGCGCGGCCGGCGCGTCGCAGCGGTTGCCGTAGGTGCGGGGGCGGCTCGCGGCTCAGGACGCCAGGGGTCCTGTGAGGGGCGCGTAGTCGAACCAGTCGAAGTGGACGGCTCCAGAGGTGGCGTACAGGCCGACCACCCGGCCGGTGAAGCCGCCGGCCACCTCGGTGGACAGGTAGCGGCCGTCGAGCGAGGCCAGTGGTGTGGCCGTGCCGTCTGTCGCCTCGACGCCGAAGACCAGGGAGTCGGGGCCGGTGCGCGCATCGTGCGGCTTCGGGGCCTCGCCGGTGCGCACCGTGAGGACTACCGGACCTGCGGGCAGGGGCAGTTCTGCGGCGACCGCTCGCAGCGATCCGATCCGGGCGATCACCCGGGCCGTGCCCTCGGGCGTCGCCTCGATGGCGTAGTGGTGGCGTTCGTCCAGGCGGACGGCGAGGCCTCCGCTGCCTTCGGCGATGTCCACCAGCGTCCGTGCACGGAAGGCGAGGTGCTGCTGGCGGCGGCCCAGGAAGACGACGTCGGGTTCGTCCAGCGATCCACCGCGGGCACGCAGGGTCAGCCAGCCCGGGCGCTCCTTGGTGGTGAAGTGCTCGTTCGGACGGTCGCGCAGCGAGATCCAGCAGGGACGCAGTTCGGTGGACTCGAAGTCGTCGCGCTCGGCCGGTACCGGGACGGGGGCCAGTGGCCAGGGCAGCTCGGGCAGTTCCGGGCTCACCTCGCCGACGACGGGCCAGCCGTCGGCCCAGGAGACCGGGGCGAGGAAGGTCTCCCGGCCCAGGATGTGCCAGCCGGGGGTGCCGCCCTGCGGGCGCACGCCCAGCAGCACCATCCACCAGGAGCCGTCCGCGGCCTGGACGAGATCCGCATGGCCGGTGTTCTGGATGGGTCGCGTGGTGCTGCGGTGGGTCAGAATCGGGTTGGACGGGCACGGTTCGAAGGGGCCGTTGGGAGAGGAGCCGCGGGCGATGGAGACGCCGTGACCACGTTCCGTACCTCCTTCGGCGATCATCAGATACCAGTACTCGCCGATGTGGTACAGGTGCGGGGCCTCCGGCGCGGCTGCACCCGGGGTGCCCGACCAGACCGGCTGCGGCTCGCCGAATGTCTCGCCGGTGTGGGGGTCGATGCGGATCTGCGCGACCCCGGCGAAGGTGCACCAGCAGTTGCCCTCCTCGTCCCACGCGAGGTCGGGGTCGATGCCGGGTACGCCGGGGAGGCGGATCGGGTCGGACCAGGGGCCGGCCGGGTCGGTTGCCGTGACCAGCAGGTTGCCCTCGCCGGGAGTGACGTTGGTGACGATCAGCCAGAAGCGGCCGTCGTGGTGGCGCAGGGTGGGGGCGTACAAGCCGCCCGAGGAACGGCTGTCAGCAGGCAGATGCAGCTGGCTCGGCCGGTCCAGGGCGTTGCCGATCTGCGTCCAGTGCACCAGATCCCGACTGTGGAACAGGGGGATGCCCGGGAAGTACTCGAAGCTGGAGCAGGCGAGGTAATAGTCCTCGCCGGCGCGGCAGATGCTGGGGTCCGGATGGAAGCCGGGGATCACCGGGTTGGAAGGGGGCGTCGGAGCGGGCTGGTCGGACACCTGGTCAGGCCCCCCATTCTGTGAGCAGCGGATCCGGCCGAGCATGAGCTCGGCCGGACTGTGTGTGTTCTGGCCCTCGGGGGCGGTGGTGCCTCGAACACCGGCGCCCGCGCCCTCGCCGGCAAACGGTCCCACATCATCGCGCTGGTGGTCCCCTTACCCATCGATGTCTACCTTTGATCTTGGCCAGTGCTCCGGCGTTTACGCCGGGGGTGAAGGCCAGCTCAGAACTGCTCTGATCCGCGCGCGAGCATGGGTCCGCAGTGTTCAGCTCAGGCCACGGGGCGCTTCTGGTTCTCGACGTACTGCTTCACAACGGTCAGGGGTGCCCCGCCGCAGCTTCCGGCGAAGTGGGAGATTCGGATTCCAGCGTCGCGACATGAACCAAGTGTAAGAATAGTGATCAATTTGACTGAACTCGGCCTGATGAAACGGCGGTTCGGGCACCGTGTCCGACTGGCACTCAGCCCTGGCGAGGTCCGGGCCAGTGACGACCAGGCGCACGCGGCCCGCACTATGTGGAACTGTTTGCACACCTGGTGGCCGCCGCCGACGCGGCGATGCGGTAAGCCCGTAAAAACCTCGACTTCCGCGCCTGGGTGAACTGCTGGGAAGGCCGGACGGACGAGCCGAATTTCAAGGCCGGTTCCGCACGGTGATGTCCGTGGACATCCCGCAGGGCCGTGACCTGAACATCGTCCGCGTCCACCGTCGCTGGGGCATGGTCAACCTGCCGAAGATCGGCCGCGTCCGCTGCCGCTGGACCAAGGACCTCCCCGGGGGCAGGCGAGCCAACACCGATAACCGGATCACCGGCGCCCAGCTGCCGGCTCGAGGGCGGGATTCCGGTCGACCTTCCCGGGCTCACGGTTTCGGTCGCGGAGATGCTGGACACGCTGCGACGGCTGGCGGGCGATGCCGTGGCCGACCTGGTGACGACCGCGCCCGACCGGGACGTCGAGGCCATCATGGGATCCTGGCCCGCCGTCTTCGACAACGCGCGCGCCGCCGCACTCGGGCTGCAGCCCGACCCGGACTTCGAATCGGTCGTCCGGGAATACCTCTCCGCCCACGGCGACGCCGTCGTGGTCGACGTCCCCCTCACCGCCGGGACGGCCCAGCCTGCGCCGATAGACCTTCACCAGGACCGCCGGATGAACGGGGCCCGCTCCGCGCCGGCCGTGCGTCAGCGCTCATGCGTGGACCGACGGACAAGCCGACCAGACGGCGTACTTCCGCATGCCTGGCACCCACCAAGACGCCAAAGTGGGACAGACCAGGCCTGTTGGAAGGGAGTATCCGCCCGTGGGTATACCGAGGTCGCTTCGCTTCACGAGGACTGGCACGGACACAGGGCGGCGCCGGCCGAGGCGCCCCCGATTGCGGACCACAGCGGTCACGGTCGCACTCGCCGCGGCGGTGGTGAGCTCTCCCGGCTGCCGCCCGTCGGATCGCACCGGGGCTCCCCGCGTGGCGGAGGACCGGCACCTGGCATCCGCTGTGATCACCGTGGACCACGCCTACCAAGTACCCCGTCCGCTGCCGACCGCGGAACCGGGCACGCTGATCGCGGCTACCGACCATGGTCCTGATGCGCAACTGGAGAGAGCGCGGCGCTGGACAGTGCTGTACCACTCCACCAACGCACGCGGCGCGAACGTTGCCGTCAGCGGCACCGTGCTGCTGCCGTCGGGACGCGCTCCCCAGGGAGGGTGGCCGGTGGTGTCCTGGGCGCATGGAACGACCGGCGTGGCCGACGCCTGCGCGCCCTCGCAGTCGGCGAACCTGGGCTCGGAGGCCTTCGCCCAGGAGCTGCGCGCGCTCCTGCGCGCCGGGTACGCGGTCGCTGCCTCGGACTACCCCGGACTGGGCACCCCGGGTCCGCACACCTATCTGGTCGGCGCGGACGAGGGCAACGCCGTGGCCGACATCGTCACCGCGGCTCGTCGGCTGATACCCAGCCTGGCGCCGGTGTGGTTCGCGGTGGGGCACTCACAAGGGGGGCAGGCCGCGCTGTTCGCCACCCACACCGCGCGCCGCACGGGCGCCCAGCGGCTCGGCGCGGCGGTGGCCGTCGCCCCGGCCAGTCACCTGGAGGCCATGCTCGCGGGGGTGAAGGCCTCTCATGTGCCCAGCGAGCTGTCCTTCGCCTTCTACTCGCTCGTCGGCCTGGCCGCCACCGAGCCCGGTGGCCCCGCGACGGATCTGCGTTCGCTGCTGGGGTCCTCGGCAGCCGCCACGGCCTCCCGGGTCATCGCCGACTGCGTGACGCACAGCCATCCCGTGCTCAAGGGGGTGAACACCGAGCGGATGCTGCCGCTGAAAGCGGATCAACTGCGGCGCATGAGTGAGCGGATGGGCGCCTACGGCGATCCCGACCGCTCCGCCATCACCGTCCCCACCCTGGTCATCCAGGGTGACGCCGACCAGGACGTGCCGCCTGCCTGGACCGACGAGGTCGTGGCCCGCCTGCGTCGCCTGGGCTCCCCCTCGCTGGTCTATCGCGTCTACCCCGGTGCGGGCCACGATCAGGTCCTGGGCCAGTCCGTCTGCGATCTGCTGGCCTTCCTCCACACCCACGGCGGGACCCGCCCCGGTGCCTGCACCCCACCGTCGAGCAGCCACGGGTGAACCGGTTGGGCAGGCAGCCGAGCCCCGTTTCGGCTGTTCACGACGACGTCATGGCTGGTCAGGGGCCTGCCGCGCCAGTTCGTCGAGATGTGTGCCGGTACGGCACCCGCCGTCCTGGTCCGCGGCGATCGGCATGGAGGGTGGTGCACGGGCAGTCCGGTACGCGCGGCAAGGTCGCGGATTGCGAGGGTCGTCTTCCGGCGAGGCCCGGGGTGCGCCGCCGTGTCCGGCTCGGCTGCCCGCTGGAAACAGCGGAGACATGTGTCAGAGTGGAGGCACCGAAACGGCGCGGTCAGCGCGCGGACGGGACAGGAGAGGGCAGCGTCTCTAATCAGCTAAGCGATCCCATGTGAACCGTGAGGTCCAGCGTGGGTTCTGCCCACTTTGGTGGGGAAGCATGAGCGTGCAGGTGGAA
>NZ_JBITGJ010000175.1:0-9517 GCF_044456925.1 Streptomyces sp. NPDC050743
CTTGCCCCTGTCCCGGACAGGCCGCGCATCCTCATCGCCGGCGGCGGCTACGTCGGCCTCTACACCGCGCTGCGCCTGCTGAAGAAGCTGCGCCGCGGCGAGGCGACCGTCACGGTCGTGGACCCCCGCTCGTACATGACCTACCTGCCCTTCCTCCCGGAGGCGGCAGCCGGCAATGTGGCCCCGCGCAACCTGGTCGCCTCGCTGCGCGGCGTGCTGACCGGCGCGGACGTGGTCACCGGCCATGTCGTCTCCGTCGACCAGGCGGACAAGGTCGCCCACGTCAGCACCGCGGCGGGTGACACGCTCGAACTGCCCTTCGACCACCTGGTCGTCGCGCTCGGCTCGGTCTCCCGCACCTTCCCGATCCCCGGCCTGGCCGAGCACGCCATCGGCATGAAGTCGGTCGAGGAGGCCGTCAGCCTGCGCAACCACGTCCTGGCCCAGCTGGACCGTGCCGACTCCACCATGGACGAGGCGGTGAAGCGTAAGGCCCTGACCTTCGTCTTCGTCGGTGGCGGCTTCGCCGGGGTGGAGACCATCGCGGAGGTCGAGGACATGGCCCGCGACGCCGCCCGGACCTACCGCAACGTCAGCAGGGAGGACATGCGCTTCATCCTGGTCGAGGCCGCCGGTCGCATCCTGCCCGAGATGGGTGCGGACCTCGGTGTCTGGACGATGGAGAAGCTTCAGGCACGCGGCATCGAGGTGTACCTGGAGACCTCCATGGAGTCCTGCGCCGACCAGCACGTGGTCCTGGCGAACGGTGTCGAGACGGACGCCTCGACGATCGTGTGGACCGCCGGCGTCCGCCCCAACCCCGCCCTGGCCCACTTCGGCCTGCCGCTCGGCCCGCGCGGTCACGTCGACACCCTGCCCACGCTGCAGGTCAGGGACTTTGATCACGTGTGGGCCGCAGGCGACAACGCCCAGGTCCCCGACCTGGCCGGCGAACAGGGCGCGTGGTGCCCGCCCAACGCGCAGCACGCTGTACGACAGGCCCCTGTGCTGGCCGACAACGTGATCGCCGCTCTGCGCGGACGACCGGTGAAGGAGTACCGGCACAAGAACCTCGGCGCGGTGGCCGGCCTCGGCCTCCACAAGGGCGTCGCGATCCTGTTCAACAGGATCAAGCTCAAGGGCCGCCCGGCCTGGTGGTTCCACCGCCTCTACCACGGCAGCCGTGTGCCGACGCTGAACCGCAAGATACGCGTGTTCGTGGACTGGTTCCTGGCCTCCATGCTCAAGCGGGACACCGTCGGCCTCATCGAACTGGAGCACCCGCGCGACCCGTTCACCGAAGCGGCCACGCCGCCCCGCAGCCGTACCTGATCCCTTCCCCCCTTTGTGTCTGTCCTTGTCTGGAGGGCTGTCCCCATGTCCCAAAACGCCATCGCCGCCGCGCGCGGCGCCGAGACCGCACGTGAGAGCGTGTCCGACCCGTCACACCGGCGTCGCTGGTGGATCCTGGGCGTCATCTCCCTGTCCATGCTGATGGGTGTCCTCGACGGCACCATCGTCAACATCGCCCTGCCGTCCGCCCAGCACGACCTGGGCTTCTCGGACGCCGACAGGCAGTGGGTGGTCACCGCCTACGCGCTGGCCTTCGGCAGTCTGCTGCTGCTCGGTGGCCGGGTCGCGGACCTGGTCGGTCAGAAGGTGACGTTCCTGGTGGGGCTGGCCGGCTTCGCGGCCGCTTCCATGGTGGGAGGTGCGGCGAACGGTTTCGCCATGCTCGTCGTCGCGCGCGCCGTCCAGGGCCTGTTCGCCGCCCTGCTGGCCCCGTCCGCGCTGTCGCTCCTGATGACCACCTTCACCGAGCCGCGCGAGCGGGCGAAGGCGTTCACCGTCGCGGGCTCGATCGCCGGTGCCGGCGGAGCCATCGGCCTGATCCTCGGCGGGGTGCTGACCCAGTACTTGGACTGGCGCTGGACCATGTACGTCAACGTGGTCTTCGCGGGGGTGGCGTTCGTCGGTGGGGCCGCTCTGCTGCACCGCACGCCGCGCGACACGTCCTCCAAGCTCGATGTCCTCGGCACTCTGCTGGTTTCCATCGGCCTGTTCTGCCTGGTCTACGGGTTCTCGAACGCCGAGACGCACGGCTGGGGCTCGTCGGCGACCTGGGGCATGCTGGCGGTCGGCGCCGTACTGGTGGCCGTCTTCGTGTGGTGGCAGACCAGGGCGGCGTATCCGCTGCTGCCCCTGCGGGTCCTGCTGGACCGTAACCGCGGCGCCTCCTTCGCCGCCCTCTTCGTCACCGGCGCGGGCATGTTCGGCATGTTCCTGTTCCTGACCTACTACCTGCAGCAGAGCCTCGGCTACAGCGCCCTGAAGACGGGCTTCGCCTTCCTGCCCATGATCGTGGCGTCGTCGTCCGCGTCGGCGGTGGCCAACAACGTCCTGGTGCGGCGCATAGGTCCCAAGCCGGTGGTTCCGCTGGGGATGGCCATCGCGGCCGTCGGCCTGGTGTGGATGACCACGCTGGACCTGGGCAGCGGATACACGACGCAGGTGCTGCCCCAGCTGGTGCTCGTCGGCATCGGACTGGGCACGGTGATCGCGCCCGCGATGAGCCTGGCCACCTCCGGCGTGGCCGCGGCCGATGCCGGAGTCGCGTCCGCCGCCGTGAACACCGTCCAGCAGGTGGGTGGGTCCATCGGCGTCGCCCTGCTCAGCACGATGGCATCGGACGCCGCCACCAACTACCTCTCCGGCCGTGACCCCAAGGACCCCGGCGTCCTGGCGCAGGCCGGTCTCGAGGGTTACTCCACTGCGTACTGGTGGTCGGCGGCCGTCTTCGTGGTGGGTCTGGTGGTGACCGTGCTGCTGTACCGCCGTGGCGTGCCGCAGCACGACGAGAGCGCCGCACCCGCCGTTCACATGTGACGCACGCCGCGGGAGTCGTACGGACTTGGGGCTTCCCCCTTCCTCTACTATGAGACAAGATGACTCATAGTGAGGCTGTAAGACGCATAGTCCCACAGAAAGGTGGAGTAGATGCAAGTCAGAACTGATCCGCGGCTGTTGCGCAGTCGCGAGGCCATGGTCGCGGCGGCCACCGAGTTGCTCACGGAGGGCGGGCTGGAGGTCGTGACGCACCAGGCGGTCGCCGCCCGGGCCGGCGTCGGCAGGGCCACGGTCTACCGGCACTGGCCCGGCCTTCTCGAGCTTCGCCTGGCCGCGCTGGAGGCCGGCATGCCCCCACTGCCCCCGGTGCCCGAGGAGATTCGGGCCGCCTCGGGTCACGATCCGCGAGCCGAGCTCATCCACAACCTGGGCGTCCTCGCCGAGCGGCTGGACGACGAGAACAGCGGTGCCGTTCTCGTCGCGGTCATCGGCGGCTCACGGAACGACGAAGGCATGCGTCACCTCCGGCAGACGCTCATGGCCCAGATTGCCGATGCCATGCGTCCCGCTGTTGCCGCGGCCGTCGAGCGCGGCCAACTCCGGTCCGACGTCACTGCCGAGACCATGGCCATGGCCACGGTCGGCCCCCTGTTCTTCGAGCGCTTCATCGCTGGGAACCGTCTGGGGAGTGACACGGTGGAGATCGTCGTGGATGCCGCTCTGCGGGCCTGGTCCTAGGCACTGTCCGGCGAATGATCTCCTCCGGAGCCTGCGGCGTTGGCCAGAATCTCGGCTGTAACGGCGTCGCAGACCTGCTCGGCGGCCGTGATCGTTGCCTCCCAGTCCGGAAGGGTGCGCTTGGGCGGGAGAGGTTCGGCGCGGGCCTGAGCCGCCGCGCGCCGGGCGTCGGCCAGGCGGCGGTAGGCGGCGCGGCGCAGTGTCTGGCGCTGGGCGGACGTGGCGTTCGGCGCCAGGTCGCGGTAGCGGCGGACGGCGATCAGAGCGGCTTCGGTCTGCGTCGCGGCCCAACTGCCGGCGGAGTCCGGCCACACCAGGAAGTTCGCCACCAGCACGATGGCCGCGGCCAGGGTGGTGTCCAGGATGCGGGTGGCGTACAGCGTCCGGTGCTCTCCGAGCAGATCGACGAGGACGAAGACGATCCCGGTCAGACCGGTGGTGGCGACGGCATAGTGATGGCGGACGCCTACGGCCATGAGCGCGCCGAAGACCGCCACCGTCCCGACGAGTGCGTATGGGGTGTTGCCGGTCAGCAGGGCAACCGCACCGATCGCGGCGACGCCGACGACCGTGCCGACGCAGCGGTGCACCGCCCGGCGCAGGACGGGGCCGAAGTCGGGCTTGTAGATGAAGGCCACGGTCATGGGCAGCCAGTAACCTCGCGGGCCATGCAGCAGGACGGCGCTGATGTGGGCGACGAGGACACAGGCAGAGAGCAGAACGGCGTACCGCAGACGGACGGTCCGACCTGGGCGTGGGCGTGCCGGTACCGACAGGACCACATCCGCGCCGGCTTCCGCGTCGGCTGTCCCGCACAGTTCCACAAGCGCTCGTACCGCGGGTGAGCGCAGGTCGCGCTCGGGTGCCGCCTTCTCGGCCGGCAAGAGGCTCTGCCCGGTGGCGGTGCTCCTCCCTGCGGGAAGCAGGCGCTCGGCCATCTTCAAGGGGAGGTCGGCCACGACGGGCGGGAGGGGGCGTCCCTCCCACACGAGCGCCGACACCACCTCGCCGAGGCGAACGGCGAGGCGCAGAGCGTCGAGCAGTCGACTGGTGTCGGGATCTTCCGGCCTGTGGCGGGTTGCGGCCGCCAGGTCGGGGGCCATGACATCGTGCGCGTCGTTGAGCGCCAGCGTCATGGAGCGTCGTGCGGCCTCGGCGTGCGGGGTGCCGACGGCCGTCAGCGCCTGCGCGGCGGCGCGGTACACGGCGCGCACGGAGTCGGACTCGATCCGGTGCCGCCGCCACAGCCACGGGCTCGTGGACAAGAAGGTGACCAGGAGCACTCCGGACAGCAGTGCCAGGGGCTGCTGCCACCAGGGTCCGGACAGGGCGATGCCGCTGCCGACGGCGGTTCCGAGGAGCAAGTGCATGCCGGTCACGGAGAGAACGGGACCATGCAGACTGATCAGTCCCCCGACCACAGCGGTGGAGACCAGACAGCCCGCCACTGCCGCCGCGTGCCCACTGCGCAGCGCGAGTTCTCCGATGAGCAGGCCGAGGGCGCTGGCCAGCCCTACGGCCAGCAGTCGTTGCATGCGCAAGCGGTAGGGGGACGAACCGTCCTGCCCCACACCCCACAGGGCACCGATCCCGGCGAACACGGCGGGAACCATGTGTCCTGTCCACAGGCCGAGCAGGAGGGGAAGAGCCAGAGCGACGACACCGCGTAGGGCGGCGGCGAGCGGAAACCCCGCGCGCGCTGTGCTCAGGGTCCGGCGCAGCCACGTGGTCACAGCCGTTCGTAGACGAGGCGACCGCCGGGTTTCTGCTGTGGGTGCCATGGGAGTGGGTCCTGGTTGCCGTAGCGCTGGCCTCATTTCAACGCCCCGCGGTGCGCCCGTCGAGCACGGCCCAGCTCAGTTCGTGACAAGGACGGTCAGCTTGCGGAGCCATGGACCGCCCTGGACGCGGATCATCTCGATGTCCGCGGTGGTGAGGGGCCGGCTTTGGTGTCGTACCCGCGCCGAGAGCTCTTGGGTCGGCTCGTGACCGGCTCTCACCATCCCGCCGATCAGCGCGAGAGCCGTTGCTGAGTCACTCGCCGACAGCTGGGTGATCCGTTTGCAGATGGTCAAGGATGGCATGGGAGATCTCGGCGAGGTGGTCGATCTGCTCGGGTGTGAGACGGTCGATGACCAGGCGCCGCACCTCCTGGGCATGGCTGGGCGCGGCTCTTTCCAGGGCGGTCCGCCCTTCTGTCGTGATCACCGCGTACATGGCGCGTGACGCGCCGCTCCGGCGCTCCACCAGGCCGCGCTTGCACATGCGAGTGAGCTGGTGGTGGAGACGACTCTTTTCCCAGCCCAGCTCGTGGCTGAGCTCATAGGCACGCAACCGTCCGCCGGGGGCTTCGGACAGGGCGACGAGCACCGTGTAATCGGCGTTCGACAGGCCGCTGCCCGCCTGGAGCTGCTGCTCGATACGTGACCGCAGGACCTCCTGCATCTGGAAGAACGCCCGCCAGGCGCGCAGCTCGCGCTCACTCAATGCCTGCTGCTCCATGTCCTCATCATAGCGACGGGTTGACACATCAACTCGCCGTCGTACTGTTGAGGTGACACATCAACTCGAGGGGTGGTACGGAAACAATGCATGCCATGGAGGTCCCGCAAGGCGCAGCGCAACGAAGCGTCGTCCGCATCGAGAGGAAGATGCACTTCGGACCGGACACGCAGGTCGACGACAGGAACGTGATCATCACTCCACTGAGGCCGGAACTCACGGATCCGTTCCTGCTGCTGAGCGAGGACTGGTTCTCCTCACCGGGCTTCGAATGGCATCCCCATCGTGGTGTCGAGACGGTCACCCTGGTCCTCGACGGCGTTCTGGAGCACGGCGACAACATCGGTCACGCCGGCGCGCTGACCACGGGAGACGTGCAATGGATGACCGCAGGGCGCGGAATCATCCACCGGGAACTCGCCTTCCGCAACGAACGGGCGCACACCCTGCAGCTATGGGTGAACCTTCCGCGCGAGATGAAGATGGTCGACACCCGGTACCAGGACTTGCTGGCCGACCGGCGACCGGTCGTCGAAACAGACGGCGCCCGCATCGACCTGGTCTCGGGCGAGGTCGGCGGTGTCCAGGGCCCCGCACTGAACAACTGGCCCATCTCCGGAGCGGTGATCACCCTCGAGCCCGGCCGGTGCCTGAATCATCTGCTGCCGGGCCGGGATCGCGCCTTCCTCCATGTCCTGTCCGGCACGGTGACGATCGCCGGACGCCTCGTTCGCGCAGGGGAGACCGCCTGGTCCGATCCCCTTTCTCAGGCTTCCCTCTCGACCATCACACTTGAGACCGCCGACGGAGACGAGTTCAGCGTGGTCATGGTCTACAGCGGTGAGCCGATCGGTCAGCCTGTCGTGATGGGCGGCCCGTTCGTGATGAACAGCGCGAACGAGATCGAGCAGGCCTTTCGCGACTTCCAGAGCGGCAGGTTCGGCGGCATCCCGAACCAGGCCCGCCTTCAGTACCGCTGACGCCTGAGCACTCCGCAACCCTCGTCTTGCCCGGCGTCTAGATATCGGGCAGCGTTCCGCGACTCCCAAGCGCCACGTTCGGCGACACCGCCCCCATTTCAGACCGCCTGCCTGGCGGTCCCCACTCACATGAGGTATTCGATGTTCACCGCGACAGTGATCCTTTCCGCCCTGCTGGCCCTCGGCTTCGCCGCTGCCGGACTCCCCAAGGCTCTCGCGCAGCCCTCTGCGGCCGCCGATGCCGAGCGCATGGGTTACTCGACCACCGCCTTCCGAGCCATCGGGCTGCTGGAGCTGGCCGGGGCCGTCGGAGTCGTCGTCGGCCTGTGGTGTTGGCCGCTGGGCGTGGCGGCTGCCGGTGGACTGTTTCTGGTGTGCGCCGGCGCCATGCGCGCGCACCTGAGCATGAAGGACGCCCCCAAGGCCCTCATCCCGGTTCTGCTGTTCGCGGTAGTGGCCGCAGCCGTAGTGATCACGCGACTTGCCAGCTCCTGAGCGCCGCCACGCCACAGTTCATCGGCCGCCCAGGACCCGGGGACGCGACCGAGCTTGCCGGTCGCCTCGTCGCGTCTGGCGGTGGGACTGGCCGGCAGCACCTGGGCAAAGTCCTCGGGCAGTCTGAAGTGGTGGATCCATACGGTGTGGCCGGTGTTCGGAATGTCATAGTCTCGCTCGTCCTTGTCATCCCGTCGCCCGGCTGCTGAGAGTCGCCTTCCAGCGGTGTTCCGCCTGCACCCGTCGGCCGGAGCGCCACGTGCACGCGGCCGGTCCGACGGTGTGCTCGCCTTACCAGCGAGCGTGGCGCACAGGACCAGCAAGGTGCGCTCGAATTGCTGGGCCACCGGCTCGGCCAGGGCGCGGTGAGGCGGTCGACATGCTGCTCGGCTGAGCGCCCGGCCCCGGTACGTCGCGAGGGTGCAACGTGCATGTGACCCAGGTCACAGTGAGACAAGTTGACTCATAGAGAGGTTGTGAGTCAACCTGTCTCACAGGGGGGGTCGCGAAAGCACAGAACCCGCGACCATCCGCAGATGCCGTAGATGCCACCGCATTCACGCATAAGTGCTATTGGAGGAAACCATGACCGCTACGCTCACGAAGAAGGCGGGCAAGGGCCGCACCGACGGGGTCGTCTCCGAGCTGGCCACCTACTTCCACATCAAGCCGGGACACGAGGAAGAGGTCCGGGCGGCGGTCCAGCGGTTCGTGGAGGAGCTGCGCCGCCAGGACCCGGCACAGACCATCAAGACCGGCCTGCGCGACACCCGGCACGTGGTCTTCGACGGCGGCAGGATGCTGCTGTGGGCCACCACCTTCGAGACCGAGTGGGACCCCTACGTCGACGACGCGATCCTGACCGTCGGCTTCGAGCACTTCGCGGACTGGCTGCAGCACACCACCGAGTGGGACGAGCTGTTCGCCTGGGTCGAGGAGGCCGGCGGCATGAACGCCCTGACCGACATGGACCGCCCGGACTTCGAGGACAACGTCCGCAACTCCACCGCCCGCCTGAAGAAGATCCTCCAGGACGGCCAGGAGCAGGCCGCCTCCTACTTCAACCCCCTGGGCAGCCTCACCATGCCCCAGGTCGTCAAGGCCCAGAAGCTCGACGCCGCCTTCCAGGAAGTCCTCGACGACCCCACCGCCGAGGAAGCCCTCGCCCACCCCGCCCTCAAGCCCCTCCTCGCCCAGGCCGCCAGCTGACACCGGCCCACCCCCACACCCCTGGGCGGGGGTGGCACCTCCCACCCCCGCCCAAGGTCCCCGCCGCTTACTACAGGCGACTTTGTGAATGTATTCACTTTCACAAAGTCGCCTGACGGATTCCCCTGGAGAGAGTGCACACGGCCATGGCGCCCGAGGCGATAGCCCGCTGGCAGTTCGGAATCACCACCGTCTACCACTATCTCTTCGTGCCGCTGACGATCAGTCTGGCCGGCATCACGGCGGGTCTGGAGACGGCGTGGGTGCGCACGAGGCAGGAGAAGTATTTTCACGCCACCAAGTTTTGGGGGAAGCTCTTCCTGATCAACATGGTGATGGGCGTGGTCACCGGCATCGTCCAGGAGTTCCAGTTCGGCATGAACTGGTCGGCGTACTCCCGCTTCGTGGGCGACATCTTCGGGGCGCCGCTGGCGATGGAGGCGATCATCGCCTTCTTCTTCGAATCCACCTTCATCGGGTTGTGGATGTTCGGCTGGGACAAGCTTCCCCGCAAGCTGCACTGCGCCTGTATCTGGATGGTGTCGCTCGGCACTGTGCTGTCGGCGTACTTCATCCTGGCGGCGAACTCGTGGATGCAGCACCCGGTCGGCTACCGGATGGACCACGGCCGACCCCGGCTGACGGACTTCACCGAGGTGCTCCTGCAGCCCACGGCGGTGTTCGCCGCCCTGCACGCGCTCACGGCCGCCTTCGTCACCGGGGGAGCGCTCGTGACCGGCATCGCC
>NZ_JBITGJ010000176.1:0-9512 GCF_044456925.1 Streptomyces sp. NPDC050743
GTGCCGACCCGTGCTCACGTGCGGGTCAGAGCGGGCTTGAGATGGCCTTCACCACCGCCCCCAAGGGCGGCGCACCGGCCAAGATCAAAGGTAGAGGGAGTCGTCGTCGATGCCGTCGACGGAGTCCATGAGGCCGCGGGCCGCGCGCAGCGCGGTGTCGGCGTAGCAGTCGTCGCCGAAGTGCCGCCACGCCTCCAGGAGTACGGGGACGATCCCGGCTGTACCGCTGTAGAGCGTCGGGTTGGTCTCGTCGTCCGAGGGCCTGGTCGTCCAGGCAAGACCTCCGTCGGCCGTTTCCCGCGCGGCCGCGGTCAGCCACCGCAGCCCGTCCACGGCCAGCCCCTCGACCTCGTCGACCGCCACGACCGCGGATTCCGGTGCCGTCATGGGTCCACTCTTGCATGATGCGGGAGACTCTGAGCGAGGGATCGGTCGAGGCTGGACGAATCCGAGAGCGAGAACGAAGTGGTGGTCAGTCCTCCGCCTCTGTTGCCGAGTGCTTGCCCAAGAACTGCCTCGCTGCCTCGACCGCGTCCCGGTTGAGTCTCTCCAGGGAGACTCCCCGGCTCTCCTGCCAGTCGTCCAGGTTGTGAGCGCAGTGGCCAAGCGGTTCCAGCGCTTCGGGGTAGCCGAGGTCGTAGGCGATGTCTGACCAGATGAGGTGGGTGCCGGTGGCCGGATCCAGGGATTCGTCGGCGATCTGGCCGGCGATCCAACAGGTCGCCGCCCACTTCGCGGCCCGGGGGTCGGCAGGCGGGTGGAAGAGCGGTCCCCACTCGTCCAGCACCTGGTCGAAGAGCTCTGGCGCTTCGGGCTCTTCGCTCCGGAGGAGGCCGGCCAGCATGGCGAGGGAGGGGCTTTCGACCCCGGCAACCAGGGCGTCGAGCCCTGCCTGGATGAGCAGGTGAGACCCGACATGCCTGCCGAACGCCCTCTCGCGTGCGAGGTGGCTGAGCTGCTTGAGGGCGTCGTCGGGGGTCATCACAGTCTTCTCGGTGGGGGATCCGGGAGGCAAAGGCTCGCACGTCCGCCGATGCTGCTGCCATCGAGTTCCCCTGGTCGGTGATCAGGACATGAGGACGCGCCTGCGGAGCAGTTGGATGCCTGCGCGGCCGAACATCTCTCGTTCGAGCATCTTGATGGCGGCTGCTGCTGCGGCCTCGACGGGTCCGACGGCCCCACCATGGTGCGAGGCGTGCTGCCTGCCCATGGCACCGGGACAACCCTTTGGGATCACCCTGCCGCACACATGCGGCAGCGACACGATCAGGTCGCGGTGGGCTGGACCGGACGCTTGCCGGCGTCGGGCGCATTCCGTGAACCGGTGCTGGTTAAGCTCCCCGCCATGGCTAACGACCTCGGCTTCACATGTTCATGCTGCGGGCAGTACCACTCGGAGCTTCCGATGGGTTACTCCACCATGGCTCCTGACGTATGGGACCAGCGCTTCGCGGACGATCCCGACAGCATGCTCTCTCCCGACCAGTGCGTCGTCCAAGGCCGCCACTTCTTCATCAAGGGCCTGATCGAGATACCTGTGATCGGCAGGGACGACTCCTTCTCCTGGGGCGTCTGGGTCTCCTTGAGCCGTGACAATTTCGCCCGAGCCCTCGACATGTGGAACACCCCCGGTCGCGAAGCGGAGAAACCGTACTTCGGCTGGCTGACCACCGAGTTGAGCCTGTACTCGCCCAGCACCCTCGACCTGAAGACGAACGCCCATACCCGACCGATCGGCCGGCGCCCCTTCATCGAGCTGGAACCCACCGACCACCCCCTCGCCGTCGAACAGCGCACCGGCATCACCCAGGACCGCGTGCGCGAGATCGCGGAGGCCGTCCTCCACTCCGACAGGGACGACCTCTGATTCCGACGCGACACGGCATGCTCGACGGACCGGACACGGCCAGGCCGCGGCGCGGGCACTGGTGGCCGCGCGCCCGGGCGGTGACCGCCCCGCCGGCATCAGGCTCACCGACCTCGTCGACCGCGTCCTCCCCTCAGTCGCGCCAGGCGCCTGTCCGCACTCCACGCCGGCCGCGCTCGAAGCCCTCGCCACCCCCGGCCCCGCCGCATTCACGCCCACCCAACTCCCCGGACGGTGTGCTGTGCCTGTCAGCGTCTGTGGCGGTGCTGTCGGCGGCCGAGGAGGAACAGGCCGCCGCCCGTGGTCAGGACGGCAGCGGCAGCGGCACCGAGCATGGTGGTCTGTTGGGTGCGCCCGTCGGTGCCGGTCTGCGCCTGCTGTGGCTCGGGCCCGGCAGCAGCCGCTCCCTGAAGGATCAGATTGGCGACGGCGTCGGGCTGGGCGATGAGGGAGACATGGCAGGTATCGATCTCCACAGTGTGGGAGTGGGCGCGTTTGGCCTGGAAGCGTTCCTGCTCGGGGTTGATGGTCATGTCCTGCCGGCCCACGAGGGCCCAGGACGGGATGTCCTTCCACGCGGCGACCTTGGCCTTCTCGGAGAACGCGGTCGTGGCGGCCGGGCGCTGGGTGACTGCCAGCCGGTTGGCCTGGCTCTCCGGCAGGCAGGCGGCGAACACGGGGTGCACCTTGTCTCGCTTGAGGTAGAGGTCCGTGCCGCTCGTGTCCCCGGTCTGGTAGGGCACGGAGTTGGTGGCGGTGGCGAGGGCACTGGGGAACCGGGCGGCCAGTGACATACCGCTTTCGCCGACGTCGGGCATCAGCGCGGATACGTACACCAGGGACTTCACCTGCGGATTGCCAGCAGCAGCTGTGCTGATGACCGCTCCGCCGTAGGAGTGGCCGGCGAGGACGATGGGACCTTTGATCGACTTCAGCACCGAGGCGATGTACGTCGAGTCGCTGTACAGCCCGCGCAGCGGGTTGGCCGGGGCCATGACCTTGTACCCGCGGCGCTCCAGCCGTTCGATCACCCCGTTCCAGCTGGAGCCGTCTGCGAATGCGCCGTGTACCAGGACGATCGTCGGCGCCGCGCCGTTTCCCGCGCTGCTGTCTGCCGGCGCCGGGGCTGTGGCCCCCGTGCACAAGGTGGCGACCGCGGCTCCTGCCGTAGCGACGCGGAGGCGTTTGGCACGGCGCAATGAGCCGGATATCGCAGAGCCCGTCATACCGTTCTCGCTTTCCGTCGGGTCTTACGATTCACAGCCTCGGCGCATCGACGGGTGCGGGCCCGGCGGCGTCGCCCAGCCGGGTGAGGGACCTGCGGCATTGGAGTGAGGCCAGGTTTCTTCCCTGGTTGGGACGGGCATGATCTCTGTCCGGTCGTGATGTGCATGTACGAGCGTCTCGTACGGCTGATCGGTAGCGCAGCGCGTGGCCGGACCCCGTTCATTCAACGCCGACAAGCACCGCTCGTTCAAGCGGCGGATGCTGTGGATGGCGGCCCGTCCGATCGCCGTCCTGGCAGGATGGCGGCATGGAACGTGTGCTTGGAATCGGTGGATACTTCCTGCGGGCAGCCGACCCCGCGGCCCTGAGCGCCTGGTATCGCGATTGCCTGGGCCTGGACGCCGATGAGAACGGTCTGTGGCGTCAGGCAGCCGGGCCGACGGTGTTCGCGACGTTCGAGTCCGAGACCGATTACTTCGGGTCCCGCGCCCAGCAGACCATGCTCAACTTCCGGGTCCGCGACCTGGATGCGATGCTCGCGCAACTGCGCGCCAAGGGAGCGGACGTGGCTGAAGAGACGCAGGACATGGAGGGTGTCGGTCGATTCGGCTGGGTCACGGATCCCGAGGGCAATCGGGTCGAGCTGTGGCAGCCGGCCTGACTCCCAGCCGGGCAGGAGGCGACGGCTGAGGGCTGCTCCGTCCCGGACGCGCGCAGCGTTTCCTACACTCACCGGATGAACAACTACACGTGCACCCAGTGCGGCACCGTCGGTCTGATGGAAGGTTTCATAGAGGACGCCGGCGAGCACTCGCGTGGCTACGCGCGCTGGATCGAAGGCGCGTTGGAGCGGGGGATTTTCGGGGGTGCCAAGCGGATGGGCCGGCCCCGGCGGCAGATCGAGGCGTTCCGCTGCTCCAAGTGCGGGCACTTGGAGCTGTTCGCGACCGGTGAGGTGTAGTCAGCCCTCGCTGTGCCTGGATGACCCGAGCCGCTGAGCTGCTGCTGTTCCCACAGGTGCCGAGTCGAGGACGCATCCGGCCCAGCACGGGTGTTCAGAGCGGGGTCCCGGTGTGCGGGGCAACCCTCCAGCAGGTGAAAACAAGGAGCGCAGGAGCCACTGGCAGCCAACGGCTGTTCGAGGGGTCTTCACGGGCAGGCACCTGAAGGCAGCGACGACGCACCTCTAGTCTCCTAACGCCTGATCAGAAAGGACCTGATCAGTGGAGAACCTCCCCGCACACCGCTCACACAGGAGGCCCACCGTGTCCTTGCTGTCCCGCATCAAGCGCTCGCGCCGGGCGCTCTCCCTCGTCGTCGCCCTCCCCGCCTCCCTGGTCGGGACATGGGCCGCCGCTCCGGCTGCGCAGGCCGCCGCTCTGCCCACCCCCGACCACGTGATCGTCGTGGTGTTCGAGAACCACTCCTACGAACAGGTCACCGGCGGTACGAGTGCCCCGTACCTCAACAACACGCTGAAGGCGGGTGGCGCCAACCTCACCAACTCGTTCGCCATCACCCACCCCAGCCAGCCGAACTACCTCGACCTGTTCTCCGGCAACAACCAGGGCGTCACCAACGACAACTGCTACACCCCACAGTTCAGCAGCGCGGCGAACCTCGGCTCCGAGCTCATCGCCGCCGGCAAGACCTGGGGCAGCTACAACGAGGGCCTGCCTTCCGCGGGCTCCACCGTGTGCACCAACTCGGCCACCAAGTACGCCCGGAAGCACAACCCGTGGTTCGCCTTCAAGAACGTCCCGCTGAACACGGCGCACACCTTCACGCAGTTCCCGACGGACTACACCACCTTGCCCAAGGTCTCGTTCGTCATCCCGAACCTGTGCAACGACATGCACGACTGCTCCATCACGACGGGCGACAACTGGCTGAAGAACAATCTCGGCGCCTACGCCACCTGGGCCAAGACGCACAACAGCATCCTGGCCGTCACCTTCGACGAAGACGACAGCTCGCACAGCAACCACATCGCGACCGTGCTCTACGGCGCGCACGTCGCGCCGGGCAGTTCCACCTCGACGCGCTACAACCACTACAACACGCTGCGCACCCTCGAGGACCTGGCCGGGCTGACCACTCACGCCGGAGCCGCGGCCAACGCCTCCGACATCACGGGCGTCTGGAACTGACCGCGGGGCAGGCTCCCTGCACAGCCGGCCCGCGGCGGTGACACCGCACCAGGACCGCCGCCTCGCAGGAGGCGGCGGTCCTGCCCATCCACCGCGCGGCCGCCGGCACGCACGACCTGGCGGACGTCACCCCCCGCCCGGCTCACCGAGCACCTCACGGGCTGGCGGGGCGCCTACGCGACGGCGGCGCCACCGCCTGCGGCCTGCGCGCCTACATCCTGCCCGCCGAACACCGCACCGGCGCACGCTGCCTCGATCAGGCCCTCGGGCTGGTCGTCCGGGACACGGTCGTCTCCTGGCATGGAGGTTGGGTGGGAGGTGCCGCGTCCCAGATGGCAGGATCAGTGAGGTGTCCGTCATGAGCAAGCTGCAGATCAAGCCCGGTCAGAGTGTCGCGGTACTGGGCAAGCCCGACGACGTCCAGCTGGACGTGGAGGCCGGGGCTGACGCGGCTTCTGCCGATGCCGTGCTCGTCTTCGTGACCACCTCGGGTGATCTTCTCGGGGCCGATGCGCAGGCGGCGCTCGCCGCCGCGCGGCGCGATGCCCTCGCGTGGGTGGCCTACCCGAAGGGCGGGAAGCTCGGAACGGATCTGAACCGGGACAGGTTGGCCGCCGCGCTGTCCGAGCGGGGCGTGCGGCCGGTGCGGCAGATCGCCATCGACGACACGTGGTCGGCGCTCCGGTTCCGGCCTGGCGACTGACTGCCGTATCAAGGCGCGCTGGAGGTGCGCCTCATGACCAGGGGATGCCGGGTCACTGCAGGGTGAAGCTGTCCGCGAGTGAGTCCATCTGTGCCGTGAGCAAGGTGCCTCCGTCGTGGC
This sequence comes from Streptomyces sp. NPDC050743, assembly GCF_044456925.1. NCBI lineage: Bacteria > Bacillati > Actinomycetota > Actinomycetes > Kitasatosporales > Streptomycetaceae > Streptomyces > Streptomyces sp. NPDC050743. Next base: position 6,068 of record NZ_JBITGJ010000176.1, read on the forward strand.
CCATGCCCCGGAACTGCCCGGAGACTTCCAGGCTCACGGCGCCGTGCAGCTGGGTCCAGGCCAGCACGGCTCCCGCCAGGGCGGTCCCTTCACTGCCGCTGCTGACGTGTCCGCGGGCCCATTCGGCCACCGCGGTGTCCTCATGGGCCCACGTCGTCATCTGGTCCACGAGTGGCTGTACTGCGGGGGTGGGGCCCGCCGCCTCGAAGCAGGCCAGGAACGGTCCCAGCACCGCCCGTGCGCTGTCCAGGGTGTCGGGCGGGGCCGTGTAGCCCGGCACCGGAGTGCCTTCTATCAGCAGATAGCGATGAGGGTGCGCGATGGCCCAGAGGCGCACGGCTGTCGCGAGAGTCCGCAGGCGCGTCCGCCGAGCCGCATCCGCGGGCAGCCCGTCCGCAGCGGCCGCGACCGCGGCTCCGAGGTCGGTGTAGGCATCGCGGATGAGGTCGCTCAGCAGCGCGTCACGGCTGTCGAAGTAGCGGTACAGGGCGGGGCCGGACAGGCCGACCTCCTTGGCGATCCGGGTCAGCGCCACGGACGCCGTACCGCCCTCCGCGAGCTGCTTGAGCGCGATCTCCTTGATCTCCGCGCGTGTCTGCTCCCGGTAGCGGGCCCTCGGGCTGAGCGAAGCGGCGGCCATGAGCGACTCCTTCCGTGATCTCGTGACACACCTTAACGCCGGCCCTGACCTTCCACTGTTGCTATGACTTCTAGCAAAAGTTACAGTCTCTAACTGTTCCGAGTGTGGATAACTGAAGGAGCCAGTCATGTCCGCTGCCCCCACCTCCCGTGCCCTCCACGCCGTCCTCGGCTCCGGGCCTGCCGGCACCGCCCTCGCCCGCGAGCTGGTCCGCCGTGGCCACGCCGTGCGCCTTGTGGACCGCACCGCCGGCGGTGCGGCGCTCGACGGCGTCGAGCGATACGCCGCCGACGTCAGCACCGCGGACGGCGCGCGGCAGGCCGTAGCCGGAGCCGCCGTCGTCTACCACTGCGTCAACGTCGCCTATCACCTCCAGGTCGAGGTGATGCCCCGCATCCAGCAGGCCGTCCTCGGTGCCGTCGCGAACACGGGCGCGCGCCTGGTCGTGCTCGACACCCTCTACCCCTACGGCGAGACGGGCGGAGCTGCGATGACGGAGGACACGCCGTGGAAGGCCACCAGCCGCAAGGGCCGTATGCGGGCCGAGCTCGACGAGCGGTACCTGGCCGCGCACCGCGAGGGCCGGGCCCGGATCGTCCTCGGCCGTTCCGCCGACTTCGTGGGCCCCGGGGTGCTCAACTCCACGCTGGGAGCGGCCGTCTTCCCCGGTGCGTTGACCGGGGGAGAAGTCCTGGGCCTGGGCGACATGGACCTGCCGCACAGCTACACGTACATCGGCGACGTCGCCGCCGGCCTCGCGACTCTGGGTGAACGTCCGCAGGGCGACGGCCGGGTGTGGCACCTGCCCACCGCGCCGGCGGTCAGCACACGCGAGATACACACCATGATCGAGGAGCGGGTGGCCCGGTCACTGAACGTCGTGGTCCTCGAAGAGCCCCGTCCCTTCGGCCCGTTCGACGAGCAGTTCATGGCCGAGTACGCCGAGATGTTCTACCAGCACACGGAACCGCAGATCATGGACTCCTCCACCTATGAGCGCACCTTCGGCGCCACCCCCACCTCGCTGGGGCATGCGCTGGACGTCACGCTGGACTGGTACCGCGGGTGGATGGTGAACCACTGACAGCCGCCCGCCGGGCCGACAGCCGGTGACGGCCGCAAGCCGTCAGGCACGGCGGCCGGGTCGTCCCGGAATACACGGCACATGTCCCTTACTGTGACGTTCGGTTGTGTACGTCCGTGTGCGGGATGGGGTTGAGACCGTGGCGTCCGCGGAGCCGAACGACGGCGGTGGGCCCCCGCCCTCTCGTCCGTCGGTCCCCGAGCCCAAGCGGCACTTCTGGGTACCGCTCCTCGCCGTGTGCGCCGGGTATTTCATGGTCATCCTGGACGTGACGGTCATCAACGTCGCCGTGCCCGTGATCGGCCGGGACCTGGCGACCTCGCTCACCGGCATCCAGTGGATCACCGACGGCTACACCCTGGTCTTCGCCGGCTTCCTGCTGACCGGCGGCGCCCTGGGCGACCGGCTCGGCAACCGGCGGGTCTTCTGCTGGGGCGTGGCCGTGTTCACCGTCTCCTCGGCCGCGTGCGCCCTCGCGCCGGACGCCCCGTTCCTGGTCACCGCCCGACTGCTGGAGGGGCTCGGCGCGGCGCTGATCGTGCCCGGTTCCCTGGCCCTGCTCCAGCAGGCCTACCCGCAACCGGCGGAACGCTCGCGGGCCTTCGGGCTGTGGGGTTCCATGGCAGGCATCGCGGCGTCGGCCGGGCCGCTGCTGGGCGGCCTGCTCGTGTCGACGGTGGGGTGGCGCTGGGTCTTTCTCATCAACCTTCCCGTCGGTGCGGCCTGCCTGCTGCTGAGCCTGCGGCACGTGGCGCCTTCACCCCGGCGTGCCGACCGGCCCCTGGACTGGCCGGCGCAGTGCGCGGTCGTGGCGACGGTGGCGCTGCTGACCGCGGCGCTCAACGAGGCCGGACGGCGCGGCTGGACGGACCCGGCCGTCCTCGCCGGGGTGGGCCTGGCCGGGGCGGCCGCCGCGGCCTTCCTGGTACGTGAGCGGCTGGCCCGGTCACCCGTTCTGCCCCTGCGCCTGCTGCGCTCACGGGCGCTGAGCGGGGGAGCCGTCATGGGACTGCTGTTCAACTTCGGCTTCTACGGCATGGTGTTCACCGCGAGCCTGGAGTTCCAGCACCAGCGCGGATACACCGCCCTCGGCACGGGGCTGGCGTTGTTCCCGGCGGTGGCGATGACCATGTTCGCCTCCGTGCTGTCCGGGCGGTTGTCCCGCCGTACCGGTGACCGTCCCCTGGTCGTCGCCGGCATGCTCCTGGCCGCCCTGGGGCTTGCGGGTTGGGCCGCGGCGGGTGCCGAACCCGCCTACCCGCTGCTGGTGGCCCCGATGATGGCCGCGGGATTCGGTACGTCCTTCGCCCTCACCGGCTCCACCGCGACCGTGATGGGCGCCGCGCCTGCCTCCTACTCGGGTGCCGCCTCCGCCCTCTTCAACACCGCCCGCCAGATCGGCAGCGCCACCGGCGTGGCGCTCGGGGGCAGCCTGCTCGCCACGGCCACCCACTACACCACCGGACTGCGCATCAGCATGACCGTGGGCGCGCTCGCCTACCTGACGGCAGCGGTTCTCGCATGGCTGTGCGTGCCGACGAAGAGCCGAGGGAGGTAGCGGGGTGGTGTGGGCGTGGCGTGGACGAGGGACTTGAGGTACGGGAGGCCCTTGTCGGTCTCCGTCGGGTTCACCGGGTTCCTCCGAGGATGCCCCGGCCTTCAGGCCGGGGAGGAATCGGACTCCTGCGGAGCAGGGCAGGGATAGCCGGATCGCTGTCAGG
>NZ_JBITGJ010000177.1:0-9500 GCF_044456925.1 Streptomyces sp. NPDC050743
GCACGGGCGCCGGTCGAGCGCGGCGTCGCACGACTGAAGTCGTGGCGGATCTTCCGCAGGTCCCGGTGCAGCCCAAATCGAATGACGTCCATCGCCGCGGCCGTCCTCACCCTGGAGCGGCAGCGCTGAAAGAGCTCAGTGACCGACGAGGTCGTTCGCATTTCCTAGATGCATTGATTTCGGATTTCCCAGCGGTATTGCTCACAAGCGTTGTTGACACTCGGCAGCTGCTGAACAGGCGCAGGAGAACGAGCAGTCGCGCCGGCCTCGAGCCTGGATGTGCCGACGGTGATGGAGTCTTCCTTCTGGCGCGGGCGATGATCGCGCCGCTGTCCGCATTGAGGTGGCCCTTTGCCGATGCCCTGGCTCATCCCCACCGTGGAAGAGGTCCAGCAGGTCATCCCGCTCCACCAACCCGTCTGAGCCAAGGCCGACCCCGCCGGCACCGCCAACCGGCACGCGGCCTGCGGCCCTCTCCGAGGACCTACGACACGGCGCCGTAACAGCACGACCAAGGAGCCGACCGGCGCGGTGCACCGCCGGTCGGCTCAGCCGCGCTGCTCGACGCCCCCGGGGATGGCTCCGTCGTTCGGCCCATCAAGGGCACAGGCTGCAACACCGAAAAGGATCAAGCGGAGTCGCCCCACCCTCGCGTTCCGGTACACCTCCGCGCCCCCGGCCGCCTGGCTGACGGCGGTCCCGTACCCCGGCCGCCAGGCCCGGAGGAGATCCCGCATGCGCGTCTTCCTGCCCCTGCCCGCCGTCACCGCCGCCGCGCTCCTGCTCGTCACGGTCACCGGCGCGACTCCCGCCGCGGCAGACTGGAACCCCCACGGCACACCACTGGTCAAGGTGTCCCAGGGCGACCCGTACGCGAAGTGCACCATCGGCGCGAGGTCCCCCGACAGCGTCGTCTACCCGGGCACCGAGGTCGAGCCGTACCTGTCCGTCGATCCGCGCGACCCGAAGCGCGTGGTCACCGTGTTCCAGCAGGACCGCTGGAACGACGGCGGCGCCCGTGGCCTGGCGGCCGGCTGGACCACGGACGGCCACACCTTCCACCGGAGCACGCTGCCGTTCAGCCTGTGCGCCCCCGGCGGCGCGGACTACGAACGGGCCACCGACCCCTGGGTGAGCACCGGACCGGACGGCACGGTCTACGCCGGCGGGGAAGGCGTCGACTTCACCGGGTTCCTCCGAGGATGCCCCGGCCTTCAGGCCGGGGAGGAATCGGACTCCTGCGGAGCGGGGCAGGGACAGCCGGATCGCCGTCGGGGCGATCCGGCGTCCACCCCGCACGGCGGTGATGCCGCCCACGATGATCGAGAGCTCTCAACTGTCGGTCCGCTCGGGTAGGTTCGGATGCATGACGACGGAGGCGACCACGAAGGACGCCGGGCATGCCCGGTACACCTTCCGTGTGCGCCTGTCGAACACGGCCAGGCGCCGGCTCGAAGCCGAGTGGGATCGCTGCCGCTGGATCTGGAATGAGTGCGTCGCGAAGTCCCGGCAGGTCCACGTGCAGGGCAAAGCGGGTGGCGAGAAGCTGACGTGTGGTCCGGGGCAGCTCGACAAGATGCTGACCGAGGCCCGCGGGGCGACGCCATGGCTGGCTGAGGGCGCGAGCGTGCCTCAGCAGCAGGTGATTCGGGACTTCGCCAGGTCGAGGGCGAAGGCGCTGAAGGACATCAAGGACCGGCTTCCCATGCACCGGCGGGCCGGGATGCCCCGCTTCAAGAAGAAGGGGGAGGCGCGGTGCAGCCTCAACTACACGAAGCGCGGTTTCCGCCTCGATGACGGCCGGCTGCACCTTGCGGGCCGGATCGTGCTGAGGGTGGTGTGGTCGCGGGATCTTCCGGCCGACCCGTCGAGTGTGCGGGTGTACCAGGACACGCTCGGGCACTGGTACGTGTCCTTCGTCGTTGCCGCGCAGAGTGAACCGCTCGCCGCCACGGGGCGCGTGCTCGGGGTGGACTGGGGTGTGAAGGAGACCGCCACCACCACGGACGACGCCTACGATCTGCCGCATGCCGAGCACGGCAGGCGGGCCGCGCAGCGGCTGGCGAGGTATCAGCGGATGATGGCCCGGCGGCGGCCTTCGAAGGGACAGCCCGCATCCGCGGGCTACCGGCAGGCGCAGGCGCAGGCGGCGAAGCTGCACAAGAAGATGGCGAGGCAGCGGGAGGACACCGCCCGCAAGTGGGCCAAGTCCGTGATGCGCGGCCACGACGGGGTTGCGGTGGAGGACTTCAGGCCGAGGTTCCTGGCGAAGACGACCATGGCCCGTAAGGCGGCCGATGCCGCCATCGCCGCGACGAAGCGTGCCCTGTGCGAGATGGGCCGCAAGCACGGGCGGGAGGTCCGTCTCGTGCACCCGGCGCACACCACGATGGACTGTGCCACGTGCGAAGCGAGAACCAAGCACGCACTGCCTCTGTCGATGAGAACGTATGCCTGCACCGTGTGCGGAGCGGTGTCCCCCAGGGACAAGAACTCCGCCCGCGTGATGCTGGTCCGGGCAGGTTGGAACCCGGACGGTGCCGAGGGCGTAGGACCACCGGGGCCGCCGGCTCCGGTGGCGGCCTGAGCCGTAGATCCCCGCTCAGCCCTGGAGGGCGACGCATCCCCTCCCTCCAGGGAGGGGAGCCTTCAACGTCCACGAAGTGCCTGCTCGCAGTGATCGGCCCGAGCGGCTCGGGCGAGTCCACACTCCTGACCGCGCTGTCCGGGTTGCACCGCCGATCACGGCACCGTCCTGAATGACGGCCGCGACCTCGACCACCACTAGCTGAGTGCTTGCTCGGCCCAGATGGTCTTGCCTTGGTTGGTGTAGCGCACACCCCAGCGCTGCGCGCAGTCGGCCACGAGGAACAAGCCGCGTCCTCCTTCGTCAGTGGCACTCGCCCGGCGGATGTGCGGAGAGGTGCTGCTGCCGTCGGACACCTCGCAGATCAGGGTCCGGTCGTAGACCAGCCGCAGCTGCATCGGCTCACGGCCGTAGCGGATGGCGTTGGTGACGAGTTCGCTCGCGATCAGCTCCGTGGTGAAGTCAAGGCTCCCCAAGTCCCACTGTTCGAGCTGGTGTAGAACGAGGGAGCGAATGCCGGCGACGGCGGCTGGGTCCCCCGGCAGCTCCCAGGCAACCACTCGGTCGCCGCTGAGCGCGCGTGTCCGAACGACCAGGAGCGCCAGATCGTCCTCAGCCTCCAGGAGCGGCGTCATGGTGTCGACGGTGACCCGCCAGGCCTCCTTGATCGACGGGCCGCTTTGACGCATGGCCCTGCCGAGAAGCCCGGCTATGGCACCGTCCGTGCCGCATGCCCGCACCAGACCGCCGGTGTAGAAGAGGAGGGTGCTGCCTTCGGCGAGCTCCAGGTCAAGCGACTCGAAGACGGGCTCGCCCATGCCCAGGGGTCTGTTGTCGGGGAGTTCGGGGACGTGGACGGATCCGTCCGGATCGGCGATCGCGGGCGGGGGGTGGCCGGCGCTCGCCAGGACGCACCGGCGCGCGATGGGGTCATACACCGCGTAGAGGTACGTCGCGCCGACCAGTCGTTCCGCGAACGGCACAGACCACTTGTTGCCGTGGCCTGCGGCAAAGCGCGACACGATGTCATCCAGCCGAGCAAGCACTTCCTCAGGTGCGAGATCCAGCTCCGTCAGGGCGCGGACGGCGGCAGCGATCAGTCCGATGCACACGGTGGCCTGCATGCCGGAGGCCGGGACATCGGAGACCACAAGAGCGACACGGGCACTGGACAGCGGGATTACATCGGCCCAGGAGCCGTTCACACCCGTGCCACCACGCGCGGGTACGTACGAGCGAGTGATCCAAGCCGCGCTGTGGTCGGGGGCATCAGCGGGCTCCATGCGACTTCTCAGGGCACCCGCGGCGATGCGCTCGCGGTGGTGAAGCGAGTCTTGGACCGCCGTCGGCAGCGAAACGGCGGTCACCAGGATCACCGTCCCCTCGCTACCCGGCACGACCGATGTCAGGGGATAGGCCGCGAGTGTGACGGGCACAGGATGACCCTGCCGATGCGTGAGGACGGCAGCATGACCGAGAGGACCGTCCGCAAAGGCGGACGACAACTGCTGGGGAGCGTCCCAAGGGATCACTGGCCAAAGCTCCGCGACCGGCCGGCCTACGACCTCGGCCGTCTCGTAGCCCAACAGACGCTCGGCCGTCGGACTCCACGCGGACACCAGTCCTCGGGCGTCCACCACGAACGCAGCCGGGCCGTCGGAGAAGTCCGTGGTACGCATGGAGGATGACCCATGCGGGGTGCGCATCTCACCGACCTCGCCGTGCGAGGGAACTCGTACACGATGACGATACGCCGTCGCCGGGTCCGCCACCCTTCCGCCGGCTCCGGCGCCTTTCCACCGGTTCTGTCCGACGTCGCTCGGACAGCGAATCCGACCTGGGCGGGGATGCCCGTCACGCGCTTGACGCCGTCGGGCGTGCGGTCGTGACGGTTGTGCCGGTGCGGCCCCGGCTCGGGAACTGTGCCTCCGCCTCCCCCGTGGCACGTCCACGTAGGACACCGGTGCGGAGCCGGATCGCGGCGCACGGTGGCGATGACCTGGGCGACGTCAGTATCTCCTCCGCCGGCCAGTGCAGCGGCTGCCGCCCGGTGACAGGCTCCGGCTGTGCCGGATACCGCGTGCTACGTGTTGTCGCCGTGCCGGCCGTCTTCGAAGACGAAGAGCGGCTTGGCGCCACGTGCGGGTGTTTCGGCGAGCGAGATGGCTTCGGTGAAGCGTTCGAGCGGGAACGGTCGGCCCTGGGGGATGGTCAGCGCTCCATCAGCGACGAGAGTGCGAACCTCGGACAGCGCGTCCAGCACATCCGCAGGTGAGGCGGTGCCGAACCAGCGGTTCAGCCAGAAGCCACGGACTGCTTTGGTCTCGTAGATGACCGAGCGTGCCTGCAGCGGGATCGTCAGCGCTGCCGGGTCGGTCTGCCGATGGGTGGAGAGCGCGCCGTAGACCACGACCTCTCCTCCCGGAGCCAATGCCTGGGACACCTGGGCACCCACATGGCCCGCGACACAGTCGATGGCCTTGTGGACGCCAGCCGGTCCTGCGATCTCGGCCACACGCTGCAAGAGGTCCTCGTCCTCAGTGCAAATGACCTCGTCACCACCCAGCGCGATGATCTCCTCGACAGCATCGCGTCGCCGCACGACGTTGATCGTCGGAATACCAAGACGCCTGGCCAGCTGAATGACGAGCCGGCCGACGGTGCCGCCCGCTGCCGTCTGCAACAGCCATTCACCCGGCTGTACGTCGAGTTCGCGCGTCACCAGGAGCAGGGCGGTCAACGGGTTGACCGCGAGTTGGCAGGCGTCGGAATCGCTCAGATGATCGGGGACCGGCAAGAGCCTTCGTGTATCGGCAACAAGGTATTCCTGCCAGGTGCCGGCGACATGCGGCCCGGGTACTGCCGGGATTGCAACGTTCACCACCCGCTCGCCGATCTTCAGTCCCTCGGTATCCGGGCCCAGGGCCTCGATACGACCCACGCATTCCATGTTTCCCCCAACAGCGGGAAACTCCGGGGAGAAACCGTAGCGACCGCGCAGCACGTGCAGATCACCGGCGTGAACCGGAGTCGCCTTCACGCGGATCAACGCCTGACCGGCCCCTGGCGTCGGAACGGGCCGGGATTCCAGCCGCAGGACATCGGCAGGCTCGCCGACCTTTCCGGCTACGAGCGCGCGCATGGATTGAGGCATGAGTGACCTTTCGTCTTCTGGACAAGAATGATGCTGGTGCCGGTATCCTCGTCGGGCCCAGGCTCCGGACCATTCCTCTACTCTGAGATTATGAATCCGCTATTTCGGGATCGGTAGTGATCGCAGATATCCCGGCAGAAGGCGAGAAATCCTTCAGACCCATGGAACTCGGGTGACATCCGAGCCACCATCCGGGGCCAATTTGTTTCTTCCATATCGCAGCAGAAATAGCGGGACGGTCCGCGGCTCCGTGGATGATCCTCTTGAAGACCCCGGCCATTTTTCACCCTCCCGTGGAGGTTGTTCTTCCAACAGAATCGCCGGACTGAACAGGCGCTGTCCAACGAAAGTCAGAGACTGCCGCCATCTCGCTGAGAGATACCTTGGGGGCTTGCCGAGGGATACTCGGAGGGTGGAACTGCGCCAGCTGGAGTACTTCGTCGCCGTCGCCGAGGAAGCGAACTTCACCCGTGCCGCCGCACGGCTGCACGTCGTCCAGTCCGCCGTCTCCACCACGATCAAGAACCTCGAGCGAGAACTCGGCGTGCCGCTGCTGGAACGCACCCCCAGACGCGTGCTGCTCACCGATGCCGGTGCTGCACTGCTCCCCCGCGCCCATGCCGCTCTCGACGCCACCCGGGAGGCCGCAGACGCGGTGGCCGAGGTCCGCGGCGGACTGCGCGGCACACTGCGGCTGGGCGCGATAACCACGGTTGGGCTCATCGACCTCCCTGTGTTCCTCGGTGAATTCCACCGGCGTCATCCCGGCGTGTTCCTGCGGACCTGCGCCGCCGCCTCCGGCTCCCAGGGCCTGGTCGACGCCCTCCTCGAACGGCGGCTCGACCTCGCCTTCGTCTCGGGGCCCGGACCGCACCCGACAGGCATCACGCTGACCGACCTCGCCACCTCGGTTCTCGACCTCGTCGTACCGGCCGACCATCCGCTCGCGAAACGCCGCACCGTGTCGATCACCGAACTGACCGGCCTGGACTTCGTCGACTTCCCCGTGGGCTACAGCAACCGGACCGTCGCCGACCGGGCCTTCGCCGCCGCCTCCGTCCCCCATCGCGTCGCCATCGAGATCACCGACCTCACCACCGGCGTGGCCTACGTCCGAAACGGCCTGGGCGTGGCCCTGCTGCCACGGGTCGCCCTCGGCAAGGGACAGGACGTCGCCACGCTGACCGTCGACGACGCCGACCTGGAATGGCGGTTCTCCCTGGCCGCTCCGTCCGAACGCACGCCCGGTGCCGCGGCACGTGCCATGATCGCGATGGCGCACGAGTTCATCTGGCGCGGGTGAGCATCGCCTCAAAGGGCGTTGTCACCTTGCCGGTTGGGCGGATGCGTGACAGCGCGTCGAAGCATGGTGTCACCGGGATCCAACGGCAGGCCACGAGGCATTCCAGGAGCGATCGTCTCTGCAACACGTCTGCAGCACGGCGAACCGGTCAGAGCAGCAGCAACCAGAGGCCGACTGCGCGAGGAGCTGGAGTGGGTCCTGGTGGGATGTGCCAGGGGCTGCGGGTCACGGGTCTGCGCCAGCATCGGTTCCACCGACCGTCGCGGCACCATACGCCCGGTCTACGACCGGGACACCGGCCCCGCGACTGGGAAGGAGCGGTCGCAGGTCCGCGCTGCGCCGACGCCCGCCCACATGTGGAGAGGTACGCAATCAGCCGTTGAGCGTGTCTGCGAGAAGCAGGGCGCGGTGCACGCCTGCAAGCATCACCCCTGTCCCAAGGGGAACCCCGTATGTGCAGGGCGTGGCCAGCACATTTGCTTCGGTGAGGGGAGGCAGGCCGTGACGGGACATAGCGACTCCCAAGAGGCGGTTGTCAAGGCTCTGCACGCCCTCGGAACGGGTGCTTACCTGGCGGACGAGCAGGGTTCGATCGTCGCCGTCAACACCCGCGGCGTAGAGCTCCTGGGCCGATCCGCCTCGGAACTGGTCGGCCAGGACGCCCACGACCTGCTGCATCGCAACAGCTGCGGGGAACCGGTACCGAGGGCCCAGTGCCGGCTGAGGGAGAGCATCCTGGCCGGGCGCACGGAGCAGGGCGACGACGTGTGGGTCGAGCGCGGCGATGGAACGCTGCTGCCGGTGGCGTGGCTGGCCACTCCCTGCGACATCGGCGTCGGCATCCGCCCGTCGGCCACACTCGTCCTCTTTCACTCCGCTGGACACTCCGGGCGGCCCGCCCAGCGGCCACCTGTCGGCGGGCGGCTGTCGGAGCTGGAACGGCTCACGCTGCTCGCCGAGACGACCACCCTGCTCACCTCCACCCTGGACATCCACGAGGCGTTGCGCCGTCTGATCGGCCTTGTCGTGCCCCGCCTCGCCGACTGGGCCGTCATCGATCTGATCGGTGAGCGGGACGATGTGTGGCGCTTCGCCGTCGCCCATGCCGAGGGCGGCACCGTGGTGTTCCGTGAGGACCTCCAGGGGCCCATGCCGCCCGTGCCGGAGGAGTCCTCGATGCCGCTGTCCCGCGCCCTGCGCGGCGTCGCGTCCTCCCTCGCCGGGCCGGAGACCTATCAGGGCCCGCCCGATTCCGGCATCGCGCTGGAACAACGGCGCCTGTTCGAGACGACCGGCATGCACTCGGCAGTCCTGGTCCCCATCCGCAGCCTGCACGCCGTACTGGGCGCCCTCACCCTCGGGCGCGCCGACCAGCCCGAACGGTTCACTGGCGGTGACATCGTCCTGCTGGAGGACATAGCCCGCCGCGCCAGCTTCGCCCTGGAGAACGCCCGCCTCTACCAGCGCCAGCGCAAAGTCGCCGAGACCATGCAGCGTCATCTGCTGCCGAAGCTCCCGCGCACCGCCAACTGCGGCATGACCGCCCGCTACCTGGCCGCGCCGGACGCCTCTGAGGTCGGCGGCGACTGGTACGACGCGTTCATATTGCCGGACGGCGCCACGGCCCTCGCCATCGGCGACGTCGTCGGTCACGACCTGGACGCGGCAGCCGGCATGGCCCAGCTGCGCAACATGCTCCGCGCGTACGCCCTTTCCCAGCAGAAGCCGCCGAGCAAGATCGTGGAATGGCTCGACGAGGCGATCCTCGACATCGCGGAGGTCTCCATGGCCACGATGATCTTCGCTCGCATGACGGAGAACGACGCCGGCCAATGCGAGCTGTCCTGGACCAATGCGGGCCATCCGCCTCCGCTGCTCGTCACCCACGAGGGTGCGGCCCGTTATCTGACCGACGGCCACGGGATCCTGCTGGGCGTCGCGCCCGAACAGGTCCGCCCTGACGCGACGGTGCAGCTGCCGCCTGAATCGACCCTGCTCCTCTACACCGATGGCCTCATCGAGTCCCCCGGCCACGTCCTGGACGAGGGCCTGAACCGTCTACGCCGGCATGCCGCGTCCCTCGCCCACCACACCCTGGAGTCCTTCACGGATCACTTGCTGGCACGGGCGCGACCACCGGACAACGACGACGACGTGGCCCTGCTGGCCGTACGGCACATGTCATCCCCCTGATCGACGGCTCGTGTAGGCGTTCCCCGCGTGCCCGAAGCGGGCGAGCGCTGACGGGGAATCTGGCATGGCACCGCTACGTCACAGGTCAGCAAGTCCCCGCTCGGGAGCAGCCCGCGTACGCGATCTTCCAAACCAGTGCCGTTCAAGACAGCGGCAGCGTAGGCATCATTCACCGGGTTCCTCCGAGGATGCCCCGGCCTTCAGGCCGGGGAGGAATCGGACTCCTGCGGAGCAGGGCAGGGATAGCCGGATCGCCGTCAGGG
>NZ_JBITGJ010000178.1:0-9397 GCF_044456925.1 Streptomyces sp. NPDC050743
GAGGCTTCCAGGTCCTCGTCCAGGCGAACATGATGATCAAGGACCAATCCACCATCGAGGCGTTCGAGGACCAGGTCCGCGAATTTCCGGAGATCGTCGAATGCAGGCGCATGTTCGGCGATCCGGACTACGTGATCTGGGTCGCCACCACGGACGCCGACGCCTACGAGCGCTTCTACATGACGAAACTGACCAATCTGCCGGGCGTGGCCAGAATGAACTCACAAATGACCATGAACATGGTCAAGGAGCGCACTTTCACCCTGTGACGGGGCAGGGTTACGTCAACGGCCACCGCATCCAGCCCGCAATCAGGCAACGTCGCCGCAGCCGCGGCAAGATCGTCCTGCTGCCCTGCCCCGACCCCCGAGCTGTCACCCTCGGCACCGTTCACCTACACGAGGAATACCCATGACCAGTACCGAAGACCTCGCCCGACGCTTCTACCAGGCATTCGACACCGCGGACCCCGCACTGCTCGACGAGGTCCTGGCCCCCGACTGGACTCCCCAACCACCCGTCCCCGGCAACCCGGGCGGCGCCGACGGCCAAAAGCAGACCCTGCACATGCTCCACAACGTGTTCCAGGGGCTCCGCTACCAGGTCGAGGAGGTCCTCGTCGCAGCAGACACCGCCGCCGTACGGGCCCGCCTGACCGGCCGCCAGGTCGGCGAGTTCCTGGGCGTGCCCCCACCGGCCGTCGGATCGAGATGCTCACCATGGAGTTTCACCGCGTCCAGGACGGCCGCATCACCACCACCCGGCACCTGGAGGACTTCTTCGGCGCTCACCTGCAGATGACCGCGCCGCAAGCCCTGTCGACGATCACGAAATTCGAAATTCCCCAGGTGGGGCGGGCCACACCGCCACCGCACAACAGCCGCCGGATCGCCTCGGCCGCCAGGATCGGTCCCAGCCCGAAGCCCCTCCATGCCCTGTCGAGATGGACACGGTCGAGGATCAGCAGATCACCGACGGGATGGACGACGGCCTTCTCGAAAGCGGCACTGTAGCCCGCGCCTCCGGACCGACCGAGAACGGCTGAGGCGATGACCTCGAGATCACCGGACTCGGCATCCGCCGCCTCCCACCCACTGTCACCGGTGTCATCACGCAGCCGCCACAGGATCACATGCCCCACCTCGGTGCCCACAGCCGGAGCACGGCTTTCCTCGCCCTCCTCGTCCTCCCACTCCTCGTCACCTGCCATCTCGTAGGTGACCTTGACGTACCAGGACTCCAGAGTGTCCTCGAAGTCGTACGGCACCGCGGGATGCCCGTGACCGTAGTGCAGATGCAACCGGGCGGGATCACCCAGGAGTTCACCGACCGGGCGCTTGGGCCTCGCTGACGTCATGTCCACAGCCTAGGAGCGGGCACTGACACCCCACCGGGAAACGGTACGACGGGCACCTTGCCAGGTCCTCCTCCTGATCACGGATACGCAGAGATCAACCTCCTTGCACGAGGCCAGCCAACCAGCTTGTCACCACCGACCACGCCCGCAGCCGCGCTCTTGGCCCACCTCACTCCCCCACGCCACCACACCACCCCTGACCAGCACAGACTCGCTTCGCCCGATCCACCCAGCAGAAGAAAATCCTTCAACGATCACTAGATTCCGAAACGATCACTGAACTCGCACTTCAGAGGGCCCTTCGACTCTTGAACCTCCACGGAAACCCCAGCTCAGATCAATACGGCACGACGACCAGAAATCCCGTAACGATCACTGCGTTCGTCTCTCCGCCGCAGGAGCGGAGGTCATCCGGCAAGTGCTCGCCAGGCCCGGTGGCGCAGGGTGGCCGTGGCCAGCAGACCCAGCGCCAAGGTCGCACCGACGAGGACAATGCCGGTGAGGACCGGCCCTCCGCGAAGTGCGGACGCATGGATCCAGCGGATGGTGAAGTTGCTGGATGCGGCCACCGGGAAGCTGAAGATCCACAGGCCCGGGTGGAACGAGGGCTGGCGCAGCTCGGGGATGAGGAAGACGACGAGGAGGACGGTGAAGAGCAGGGTCCCGGCGAAGCCGTAGCCGACGGCGTCGAAGACGCCCTTGTGAGCGGCGGTCCAGGCGATTCCACCGGTCGCCGGTGGGATGGTCAGGACGGTGAGGGCCGGCCGGGCGGGCCCGGGCAAGGGGCCACCGGTGAGGCGGACAGTGCTTTGAGCACCGCGGTCTCCATGCCGGGCGCCATCTCGCTCGCAGGTGGAAGGAAGATTCCCCACGTCACCGAACCGTCCTCGCGCAGCGCCGGCTGCAGGCGCAGGCCACGGCGGGCGGCTCTCGCTGCAACGTCACGCAGGGCGTCATGCCTGCAGCGCTCCGCAGCGTCACCGCCTGGCGCGGGGACCGGGCTGACCAGGTCGGTTGCTGGCCGCCCGACGACCTCGCCCGCCGGGCGCCCCAGCAGCTCCTCCGCCTGGTGGCTCCACTGCACGACCACGCCTTTGCCATCCACGATCATCAGGGGCGCCTCACCGGCCACGGCAACCACCTCCGCCTTCCAGCTTGCCCGGCGGTCAGGGGCTGCGCCGCCGCAGACCGGCACCCAGCTCTGGCTCCGCGCGAGGGGCGCTAGGAGAAGACCCCTGGGACCTCCACCGGCGGACGGCACCGAACCCGCGCGCAGGTCCCGAGCACCTGGGGTTGACCGGCGGATGCCCTCCGCCCACGCCGGTTTCGGCCGGGCTCACAGCGTCCCCGGGATCAGCGCCCAGGTGCGTGACGCGGGTGAACCCGTGAACGATGAGAGAGCCGCCCGGCTGATGAGGTAACCACGGCCCGCCTGGCTGCGGCTGCGTCGCTGGAGCCGGGCCGCCTAATCGGTGGCCCTTTGGCCACCGCCGCCTGGCACGACCGAGCAGGGGACCGACATGAACACGTTGCTCGCAGAGGCCCTCGATGCCCACGGTGGCCTCGAACGCTGGAATGCACGCACCACGGTTCGTGCCACCATCGTCAGCGGTGGCGACATGTTCGTCATCAAGGGGATGCCGCAGGACCCCACTCCCCGGGAGATGACCGTCTGGCTGCACGAGCAGCACGCCTCCGTGATGCCGTTCGGCGCCCCCGACCAGAAGACCGACTTCACGGCCGACCGAGTCAGCATCGAAAAGGTCGACGGCCGCGTCGTGGCCGAACGCAACGAACCGCGAAAGTCGTTCACCGGGCACGACCTCAACACCCCGTGGGACCCACTGGACCGCGCCTACTTCAACGGATACGCGCTGTGGACGTATCTCACCACGCCCTTCCTGCTGGCGATGCCCGGCTTCACCCTCGCCGAGGTCGAACCATGGCGGGAAGGAGACGAACTCTGGCGGGGATTGCGGGCCGCCTTCCCGCGCCACATAGCCAGCCACAGCACTCAACAGGACTTTTACTTCGGCCCCGACCATCTCCTGCGTCGGCACGACTATCACGTCGACATCGCAGGGGGGTTCGCCGCGGCACAGTACGTTTATGACACCGTGGAAGCGGACGGGATCCGCCTGCCCACCAAACGCCGGGCCTACCGAGGCGATGCGGACAACCGCCCGATCCTCGAACAGACCATGGTCTCCATCGACGTCAGCAACGCTCGGTTCACCTGACATCGGGCCTGAACGTGGCGCGCGTGCCGAGCGGGATTGGTGGCTGCGCGCCCCGTACCGTTTCAACGGCGGGCTCAGCCACCAAGGTTGGCCAGCCAACGCAACGCGCTGCGACTCGGCAGGAACAAGTACTCGCCGCCACGGGTGATGACGAAGCGCTCGACGCCATGCAGGCGACGCCGTACCGGGCGCTGGGGGATCGTGAAGACGCCCGTGCCGTCGTTGTCGCCCGTGAGCAGGTCCTTCTCCACATCGAGGCCGGTGAAGTTGCCGTCGTTGAACCATTGCGACTTCACGAACTCGAACTGACGGTCCAGGTGCGCGTTGACGGCGATGAACACGATGCCGCGGTCGGCGCCGTCGTCATCCAGGACGCCGGCCGGCAGCGGCGGCCCGTAGCTGGTGCTCCGCCGGATCAGGCGGTGGAGGTCGACGTCACCGATGATCTCCGAGTCACGCGGATTGGCACGCCTGGCGTGTGCGCCACGAGGGCAGACCGTACCGTGCAGATCGGACGCGTACAGGAAATCGTTGTTGCGCTGCTCGTCCGCCCCCAGGTCCGGGTCGTCGTGCTCGGGCGCCAGGATCAACGGGGCACCGCTCGGCCAGCGGCCCACGATCTTCGCGGCGAGCAGCGACTCCTCTTCCGGGCTGCCGGCGTTGTCGTGGAGATAGCGCCGGAAGGCGGCGACGCGTGAGTGCAGCTTCCGCCAGACCACGAACGTGCCGTTACGGCCCAGCACCTCCGGCTCCGGCATCGGCGGCAGGTTTCCGGTCTCGTCGGGATAACCCAGCACGAACTCGCCTGCCTTGAGGACGGGACCGCCGCCGGGTGGATTGTCCGCGCCGCTGCCTTCCACCGCTGGGTTGCTGATGCCGTCCTTGTAGCCGAAGCTGGTGCGCCCCGAGGCCAGTTGGTACAGGTCCTGCCGGTACACCACGTGCAGGCCGGGAAGCTGCGCGCGCGCCTGGCGGGCCCGTTCGAGGACGACGGCCAGTGACTCCTGGTCTGCGGCGACGAGGGACAGTACGACGTGCACCTGGCCGGTGCCGAAGGGAGGCTCCCAGTGTGCGGGTGCGCTCTCGCCGGTGTCGCCCAGGAACTCGGCCCGTGCCGCCATGCCCTGCCGGAACTCCTCCGGAAAGCTGTTCAGGGAACTCTGCGGCACCTGGAGCGCTTCGAGCCCCCGGTACGTCACCGCGACGTTGAGGAGCGCCGGGAGCGGGGGCTGCCACCAGTTGGCAGCGGAGTCGACCAGTCCCGCCAGGCGTCCCATCAGCTCACGGCCGGCGCCGGGATCGTCCACCCGCAGCAGGATGTAGGTGCCGACGTACGGTGACGGCCGGGTGCGCAGCACAATGCCCTGAATCTCGTCCAGCTGCAGGGCCGGGCCTTCGACCGTCGTCATGTCGTCCCCTCGATCAGACTTCGGCCGATTTGTATCAATTTTCGGATCTACCGGTGCCGTCCGACACGGCAGGTCGCGCGATCCACGAGCGCTCGGGCGCGTGGGGTCGGCCGAAGGGCGAGGTTCTGCCGGGCAAGGTCAAGTGCCCGCCGAGGGTCGGCGCCGACCGTCAGCCAGAACTCCGCCGCGTGATCGGCGTACGCCTCAGGGTGGCGCGCCATCAACCTCTCGTAGCGAGCGGCGGCGTGGGCGCGCCAGAACTCTGCCTCAGTCCCCGGCTCCCGCGTGGTCAGGATGCGGGCGAGCTTGGCGGCGTAGTGCGGATCGTCACTCGCCGGCGCAAGTCGGCGCAGGTGCCCGATCGCCATGGCTGCCCTGCCTTCGACGGCGTCGATCTCGGCGAGGTGGCTCTGTGCCGGCACGTAGGCCGGCAGTCGGCGAATGGCCGACTCCAGCCAGATGCGCGCGCGTGCGAGGTCGCCCGTGGACAGCCATGCCTGCCCGCACTGGAATTCGAGCACCGCGAGAGGGAACGGACTCACCCCGCGGTAGCCGCGTCTCGCTGCGAGAAACCACGTCTCAGCCTCGACAAGGTCTCCGCGCTCGGCATGCCAACGGGCCAGGGCGCAAAGGGCACTGAAGTCACGACGTCTCGCCAGAGACTGTCGATGCACCGCAAGCGCCTCGTCGTAGCGCCCGACGGCCTGATGGACGGCTGCCCGCTCCTCGTCCAGCTCGCCTCGGTCGGGTTCCAGCGCAGCCGCCGCATCGAGATCGTCCAGCGCCGCGGAGAAGCGGTGGAAGAGGGCCGCCAGCCTGGCGCGGGCCACAAGGGCGCGTGGATCGCACGGTGCTTGGTCGACGAACTCCTCGGCCAGTGACGCAGCGCGCTCGGCCTCGTCGATGCGACCCAGCACGTGCCCGCGCAGGGCGGTCAGCTCCACCAGCTCACCCCACCCGTCACCGGTCAGGCTTCCCCGTGCTGCCTGCCGAGCAAGGCCCTCGATGCGCGCGCCGAGGTTGCCCATGGCGAGCACGCCGGCCGTCGTCTTCGGCCCGCCCTCCAGGCTGAGTTGCGTCCGGTTGCTCACACGGTCGGCCGCTGTGGTGCTGCTGCTCATTGGCTCGCGCCGGCCGTAGGGACGGAAACGGGTTCGGGCGGGTCGAGGTTGGGCTGTGGCAGATACGGGAATTCGCGAGAGGCCGGCATGGTCGCCTGGTCGACGCCGTCGCTGACTCGGGGGCCGTGGAAGGCGTTGACGATCAGCGTGTAGAGCGTGTCGATGGCATCGTCGTTGAGTGACCGGCCGCCGCAGGTCGTGTGCGCCTCTCCCTCCAGCAGGGCCCGCTCGATCTCGAAGTAGCTGTCCTCGGCGTACGGCTTGGCCACATCCACGACCAGGAAATCGGCCAGCAGCAAATCCGTCAGCGGATGCGTGCCGTCCGGCTGCGTCGTCCAGTCCGTCTTGCCGTCGAGGCCGTCGAAGAACGCCAGGTTGGCGTTGAGCCGCGAGCGGTAGGCGCTCACGTAGGTGGGGCCCAGCCGGAACGGGTCTTCCTCGTTGTACAGATCGCGCAGGTCCACGACCCTGTTCGCGCTGTCGACCCCGTTGTCCGACATGAGAACGTTCTTCACCTCGGGACGGCCGAGCCGCTCCAGGCGCACGGGGTAGGGGCCCTCCGTGACGGTTTCCGCCGCGACGGCAAAGACGGTGGCCGAGGCCGGACCGAGCAGCCGAACGACATCCACCTCGACGACGATGGCCAGGACATCGACGTCCTGCAGCGTGTTGGTGCCCTTGGGCAGGAAGGCGAGCCGCCGCTCAGCCCGCGTCTCCACCTCCTTGCCGACGTCCATGAAGAAGGGGTCCAGCCGCAATCCGGCGTAGACGCGGACGCCGTGGCCCTCGCCGCCCCGCTCGTCGTTGACCGGGAAGGCAACCGACTCCCCGTCGGGGAGTAGGCACGTTCCCCGCTGCGTCACCTCACCGTCGGCGTCCGACCCAACCGGTCCAGAGAACGTGCAGGTGAACGCATATTCATCGGTACCGACTTCGAAGAGCGAGCCGGGGGAACCCGCTGGAATGGCCGTGGGACGGACGCGGAACCGATAGCTGGCGGCGTCGGAGAACAAGGCGCCTGGCCGGGCGTTCGGAAAGACGTCCATGACCAGGACGAGCCGGCCCGCCTGGGCCGGGCTGGGAAACGCGTAGAGGTCGGCGAGGTCAATAGCTGGATCCGCCTCAGCACGGGTACCGGAGAAGTGGTCGGACATAACGGTGCGACCTTTGCTGGAAGGTCCCGGTCCGGCGACCGTGCGCCGACGCCGGGCCGCCTGGTGAAGCCCAGTGTCATGGCTGCGGCCATAGCACCTGGGACGGGAGACAACTGCTGGGCCACGCCCCTGTCAACGGACGGCCCGCCGAGGCGGCCGCGACCGCCGGGAGCCCTGGGCCACTAGCCGGCCGCAGCATCCAGCAACATGTTGAACGCCTGCGTGACCTTCTCCGCCTTGGCGGTGTCCTCGACCGTCATGGTCGGATTGGAGGCGTACCACATGTCGGCCTCCACGATCTTCGGCTTCAACCAGTCGACGATGCCGGGATCACCAGCCCCGGGGTAGCCCTCGATAACCCCGTCGAACATCTCGTCGAACCATGGCCCGGCGTTGGCGAAGATATCCGCGATGTACGGCTTGAAGTCACCGTCATAGGTGACCGCGCCTATGACCTGGGTGTCATTGTTGATGAAGGTGACGCGGAAGTCGTGGACAGTTCCGACAAGCTTTTCGTAGTGAAAGGCATCTTCCTGGATCTTGGTGGCATTCTGGCGAAACCTCTCCGCTCCGCCTGGCTTGACCGGGAAGAGCACGGTGATTTCCGCTATCTGCCCGACTCGCTTGCCGAGACCGTCGGGCTGCCTGGCCACTTTCGGAGTCGCGTCCGCCGGAGTCGCCGAGGTCTCGGACCCTTGCGTCGTCATGGCTCCCTCTCCCTTTGATCTTCTCTTGGCCGGTCTGCGGGCTCCTTCTCCACTCCGAGGTTGTGCGAATTCTTCCCAATATCAGCTTTCTCGCCCCGCGGGACGTCGGCAAGACGATCACGACAGCATGGGTCGAAGGCTCAGGAAGGGTCCTCCGCAACCGGCTTTGAGCCGGAGTCGAGTCGGCGGCGGCCGTCGAGGGGGCGGGCGGAGGTGTGCGGGAGGTGGAGGTGGTGGGTGCCGTAGCGTTCGACGGCCAGGAGAGCGGCGTCGTCTCCGGGTTCGTGGCCGATGTGGTTCAGCAGGTCGCGGTGGATGTGGCGGATCAGGGCTTCAGGTCCGGACGTGGGGGCGAGGGCGGCGCGCTCGGTGAGGGGGTAGAAGGCTCCCCCGGGCGAGCGGCCTTCGATGACGCCGTCGGTGTAGAGCAGCAGGGTGTCGCCGTCGTCGAAGGTGAAGGGGTCGGCGCGATGGCTGGGGACGGACAGTTAGCACATGCCCAAGGGGGGTACCGGGCGCCGTGCGTGCAGGACGGTGACCTGTCCGTCGTGCAGCAGCAGGGGCGGCGGGTGGCCCATATTGATCATCTCGACCTGTGTGCCGTGGTCGGCGATCTCGAGCAGCAGGGCGGTGATGAAGTGCTCACCCGCATCGTGCTCGGTGTCCGCGACATCCTCCAGGCTGCGGCAGACACTCACCTCCAGGCCCGAGGCAAGTTCGGGCAGGGTGTCGAAACGGTGCGCGCCCTCGCGAGAACGCGCCCAGCACCATGGATGCCTCACCGATGGCGGCCAGCCCCTTGCCGCGGACATCGCCGATGATCACGCGCGTGCCGCGGTCGGAGCGGGCGATCGCGAACAGGTCGCCGCCGATTCGGGTCTCGTCCTCGGCTGCCAGGTACAGCCACGCCACCCGCAGCGGGCCGATCCGGCGGCGTGGTGGCCGCAGCAGTACGAGCTGCGCCGTGTCGGCCACCGACCGTGCCCGGTTCAGCTCCCGGCTGCGCCGCTCGCGCACATGGCAGACGAAGACGACCAAGGCGGACAGCAGGGCCAACCCAGTGATCTGTGAGAGGTGGTTGGTTGTGGTCAGTCCGCCGTGGAACACGGCGATGAGCACCCGGGCCGCCACCGCCAGTGCTCCGACGAGGGCGGTCAGTCGCGGCCCGGCCAGGGACGCGGTCAGGGCCGGCGCGATCACCAGCAAGGGGCCCAGGTGGACGTCCGGCGGGGAATGGATGTCCACCACCGTGATCACGGCGATCAGCGCAAGGGGGATTGCCACCAACCTGCGGCCCAGCTGTCGTTGCAGGGAGTGACTAGCTGTTTTCCAACCCCGGGGTGTTCGATGGCGGTCCGTACGGCGAGCTTGATCGTGTGATCTGGTGGCGGGATCGGGAACGAGGACGA
>NZ_JBITGJ010000179.1:0-1358 GCF_044456925.1 Streptomyces sp. NPDC050743
CACCGCGTGCCGGGCCGTGAGGGTCTGCCGGGCGCCGTCGTCACGGGTGACGCTGACGCGTCGGGGCCCGTCGAGACGGCCGTGGCCACGGAAGAGGTCGGCTCCGATGGACTTGAGGAACAGAGCCTGTCTGGTGTCGTCCCAGTCGGAGACAGAGCGGTTGCGACGGGCGAAGACGCCATCGGCGTCGACCCGACCGGTGACGGCCTGCCGGGCACCGTCCACGCGCCGCGCGTCGGCGAGCGCGATGACCGGCCGCAGCAGCGCCTTACTGGGCACGCACGCCCAGTACGCGCAGTCACCGCCGACCAGTTCCCGTTCCACGACTGCTACGGAGAGGTCGGCGGCACGGGCGCGGTCGGCGACGTTCGCACCGGCCGGGCCTGCGCCCAGCACGACCACGTCGTAAGGCACTCCTATCTGGTTTTCGTGCGATTCGCTCATGTTCTTCCACGCATTCCTAGGAGTGCCTGACGACGGTCGAGGCAGTGGCGATGCTGCCCGTCGGGCCTGCTCGGTCGGGCCTGGGCGAGGGCTCCCCGACCAGGCCAGGGCGCGTCGGTCAGGCGTCGGTGTGCGGGGTGACGACCGGCCATTCGGTGTCGGTATCGGCGAGGACGTTGAAGTAGTTCGTGAGGATGTTCAACGCCAGATTGCCCGCGACCTCGGCGATCTCGGCGTCGGTGACGCCCACGGCCCGGGCAGCCTTGAACTGCGTCTCACCGATGCGGCCGCGGCCGCGGGCAATCGCGTGGGACAGGTCCGACAGTGCGGCGGCGTGGGGGTCGGCGGACTCCGCGTGGCGGGCACGTTCCAATCCCCCGGCGCCGACCTTGGCGACGCGCGCCCCTATGGAGGTGTGGGCGGAGAGGCAGTACGTGCAATTGTTGTACTCTGCGGTGGCGATCGCCAGCCGTTCCCCGACCGGGGCCGGGATCAGGGTCCCCGGTCCACCGCGAGGGCAGCATCCTCCCGGCGATCACCATGAGCAGCCGGACGCCATCACCCAGACCGGCAGCCGGCCTGTCTGCCCATGGCCGAGCGGGATGTCCGCCTCGAAGAACCACAGGTCACACTGGGCCGGCTCGCCCGGCCGATACGTCGTCCGGGACACCGGGTCCACCGGCAAACACGCCGGTCTGAGCTCACGCACAACACGTTCCTTGAGAATCGTCATCCCCCGCTGCCAGCCGAGCCGCTCCACCAATCACCGTCGCCGGCATCGTCGGCATCTCCCGCAAAAGCTTGCGGATCTGCACCCTGCCCGCGTCCACCGCCGAGCCCCTCAGCGGACCCTCGTACCTCGGCGGTCGGGGGGGGGGGCGCCCCCCGCGGGCGGCCGGCCCCCCGCGCGCAGC
>NZ_JBITGJ010000179.1:1368-9357 GCF_044456925.1 Streptomyces sp. NPDC050743
AACCCCCACAAAGTGGTGGGGGTGGTCCCCCGGCCCCCCTCCCCCCCCGTCCCCCCTCGGCGACCCCTGGCCCGGGGGGGGGGGGGGGCCCCCCCCCCAGGGGGGGCGCCCGGCCCTGCGTAACAGACGTCCCGATGTGTCATCAAAGGTATGACACACCGTAGTTGGCGGCCCACTCATGCTTCAGGTCGTCCTCGTTCGCGTGCCCGAACGTGTACGCGGGAGAGTCCACCCGCAGCGCCCGGTCCACCCTGATCAGTACGGCCTCGTGGCACGGGTAGATGGGATCGCCGTGGGTGTTCAGCACCCACTGGCGGGACCAGTCGTACACCGGGTCGCCTTCCCCGCGGATCTCGGCCGTTCCCTTGAAGCGGTACCCCCGCCGGAGCAGGAAGTCGATCACGTTGACCTCAACCCGCGGATTGCGCCGCAGGTTCTCCACCGTGTTGGGCGAGGCCATGTTCATGAATACCAGGTGATCGTCGTCGTAGACGCGCACGGACCCCTTCGGCGAGAGGTTCGGAGAGCCGTCCTCGCAGACCGTCGCAACGAACGCCAGCTTGGCGCTGGTGACGATCTGCCGCATGTCCTCAGTGATTATTCCCATCGCTCCTCAACCTTTCCTGCCACGTCTGCGTGCCCCACCCTCCTGGGCCGTCACGACGCAGCCCTTTTCGAGTGCGCCCCACAACAGGCCGATGGCCTGGTCCGCCGAAGCCCCGGCGCTCGCTCCGCGCTGTTGCGCGCCCTCCCCGATCGCGTTGGGCGCCCGTGTCCGCCGACACCCCGGTCAGTGATCACATCCGCGCGGACGGCCGTTCCGGGGACCGTGTCCCGGAGCCCGGAGCCCGACCGGCGGTCGGCGCCCCCTCCCCCACGGTGCCACCGTGAGCCGGCCCGCCCGCCTGATGTGCCCCGCGGCTGGTGGGTACGGCCGGTGCCATGAGTCGGTGTCAGGACGGGACGGCAGCCGGTCGTGGACGTGCTCAGGTCAGCACGAGCTTCTTGCCACCGGCCTGCCCGGCGGACACCCGGGCGAAAGCGGCCGGCCCCTCGCGCAACGGGAGTGCTTCCACGTTCTGCTTCAGCTTTCCCTCCACGACCGCCTCCGCCAGATGGGCAAGCTGAGCGGCATCAGGCCGGACGTAGAGATTCGTACTGGTGATACCACGCTCCCCCGCCGGCGCGTCCGAGGTCAGCGACACCAGACGCCCACCGTCCCGCACCAGCGACAGCGCGGCCCGCGCCGTACCACCAGCAGCGATCAGCACACCATCGAACCCACCACGAACCCGACCCGCCCAATCCGAGTCGTGGTAGTCGACGACCGCCAACGCACCCAGACCACGCAGGCGCTCAGCAGCCGAAGCGGACGCCGTCACCGTCACCTCGATCCCCCGAGCAGCAGCAATCTGCAACGCCAGCACACCGGTCGCCCCACCACCATTGGTGATCAGAAGCCGCTCCCCCCGGCTCAGCCCCAGTGCCTCCAGCGACTGGTGCGCCGTTAGCCCGGCAACCGGCAGCGCCCCCGCCTGCACCGGATCCAGCCCCGCCGGGCAAATCGCAGCACTGGCCGCAGTGATCAGCACCCGCTCAGCCCAGAAGCCACTGCCACCGGGCAACGGGGCCTCATGCGCAAGCACCCGGTCACCGACAGCAAAGCCCTCGACATCAGGACCCACAGCCACAACCCGGCCCACGCCCTCCACACCCAGCGCCGCCGGCGGACGCAGCCCCACATCCCAGCCCCCACCGTTCAGCAACCGATCCCACGGGCCGACACCGGCCGCCTCCACCTCCAGCACAAGCTGACCAGCACCAGGAGCCGGCGGCTCAGGCACCTCCAGGAGGACGACGTCCGCGTCGGGTCCGGACACTCCGCTTGCCTTCATGGTTATCCCTTCACTCGGTCCGGCCGACGGTAGGTACAGGTCGGCCGCCATATCTTCAGTCTGGGTTTCGGCGCTCAACCGGGCGTACCGGCCGAGCCGGCGGAGGGGATGTCAATGTCGGTCTGGTTGACGTTGTTGAGGAAATTGGTCAGCAGGGCCTGCACTGCGACCGTGACGATCGCCAAGATCTGCGGGTCGGTGTAACCGGCGCCGCGCACAGCCGCGAGGTCTGCGTCGCTGACTCGCCCGCGGCTCTCGACCACCCGTTGAGCGAAGCGAGCGGCCGCGGCGCGCTTGGGGTCGACCGAGCTCCCGGCGCGAGCCAGGTCGATGTCGTCGCTCGACATTCCGCTGAGTTCGGACGACACATACGTGTGAATCGCCAGGCAGTAAGCGCAGCCGTTGGCCTCCGAGACCGCGAGCGCGATGGTGTGCCGCGTCTTCGCGTCCAGAACGCGACTCATGGTGCTCTGCAGCGTCACGACGGCATCGAGAACGGTCGGGTTCGACGCGATGGTCTTGAACATGTTCGGGACGAAGCCGAGCTGTGCGCCGATGTTGTCGAGGATGCCTTGCGCTCCCGCGGGGACCTCGTCGGAAGAGGGAACGTTCAGTCGTGCCATAGCCAATCAACCTCCGGTAGGCGTACGAGTAGTCCACGAGCCCAGGTCAGACTGAGCATTTTTTGGGCCGGGCAGCCCACTCCTCAGAGCTAACACCGCCCAAGACTGGGCTGTCAAGCCCACCTTGCGATATCGTGCGACGTATGGAAGCCACGACACGAGCTCGGGTGCCTCGCAAGCTCACGGACAAGGGCCAGGCGACGCGTACCCGGATCCTGGAGCATGCCGCGGAACTCATCTACACGAAGGGTGTCCACGCGACGAACAACGAGCAGCTCCGTCGCGCAGCCGGCGTCAGCGGGTCACAGCTCAACCACTACTTCCCGACCAAGGAGAGTCTCGTCCTGGCAGTCATCGCATGGCAGGCCGATCGCGTCCTCGCATTCCATCGCAGTGAGCGATTCGCCTCCTTCAACGATCTCGACGCGTTCCGGGAGTGGGCGGATTTCTACGTCGGCTACGAGCGCGCCTACCAGGAAGGCTGCAGCCTCGGCTCCCTCGCGAGCGAGATCATCAAGACCGACCTCGACGTTCACGATGAGCTCGCGAGTGCGTTCGATCAGTGGCGGGACATCTTCCGCGACGGGCTCCAGCACATGCAGCGACTCGGCCGCATCAGCACTGACGCGGATCCGGCGCAGCTGGCCAATCTGCTGCTTTCCGCATTCCAGGGCGGCAGCCTCCTCGCTCAGGTCGCTCGGGACATCACCCCGCTCAAGGACGCGTTGCAGGCAGCGATCGATTACGTGCAGACCTTCGTAAGGTCTCCCGAAGTCGACGTAGTGCAGGTTCGCTAAGGCTTGTCCCGCAATGATCGTCTGGGTTGGGTGACAGCGAGGTTGTAGAGACGGGCGATGCCGAGCATGGCGTGGTGAACGCCGTCGCCTTTCAGGCGGCAGTCGCGAAGGATCTTCCAGCACTTCATGTGGGCGAAGACGTGCTCGACACGAGCGCGAACCTGCCGGTGTGAGCGGTTGTGTTCTTCTTTCCAGGCTGGGAGTCGAGGCTGCCCGCCTTGGCGTCGGTGCGGGATGACCAGGCCGGTGCCGCGGTAGCCGCCGTCAGCAATCACTGTGGTGCCGCCGACTGCGGCTTTCGCGCCTGACAGCTCCCACGCTATGCAGTCGTTGCGGTTACCTGGCACCGGCCGGCCGACCCCGACGACCAGGCGGGTGTCGGCGTCGATGACCACCTGGTGATTAGTGGAGTAACGGTAGTTCTTCGACTGCTCAGCCACTGTGTGGTCGCGAGTGGGCACCAAGGTGCCGTCGACGATCAGCACGGTGGTGGGACTGAATCGCCGACGCGGCTGCAAGGCAAGCAGAGGTCCCATGTGGGCGATGATGCGGTCGGCCGCAGACTTGGAGATCCCGAAGAGTAACGCCAGCTGGCGCATGGTCAGGTTGGTGCGCCAATACGCAGCCACGAGAAGCACGCGACCCTCCAGCGGAAGACTCCACGGCCTTCCCCGCCGTGCCGCGTCGGCGCCTTCTCTGCGCACCGCAGCAACGAGCTTGTTGAAGTGTTGCGGGCTCAGCCCCGTAAACGGGGTTATCCAGCACGGCTCAGACGACGTGATCACACCAGCCACATCGAGATCATCCCGCCGTGTCAGGAGGCGCCGACCTCAGGAGCCGTGAGGTTCCGGGACCGCGGGATACTCAGGGCGCTTCCGCTTGAGCCTTGCCAAGTCACTGAGGTCGATCCCAGTGGCCTTTGAGTACTGCTTGGCCCAGTCGGCGACGGCCTGTCGGAAGAGGTAGTCGGGCCAGGGAGCTACCGGCTCCTCGCCTCGGTCCCGCAGCTTGACCACAGCCGCCCGTTCCAGGTCCTGATCTCCTGAATGCCGGGCCAACAGAATCGCCTTGGCAATCCGTGCCGGCTCGGTGTTGGTCGGCGCGAAGGACCAGACCCTGCCTCGGTGCACGTGGTCATCTGCCAGCAGGAGCAGGCCCAGGTCGTGGCGGTCGCGGACGAAGTGCAAGGACACAGGCCCGTACCCGGTGACGGCGGCAGCAGCCTGCGGGGCCAGTGGAGTCCCGCCCGCCGGCCAGGGATAGCAGGCAGCAGGGGGGATGTTGGTTGGATTCCCTCCACCGGACGGCGCGGGGTGGTCGATCCGGATGCTCATTCCGCCGAAGCTTTCCATCCGGTCTCGGAGGGCGCTGTCGTAGGTATGAACCGTCCAGCCGAAGACCGACCGGTCGAAGCGGTCCTTCCAGATCGAGAGGGTGGAGTGGAGCTCTCCCCGTGCGAACGTCAGGTCGCCGCCCTCGACACTGACAGGAACCATCCCGAGCAGCTCGGCAAACTCGTCCGTCATCTTGCGCATGGTCCAGGGCCGCGTCACGAAGGCATGCTAAGCGCTGGCCACAGCTTGGTGACCTGCGAGTCCAGAATCAGGCCCCTCCTATGGGAGAGCCACCCGAAGATCGATTACGGGACAGCGCTTAGCCGCCGACGGTCTGAGACGGCCCATCGAACGGCGGAACGACCGCACCCCGCGCTTCCGCTTCCCCGACGCTGAACCGGGCAGAGCAGACCTCAATCAAATTTCCGCACCGAGAATCGAGGCTGACCCACTCCCGAGCGTGGCGTCCCGAACATGCGACGTGGCGCTTCGCGGTGCAACCGATCCGACAGGCGGCGCCCGGGGCCCGCCTGGCCATTCGGCCCGAAATGGTCCGGTCTTTTGCTCAGAGAATGGTTCACACGTGGGGGCAGACGCGCGCATACGGTCGGGTCGCGAGGCATCTGATGGGAACCACGATGATGAGCACTGACCAGACCCCGCTCCTGGAGCCGCTGGGGCTCCGCGAGATATCCGACGCAGCGATAGCGATGATCGACGAGCAAGGGACAGTGGTCGCGTGGACGCAATCCGCTCAGCACCTTGTCGGATACTGCGCTGAGGACGTGGTGGGCCGATCCGCCACACTCGTGCTGCCGTCATCCCAGGAGGCGCTGGGGGTATCAGCGTTCGCCGAGCAGTGCCGTGCCCAAGGTGGCTGGTCCGGCACCGCGACGGTCCGCCACCGCGACGGCCACACGCTCAACCTGCGCGTGCGCCTCTCGCTGCTGCGGGGACAGGACGCAACCCACCGCTGGCTGGTATCCCTGACCGACATAGGCGCGCTCTCCCCAGGAATGGTGAACGGATCGGTGCGGGAGTCGCTGTTTGCCCGCGCGCCGGTCGGCATCGCCATTCGTGACCCGCAGCTGCGCTGTACCTGGATAAACGACACAATGGAGCATGACGGCATTTCCCGTGACCGGAGGTTCGGACGCCGCCTGAAGGATTCACTGCCCGGCTTCGAGGCCGAGGCCCTTGAAGCGGTGATGCGGCAGGTGCTGGCGAGCGGCACTTCCGCGGTCCACGAGTACCGGGCATGGCCGCCGGAAGATCCGCGCCGGGAGCACGCATTCGCGGCCTCGTTCTTCTGCCTCCAGGACGCGGACGGCCAGGCACTGGGGGTGTGCTCCTTGACCGTGGATGTCACCAGCAACCAGCGGGTGCGCGAGCGCCTTGCCGTCCTCAGCCAGGCCAGCACGCGCATCGGGAGCACCCTGGACGTCATGCAGACCGGACAGGAACTGGCCAGCCTCGCCGTGCCCCTGTTGGCCGACTACGTCACCGTCGACCTGGCAGACGAGTCGGTTCCATTCGGCAAAGAGCCCTCTGCCCGAATCGACACAATGTACGGTCGCCCCCGCGTGTTCCGACGTGCCGGTTTGGCCTCGATCCACCCAGGGATCCCAGAGTCGACGTTTGCGCGAGGAGAGACAATTTCCGTCCCCCCAAACTCGCCGCTCGCCAGCGCACTGTGCACGGGAAGGTCCCACCTGGAACCGGTACTGGACACCACCCCTGGGACATGGATCGACCACGACCCGGCACGGGCGCAAAAGATCCGTGAGAACGGGGTGCACTCCCTGATGATCGTGCCCATCCGTGCCCGGCACTCCGTGTTGGGCGTGGCGTTGTTCGCACGCACCGAGGACCCGATGCCATTCCAGGAGGATGACCTACTCCTGGCTGAGGAGCTGGTCACCCGGGCCGCGCTGTGCTTGGACAACGCCCGCCAGTACACTCGCGAACGCAGCACGGCCCTCGCCCTCCAGCGCAACCTGCTCCCGCACCGTTTGAGGGGCGGCGTCGCCGTCGAGGCGGCCGGGCGCTACTTGCCGGCCGACACGGACGCCGGTGTCGGAGGCGACTGGTTCGATGTGATCCCGCTGCCTTGTGCCCGGGTGGCCCTCGTCGTCGGTGATGTGGTCGGACACGGCATCAACGCCGCGGTGACCATGGGCAGGCTCCGCACCGCCGTCCGCACGCTCGCGGACCTGGACCTGCCCCCCGACGAACTGCTGAACCACCTCGATGACAGCGTCCAGCGGCTGACCGGGGAAGATGACGACGCCCCGGATCAGATCCCCGCGATTATGGGCGCGACCTGTGTGTACGTCGTCTACGACCCGGCCACCCGACAGTGCACGATGGCACGGGCCGGGCACCCCCCGCCCGCGATAGTCGACGCACAAGGCCAGGTCACCTTCCCCGACCTGCCCACCGGAGCCCCACTCGGCCTCGGCCTCGGGCTGGTCCCCTTCGACGCCGTGGAGGTGGAACTGCCCGAAGGAAGCCTGCTCGCGTTCTACACCGACGGGCTGGTCGAATCCCGTGACCACGACATCGAGGTCGGCATGCACCGCCTCGGCACCGCCCTGGCACAACCCGAACAGTCCTTGGAAGACTTGTGCTCCTCAGTGATGGAAACCGTGCCGACTCAGGCAGCATCTGACGACGTCGCCTTGCTCCTTGCCCGGATCCACACACTCAAGCCGGCCGACATTGCCTCCTGGGACCTGCCAACCGAGCCGGCCGTCGTCAGCGACGCCCGGCACCTGGCCGCCCATCAACTCAGCGAATGGGGACTGGAGCATCTCGTGCCCACCACGGAGCTGATCATCAGCGAACTGGTCACCAACGCCATCCACCACGGCGCCGGCCCGATCCGGCTACGGCTCATCAAGCACCAAGTCCTGACCTGCGAAGTCTTTGACAGCGGAAAGTGTTACCCGCGCCTGCGCCACGCCCGCATCGTCGACGAAAACGGCCGGGGACTGTTCCTGATTGCCCAGTTGTCCAGCAAGTGGGGCTTCCGCTCCGCAACGGGCGGCAAGCTCGTCTGGGCCGACCAAGAGCTCCCGTCCACCCTGTAAAGCGGGGATCGATGAGGGCTTCCCTCTCGGTCCCCACCGCCAGCGCACCAATGCCGCCGCGGAGATCCCACCCCCGGGCTGGTGCCGTTGAACCAACCTCCCGTACCGCTTCAGAACGCCTTCACCGGGTTCCTCCGAGGATGCCCCGGCCTCCGGGCCGGGGAGGAATCGGACTCCTGCGGAGCAGGGCAGGGATAGCCGGATCGCCGTCAGGGCGATCCGGCGTCCACCCCGCACGGCGGTGATGC
>NZ_JBITGJ010000180.1:0-9188 GCF_044456925.1 Streptomyces sp. NPDC050743
GGTACGTCACCCCGCTCGAAACGAGATCCTTGCTCAGGCAGAACCTCGTCCCGGCAGCGTAAACACCCGCTGTCCAGTTCGCGGGGGGAACTTCACTGAACGATGTCGAGGTGGCGTTCGGTGGGGCCCGGAGAGCCCAGCGGGCATCGGCTTCGCTTTCGGTTCGCACGCGTGCTGAAGTGCTTCTGCGATTCATGGCATGCTCCAGGCAGGCCGAGGTGATGGACCTGATGCAGGTGGAGATGGGGAAGGCACGCCTGCCCGCACACGAGGAGGTCAGTCAGGCGCCGTGGTCGCCCGGCACTACGGGCGCAGGGCCCCACTTACCTCCAGCCGCGGCGGCTCACGAAGGTCACCGAGTCGCACCACCCGCGAGGCGTGGTCGGGCAGATCGTCCCCTGGAACTACCTCATTGAACTGCCCTTCGGGAATCGAGCC
Organism: Streptomyces sp. NPDC050743; assembly: GCF_044456925.1. NCBI lineage: Bacteria > Bacillati > Actinomycetota > Actinomycetes > Kitasatosporales > Streptomycetaceae > Streptomyces > Streptomyces sp. NPDC050743. The sequence continues at coordinate 439 of NZ_JBITGJ010000180.1, forward strand.
GGTGACCATCTCCCGAGCCACTGCTTCGTCTTACCGCGGCTGTGCCCGGAACGTGAGTCCAGCGAAATTCGACGCTGCCGCTACTCCCCCCATGGTCCATTGATCACGCCACGCTCCATGGACGTGACGCCGTCCGCCGCCCGTTCCTGCGCAAGTTGGTAGGTGAGCGCGTAGGGCGGCGCGGCCGTCTCGGAGCGGGCACCGTGGGCGAGGACTTCGTCGGCCAGGTGGCGGACCATCTGAAGTCGCGGATAGGCGGCATGGATCCGGCTCTGCTCCTCGGCCACGAGGTCGGCGTTCTTTCCGAAGTCGATCCAGACGCCTTCGTAGGTCAGGTAGGTCAGCAGCCCCATTCGCTCGGGGATCTGCGGAGTGGTGTGCAGAGCGATGGCCTCCCAGACCTTGTCGACATCCCGGGCCGGGGCGCCGAGGCCGGTCAGCACGGCGGCGGCGAGATCGGCGCTCTCCATCTCGAACCGGAGCAGGCCCGGTGCGTCCGGCCCGGTCGCCAGGTCGTGCATCACGTTTGCGGCGAAGAGGAGTTCCTCGTTGTAGTCCGCGTCGTCGAGAACTCCCTTGTGGGCGGCGAACAGGCGGGACCAGTAAAAGCCGCGGATGCAGTGGTTCAGCACGGACGGATGCATCGCGGCCCGCGCCGCGGCGAGGCTCGCTTCGGCCAGCGGCCCGGAAGGGAGGGCGAGTACGTCGCCGTACAGCCCGTTCGGGAGGGTGGATGGAGTCTTGGTCATGAGGTGACGCTACGAGAGCTACTGTCGGGCAAAAAGTGGCACGGATGCCAACCATCGCCACAGTTGTGCCACACGACGAACGGGCATCGCGTCAGGGTGCTGCTCGTACTGCCCGGTGTCCTCGCGCTCGGGTTCGGCACCGCGATGCAGATGTTCTCGACGGACCCGAGCTGCGACCTGACCGTATGCGCCGGGAGCGAGATCGACGATCAAGGCGGATCTGCTGGAGTTCATCCGCTCCTGACATCCGCGAAGACCGCCGGAGGCGTGATGAACGTCTGGCTTCTCGTCATGCAGGCGACGAGGACCGGGCCGTCCGCATCCGGGCAGGGTCTTCCAGACCATCAAACTGCCCGGTGAAGGAGGGTCGGAGTTCTTCTACTTCGACTGGTGGAAGGTGCAGGCCTGCTGGCCGAGCGGTCGACGCAGCACAGCAGGATCGGCCGCACCAGGAAATGGCAGGATTCGAGGTATGGATGTCATTGCAGCCAACCTGCTGGTCACTTAGCGTCAGATCTGAGCCAGTAACAAGGGAAAGGACATCACCTTGATCGCCGATATCACCGCGCCGGACAGCAATATCGCACGCCAGGCCGAGGAGCTTGCGCGCCGCGTTTCCAGCGACGCGCTCTTCAATCACGTCATGCGGTGTTACTGGTTCGCCGAACTCTTCGCGCAGCAGGAGGGCACGAAGGTGGACAGCGAATTGATGTTCCTCTCTGCAGTACTGCATGACCTCGGCCTGACGGAGCACGCTCGGGGCCCTCATCGCTTCGAGGTCGAAGGCGCCGGCGCGGCGCGTTCCTTTCTCGTGGAAAAGGGCGTTTCAGCAGAGCGGGCGCAACACGTCTGGGACAACATCGCTCTTCACGCGTGGGACCTCAACCCGTTCCGGGGCGACACCAGCCGCCTTATGCAACTCGGACTGGACTACGACGTCTCTGGGGCCCAGAACGCGAAGCTGGACCCGGCAGACATCGCCGAGGTGCTCCGGCGCTATCCCCGGCTGCAGTTCAAGCGCGCCTTCAACGAGCTGCTGAACCGCGAGGTCGACACCAAGCAGCCGTACCACCACTGGGTGCACATCTGCACGCGAGTTGCTCACAACCGGTCGCCGATCCCCATCGTCGACGCAACAGCAGTTCTGGACTGGGCACCGTTTGACGAATAAAACGCCGCTCGACCGCGCATTCGCGATCCCCGGCCCGTCGCCGGCCACCGCCATGTGCCTGTAAGGCCGCCGTCTCCGACACCACTCGCCGGAACAACTCCCACGGCTTATCCGGCACCAGTCGCGAAATAGGACAACCAGCACAACGACCCCGGCCATCAAGAGCTGCGGCGTCTACAGGGACGCCGCGTCTCGGAGGCCTGGCATGTTCCACCAAATAGTCATTAAGTGAGGAAAAAGATGGATCTCAGCGAGTACGAATTCCGCAACCAGCCGTGGTTCGATCAGGAGAATTTCCAGGGCTTCAATGAGGCGATCCCCATGAAGACCATGGTCGTTCACTGCTTCGACCCGCGAGCGGCGGAAATCCCCGAAGCCGTTGCCAAACACTTCGGGGACGAGGTCTTCCCGGGCGAGAACATCCTCGACGAGAACGGCAACCGAGTCGGCCACACACGCACGCTGTTCCCCCTGGCGAACGCCGGTGGGCGTGCAGTCGACGCACTGCAGGCAGTCGCGACCATGGACTACCTGTTCCACTTCAAGACCGTCGCCGTGGTGCACCACTCGTTCTGCGGTGCGACGGCGTTCAGGCCGGACCAGCTCATCAACCGGTACCGCGACGAGCACAACGTGGACATCTCGGATGCTTTCAGCCGGGACAGCCTGACCATTCCGCACTTCGACGAGTCGATCAAATACGACCTCGCCCTGCTCCGGAGCCACCCTGCCGTGCCGAAGTCCACCAAGCTCTTCGGATTCTTCTACGAGATGAACACCGGCGAGCTCATCGAAATCGCGCGGGACGTGCCCGCGTAAGCTTCCCGCCCTACCTGCGACCTGGCCTCAGTCGGCGTACGCAGGGACCCTTCCGAGGCTGCCGCGATTCCGTCGTCCTGTCGAGCGACGGTCGGACGCGGCATGCCTGCTCCGGGAGGTGTCCTGCGGCGCCGGCGGGGCTCGCTCCCGTGCCCGGCGGCAGCACGGCTTGCGCGGTCCATCTGAGTCGCCCCCCTGGCAGCCGTGAGTCGACAGGGCCTCCATGAGCCCTTGCGGCACGAACCCATTTTCGGCCGTGTCGCGGCAGACATGCCCATCGTGGACGGTGCGTAAAGCTGTGGCATAAAATGCAGTATGACCTCAGAAACTGCCAATGGTGCGGTTGGCGACACCCGGAAGATCGTCGTGGTCGCCTACGACGGCGCAAAGCTCATGGACATCGCCGGCCCGCTACAAGCGTTCAGCGAGGCAAATCTCCTGGACGGCCGTCCCGCCTATGACGTCGTCCTCGCCTCCGAGGACGGCAGAGCCGTCACCACCGACACAGGCGTGCGACTGGAGACCACACGGCTGGACAATGCCGTCCTCCAAGGAGTCGACACCCTGCTGGTCTCGGGCAGCGACTTGAGACTACCGCCGGCCTCGACAGCGTCACTGCGCTCCTGCCTGGCCGAGCACCTCGCCCAGCCGCGCCGGCTCGGCTCCATCTGCACCGGAGCGTTTGTCCTCGCCGAACTCGGCGTGCTCGACGGCCGGGAAGCCACCACACACTGGGCGTTCTGCCGCCAACTTGAGCGCGAGCACCCCGCCGTCAGCGTGGACCCCGACGCCATCTTCGTCACTTCGGGCCGGATCTGGACGTCAGCCGGTGTATCCGCGGGAATCGACATGGTGCTGGCAATGATCGAGAACGACCTCGGCCGCGAAACGGCCCTCAACGTCGCGCGCGCGATGGTTCTCTTCCTGAAGAGGCCCGGCGGGCAGTCCCAGTTCAGCATCGAACTGCGACAGCAGATGCAGGACGTACGAGGCCGGTTCGACGACTTGCACGACTGGATCCGCGCGAATCTCAACACCGACCTGTCCGTACCGGCACTCGCCGATGCCGCCCGCATGAGCCCCCGGAACTTCGCGCGCGTCTACGTCCGCGAGACCGGGGAGAGCCCGGCACGAGCCGTAGAAAAACTCCGACTCGAAGCCGCAAGACGACTTCTTGAGGCGACGCGTGATCCCGTGCGGGTCGTCGCAAGGCGAACGGGCTTCGGTGACGACGAGCGTATGCGACGCGCGTTCGTCAAAGCCCTGGGCGTGTCTCCTCAGGACTACCGCAGCCGGTTCGGGCAGCTCAGCCAGGACTAGATTCCCGACTTGGACCATCCGACACCATGCCCTTGTGGCGGACACCAACTCCGTTACGAGGCTCACCTTTGGGGCGCCCAGGATTCTGCAATCGCCCTGCCCCATTCGCTCGGGGATCCGCGAAGTGGTGTGCGGAGCGATGGCCTCCGAGACCTTGTCGACATCCCGGGCCGGCGCGCCGAGAACGGTCAGCACTGCGGCGGCGAGATCGGCGCTCTCCATCTCGAACCGGAACAGGCCCGGTGCGTCCAGCCCGGTGGCCAGATCGTGCATCACGTTTGCTGCGAAGAGGAGTCCCACGCTGTTGTCCGCGTCATCGTCCCGGATACGAGAGCTGCTCGCGGGGCAACCAGTGGCACGGACGCGGACCACCGCTACGGTCGTGCCACATGACGAACAGACATCGCGTCACCGTGCTCGTACTGCCCGGGGTCCTCCCGCTCGAGTTCGGCACCGCGACGCAGATCTTCTCGACAGACCCGCACTACGAGCTGACCGTATGCGCCGAGAGCGGCCCCGGACCTGTGCCCGGATCCGGCTTCGCGATCACCGTCACCGCCGGCCTCGAAGCGCTGGACGACGCCGACACCGTGATCATCCCGGGTTACGACGACGTCGACGCGACCCCGGCGGCCGGCATCCTGAGGACGCTGCGGACGGCTCGCGCCCGAGGCGCCCGGCTCGTCTCCGTCTGCACCGGAGCCTTCGTCCTCGCCGCGGCCGGACTGCTCGACGGACGCCCGGCCACCACGCACTGGCGGCACGCCGAGCAGTTGCGAATGCGCTACCCGCACGTCAACGTTCTGCCGAACCAGCTCTACGTGGACGACGGTGACATCCTCACGTCCGCCGGCGTCACGGCAGGAATCGACCTGTGCCTGCATCTGATCCGCACCGACCTGGGCGCGGCGGCGGCGAACACACGGGCACGGGATCTCGTCGCGCCGCCACGGCGGCAGGGAGGCCAGGCTCAATTCATCGAACAGTTCCGTCCCCAAGCCCACGGCGACGAGCTCGCTCCGCTGCGGGAGTGGATGCTCGACAACCTCGCAGACCCGCTCACCGTCGACGACCTCGCAGAACAGGCCCATATGTCCCGGCGGACCTTCATTCGCCGCTTCCGCGAGGAGACAGGCACCACGCCGATGGCGTGGCTGACCGACGCACGCATCGACCGGGCGCGCGAGCTGCTGGAGGCAAGTTCCGTGCCGGTGGAACAAGTGGGCCGCCTCGCCGGCCTCGGTGCCCCCGCCTCCCTGCGGGCCGTCTTCCACCGGCATCTCGGCACCTCACCCCAGGAGTACCGAACTCAGTTCCGCCACAAGGCATAGTCGGCACCTGCCTCGCCCTTCCCGTGCGTTCTTGACATTCCGTTCCACAACTCCATACGGTTCCTGACAGATCAGTCCAGAACCCTGGTGACCGTTGCTCACGGCATCCCGCGCATCCCGCAGAACGGAAGAGACGCATGTCCTCGCAAGATCAGATGACCCCTCCACGAACCCAGAGAGGAGGCCTGGACAACGACCCGAACCACGTCTCCGGAATCCTCCCGTGCCGGCTCCTCTTCGGGTTTGGCGCCGGCCTGGCGCTCCCGACCGCCGTCTCCTCCGCCCCAGTCGGTCCGCGCCGCGAACGCGCCGGTACGGGCGGCTCCATCGTGACCATGCCGACGCGGATCGGTTCGGTCGTCGGCATCGGCATCCTGGTCGCCATGCTCGGCACCGCCTCCGGCGGAGCCTCTCTGGAGACCTACCGACCGGCCTGCCTGGCCACGATGGCCCTCATGGCTGCCGTGGCCGTGGTGTCGCTGGGCGTGTCGCTGAATGGGGCGGTGACGGTCCGTTGACGGCCTCCGTTCCTGTTCAGGCTTCCCGCACCGCGGCCGCCGGCGGCGGGCGGTCCCGCTGGCTCGGCCTGCTGGTGGTCTGCCTCGGCGTCATGATGGCCTTCGTCGACGTCACCTCCACCATCTCGGCTCTGGGCGACATTCAGAGCGACCTCCACGTCACCGCCGGCACGCTGGTATGGATCACCAGCGCGTACAGCCTCGCCGTCGTCAGCTTCGTGATGTCCGCCGGAACCTTCGGCGACCTCGTGGGGCGTCGCCGCGTGTTCAGCCTCGGTGCCGCCGTCTTCCTGGTCGGCAGCGTGCTCGCCGTCTTCGCCGACAGCGCCGACATGCTCATCACTGCCCAGGCGATCGCGGGCCTCGGCGGCTCGGCTGTACTGCCGACGAGCCTGGCGATCGTCAGTGCCACCTTCACCGACCCGCACGAGCGCACGGCCGCGATCGGCATCTGGGCCGCGTGCTCCGGAGTGGGCCTGGCCATCGGCCCGATCCTCGCCGGAGCCCTGCTCGAAGACTTCTCCTGGCACGCTGTCTACATCGCCAACCTCGTCATCGCCGGCACCGCCCTCCTCCTGGCCCCGGTCTTCGTGACCGAGTCCAGACACCCCACGCGCAGGCTCGATCTCGCGGGCCTCGTCCTGGCCACGGTAATGACGGCCTCGGCCACCTACGCGATCATTCAGGGCGGCGCCACGGGATACACCGAAGCCCCGATCATCACCATGTACGTGGTCTTCGCCGTGTCCCTGTTCCTGTTCGTACGCGTGGAACTCCGTCACCCCGACCCCATGCTGGACCTGAGGCTCTTTCGCAACGCTTCCTTCTCGGCCGTCATGGGCGTGGCCGCTGTCAGCGTCTTCGGACTGGTCGGTGTCGCCCTGCTCAGCGTGCTCTACATGGAACGCGTGGGACAGACCAGCCCCCTCGACGTCGGCGTGCGCCTGCTGCCGCTGTTCGGGACGTTCCTCCTGGTCACGGTAGTGGCCGCCCGGGTGCTGGTACACCGGGTCGGCCTCACCCCCTTGATCACCGCGGGCCTGGTCCTCATCGGAGCCGGGTCCCTCGCGCTGCTCGCGACCGACGCCTCGGGAGGGTACGGGGCGATGTGGCCCGGGCTGCTCGTGGCGGGCATCGGAGCGGGCCTGCTGACAGCGCCTTCAACGGCTGCCGCAGTCAACAGTGTCCCGCCACAGCAGGAGGGGATGGCGGCAGCGGCGGTGAACATGGCTCGTCAGCTGGGAACGGTGCTCGGCCCCAGTGTCCTCGGAACCGTCGTCACCAGTCGCTTCCCCCGGAAGCTGCATGACCGTCTCGTCGAGGCAGGCATCCCCTCGCCGCAGGCGGACAGGATCGTGGATGGCGCGTCACACGGCGGCGGCGCGACAGGCCTCCCCCCGTCCCTCGCTCGCGCGGTGGGAACCGCGGTACCGAGGGCGTTCACCGACGCCGTGCACCTGGGCAACGCCATAGGCGGAGTCGTACTGATCGTCATGGCCGTGCCTGCGGCGCTGTTCGTCCGCCACAAGGTTCACAGTTCCCGGACATCCGCCGAAGCGTAAGCGGTACGTCAACGGGACGGTGCGAGGCGTCCACAGGCCTTCTGGCCGAACAACGCCTCCCGAATCAACCGGTGTTGATGGCTGAGTACAGCCATCAACACCGGCACCGCCCGCAAACCGGGCACCGGTCACAACAACGCAGGGCCGAACCTCCGGGCGACGCCGCGATCAACCGCCGGCCCAGCTCAATCCAGACGGCCACTACACCTCCGATGAGCTCGCCCGGCTTGATGACCGAGGTCTGACGGTGGCCGTTGCGCAGGTGCTGCGACGGGACGGCTGGCGCGTGGTCCACCTGACCCTGCGGGAGAGGCGACCGCGCCTGTTCGCGCGCGACCGCCGTGGCCGCGAACTCGACGTCTCTGTCCGCCCGGCCACGACGGCCGACGAGGACTCGGGCGAGATCGGGCCTCCTTCCCTGCAGGAGGCAGGCCGACCCGGCATCGACCACCCGATCCGGGCCGTCGTCCACCTCGGCGGTTTCAGCCGCACGGACGCGCTCTGGGCCTCCCGCCAGGGTGGTGTCCACCTCCTCGCCGGCCACCAGGTTCGGCACTGGGCGGCCGACGAGACCTGGACGTCCTCGGCCTGCCGCCCCGGTCTGGGTAACCCGTCGACTGTTACCCCGGCCGGCCTGGGGTTTTCTGGCCGGTCAGCGGGGGGAGATCCGGTATTCGCCAAGCCGGAAAGTGTCCGCCGCGTACCGGGGAGGCAGCGCACCGGGGCGGGGACGCGCGGACGCCCACCTGCCCACGGCGCCGTAGCGGCGGTCCACCTGCCGGCGGACACGCTTGCGGCTCGGGTAGGGGCCGTGGGCCATCATCCCCACCCTGGCAGAGGGCTACGACTCGGTCGGCCACGTCGTCAACACGGTGCCCCTCTCCTCGTCAGTGAGAGCGATGCGTGCGCCGGGCAGGGTGCCGCGTTCCCCCAACCAGGTGGAGAACTGGCGGCACGCAGTCGTCTCGCGCCCCCACCAGCCATGCATCATCGTCATGCCGACGACCGCCGAGAGCCGGGGACAAGTGGCATCTGGACGAGGTCTGGGTCAAGATCAACGCCCGGTTGCACTACTGCCGCCGGCGCAACATGATCGAACGCCGCTTCAACCGTCTCAGGGGGTTCCGCGACATCGCAACGAGATACGAGAAGACCGCCACCTCCCTTGAAGGCTCCCCTCCCTGGAGGGAGGGGATGCGTCGCCCTCCAGGGCTGAGCGGGGATTTACGGCTCAGGCCGCCACCGGAGCCGGCGGCTCGGGTGGTCTTACGCCCTCGGCA
>NZ_JBITGJ010000181.1:0-9132 GCF_044456925.1 Streptomyces sp. NPDC050743
GCCGCCGCGATTTGGCACAACTTCCAGACCGGGCAGACGGTCAGCCGGTCACTGACCGCCTACGACCACTGACCGTGTTCGGAAAGACTCGTCTAGGGGGACGGACCGCGGTGGGGGCCCGAACCGGCGTTCGGGCACGTGCTGTTAACCTGCGGCGACCCGAATCCTTACCGGGGCCTTACCGGTCCCTCACCGACGAAGAGGTTGTGCATGCGCGCAGGCAGATCCGGCTCCGCGGTCGTGCTCGCGGGAGCGCTCGCCCTGGGTGCGTTCGCCGCGCCGTCCGCGGAGGCGGCGGACACCGGCATCACGGTGTCGAACCTGGTCGTGAACAAGGGCAAGCCCATCATCGTGGGCACCAGCGCCGAGGTGAGGCCCGGCTTCACGTACCACATGTCCTGGCCGTCCGGCCCCCAGCTGCCGGACGTGGACGCCTTCCCGTTCCTCTACCACGACACCACGGTCGCCAACGGCGCGAACTCCGACGGCATCTACATGGGCTACACCAACTGCAACGAGGACGGCACACACGCCGCCGACTGCGACGGCGAGCTGTACATCGAGCCTCGCTACACCCTGGACTCGAACAACGACGCCACCACCTGGAAGATCGCGGTCTCCGCACGCATCTGGGGCTCGGACGGCCAGCCCAGGACCGAGGAGTACCTGACCGGCTTCGGCTCCGTGCAGGTCAAGCGTAGGGCGCAGGTCACCGTCAACGCCTCGCCCGAGCCCGTCGCGAAGGGCAGGACGCTCACCGTGACCGGCCGGATCACCCGCGCCGACTGGGTGAAGCACGCCTACACCGGCTTCGGCGGCAAGGCGGCCAAGCTGCAGTTCCGCAAGGCCGGCACCAGCACCTACTCGACGGTCAAGATCGTGTCGGCGGACTCCGCGGGCTACCTGAAGACCACGGTCACCGCGGCCGCGGACGGCTACTGGCGCTGGACGTTCAGCGAGACGAGCACGACAAGCGGCGCGACCGCCGCGGGCGACTACGTGGACGTCGAGTAGCTATGACCGGGCGCAGGCCCGGTAGCGCCCCGGCGTCACGCCCACCAGCTTCTTGAAGTGCCGGGTGAGATGGGCCTGGTCGTAGAACCCGGTGGCCGGGGCCACCTCGCCCGGCGCCAGCCCGTCCAGCAGCAGCCGTCGTGCTTGCCCGACCCGGCGGGACATCAGGTACTGGTGCGGGGCGATGCCGTACGCCCCACTGAACGCCCGTACCAGATGGGCGGGATGGGCGTGCAGCAGCCGCGCGCCCTCCTCCAGCGGGAGCCCCTCCACGACCCGGGCGTCGAGCAACTCCCGAAGCGCACGGGCGAGCGCGGGGTCGGGGCGCGGGGGCGCCGGCGCCGCCGACGGCCGCAGATGGGTGCGCAGCCGCTCGCCGACGAACGTCAGCCGGCTCTCGGCCTCCAGCTCGTCGCCGGGCCGGGCGAGGGCGGAGTGCAACTGGCCGACGCGCCGCCGCAGCACCGGATCCCGCAGATCGGGCGTGTCGACGGCCCGCCCGATGAGATCCTCGCCGAGCCGGCTGCTGTCGAGGTAGACGACCCGCTTGCGGAAGCCGTCCGGGGTGGCCGGGGAGCCGTTGTGCGGCACGTGCGGCGGGAGCAGCGTGACGGTGTCGTGCGGGGTGCCGTGCTCGTGCCGGTCGAGGTCGTACCGTACGGCGCCGTCGTCCACGATGAGCAGCGTCCAGGCGTCGTGGACGTGCATCGGGTAGGCGTACTCGGTGAAGTGGGCGTGGAAGACCTCGGTGACGCCCGGAACGCTGGGGCGCCACGCGCTGACTTCCCGGCGGGTGCCTTTCTGGCGGGCGGCCATGCAAACAACGTACAAGACGGCGCCGCAGGGCGGTCGGCAGTCTCATTCCATGAGCGCTGAACCCATCCGATTCGACACGAAGATCGCCGTGCTGCTGCGCGAGGACCTGGAGCCCTGGCAGCGGCTCAACGTCACCGCGTTCCTGGTCAGCGGCTTGGGCGCGACGGTCCCCGAGGTGATCGGCGAGCCGTACGAGGACGCGGACGCCGTGGCGTACCTGCCCATGTTCCGCCAGCCGGTGCTGGTCTTCGAGGGCTCGAAGGAGACCCTGAAGGCGGCCCACGGCAGGGCACTGAGCCGCGCCCTGCCCCGGGCCGTCTTCACCTCGGACCTGTTCGCCACGGGCAACGACCGCGACAACCGCGCGGCGGTGCGGGCCGTACCGACGGCGGAGCTGGACCTGGTGGGGCTCGCGGTGTACGGCCCGCGGGGCGCAGTGGACAAGGTCCTCAAGGGCGCGCGCATGCACCCCTGAGGCCGCCTGCCGGGGTCAGTCGAACATGCCGGGCTGGTAGTCGCCTGCGGGCTGCCGGACGATGACGTTGACGCGGTTGTAGGTGTTGATCAGGGCGATCAGCGTCACGAGCGCGGCGAGCTGGTCCTCGTCGTAGTGCTTGGCGGCGTTCGCCCACACCTCGTCCGGGACGCCACCGGCGGCGTCGGCGATACGGGTGCCCTGCTCCGCCAGCTCCAGCGCGGCCCGCTCGGCCTCGCTGAACACCGGCGCCTCCCGCCAGGTCGCGACCAGGTTGAGCCGCTGTGCGGTCTCCCCGGCGGCGGTGGCGTCCTTGGTGTGCATGTCGAGGCACATCCCGCACCCGTTGATCTGGCTGGCCCGGATCTTCACCAGCTCCTGTGTCGCGGCCGGCAGAGGGGAGTCCGTGACCACCTTCCCCGCCGAGTTGAGGTACTTGAAGAACTTGCCGGTGACAGGGTTGGCGAAGATGTTCAGACGAGCGTCCATGGTGTTCTCCCGTGTGGTCTCCGAGCGGTTTTCCGTTGGCTGCACCTCCCTGACGGATCCCTCCGCGGAGATGTGACAGGGCCGAGTGTGACCCGGGTCACGGGATCGTCGGGGTGGGCCCGCCCGGGTGTCCGCCACCGCGCTCTTCGTCCTGCGTTCCGGGCGGTCCGCTCGCTGCCCGGAGCCGCGGATTCGTCCATGAACGGAATCTGCACAGCGTGTACGCATCCGAGGGCCGGGCGGGTTCCGTTGGTGGGGAGTTGTCCCGGTCGGCGCGGCGACGGCAAGAGCCGTGCCCCGCCTGTGCGGCCCGGCATGTGGAGGAACTGGCCCCAACGCGTGACCGTACCCGCACGGATCCGTCATCCGGGGCGGCCAACTGGGCGGGTGCGAGCGGCGGTTGACTGGATGCCCGGCAGGCTCCGTGGTTTGATCGCTCGCACCGCCGGGATCGCGCCAGGTGTCCTGAAAGGGACGGCGCACGCCCGCGGTCGCGGCCCGACCATCTGTCCCCAACGGGCCGTTTCCCCTTGGACCATCCGTGCGAAGGGCAGTTTCATCATGAACGCCGCTCACCAGATCCAGACCGTCGAGATCTCCGACACCGAGCTCGACACCGTCTCCGGTGGCCTGGCCCCCGAGGCCAGCCTCACCGCCGACTCCACCACCCTGAGCACCGCCGACGCGCTGTCCCAGCTCGGCGCCGTCCAGGGCCAGGTGCTGGGTGCCGTCAGCGCCCTCAGCCAGCCGCACCAGATCGGCGTCAACCTCGCCTTCTGATCCTTCCTGGAGTGCCGATCGTCGCGATCGCAGCACCGAGCCCCCTGCCGGCGGAGAACATCCCGGCAGGGGGCTGGGCCGTGCGAGGGACGCGCTTGCCGAGCGTCCCGTTCCCTCAGGCGGCGCTGACCTCCGGCTCGGCGTCCGACCTCGGGGCCGGCACCGCCGGGCTCTCCTTCGGCAGCCCCCGCATGAGCACCCCGTACCCCAGCCCGGCGACCGTGCCCACCGCGGCGCACATCCCCCACAGCCACTGCGCGCCCAGCCGGTCGATGACCGCGCCGGACATCAGCGGGGCGACCAGCGCGGCGACGGACCAGGACAGCGTGTACACGCCCTGGTAGCGCCCGCGCCCGTGCACCGGAGAGAGCCGTACGACGAGCCCGGTCTGGGTCGGGGCGTTGACGATCTCGGCGAGGGTCCACACGCACACGGTGACCATGAAGACGCCGACCGAGCCGGCGAACGCGGTGAGCCCGAAGCCGTAACCGGCGAGCAGCGAGGAGACGACCAGCAGGGTGCGCGGGTCGCGGTGCTCGATGAACCGGGTGACCGGGATCTGCAAGGCGACGATCAGGATGCCGTTGACGGCGATGGCGAGGCCGTAGTCGGCGGGCGAGAACCCGGCCCGCCCCATGGCCACCGGCAGCCCCACGGACCCCTGCTGGAAGACGAGGGCGACGAGGAAGCACAGCCCGACGACGGCCATGTACCGCCCGTCCCGCAGCACGGTCCCGAGGCTGACGGCGCTGTCCTTCTCCTTCACCTGTGCCGTCGGCCGGGACTCGGGCACCTTGAGGAAGACGACGAGCGCGCAGGCCAGGGTCATCCCGGCCTCGATGAGGAAGCCGGCGCGATAGCTGACCTCGGCGATGAACCCGGCGGCCGTCGAGGAGACGGCGAAGCCGAGGTTGATGGCCCAGTAGTTGAGGGAGAAGGCCCGCACCCGGTCCTCGGGCCGGACGATGTCGGCCATCATCGCCTGTACGGCCGGCCGGGAGGCGTTGGAGGCCATGCCGACGAGGAAGGCGACGGCGGCGATGGCGACGGGGTCCGTCATGAAGCCGAGCAGGGCGACGGAGGCGGCCGTGGCCGACTGGGCGATGAGGAGGGTCGGCCGCCTGCCGAGCCGGTCGGCCATCACCCCGCCCCCCAGCGAGGAGACGACCCCGCCCAGCCCGTGCAGGGAGGCGACGAGACCGGCGTACGAGGCGGAGTAGCCGCGGTCGAGGGTGAGGTAGAGGGCCATGAAGGTGGCCACGAACCCGCCGAGCCGGTTGACGAGGGTGCTGGTCCACAGCCACCAGAAGTCTCGGGGGAGCCCGGAGACGCTCTCCCGTGCGGCACGTCGGAGACGGGTGCCGGACATGACAAAACCCCCCATGGATCGGTAAGCGGCTCACGCGGTAAGCACAACTTACATACGGGGCCTGCCGAGGGCCACTCGATTAACAGATGCCGTCAACCGTCCACCCACTGACCGGCCGGGGCGGCGGCGCGAACCCGTGGATTACGCTCTTTCCCATGGCCGACGCACCGTACAAGCTGATCCTCCTCCGCCACGGCGAGAGCGAGTGGAACGCGAAGAACCTGTTCACCGGCTGGGTGGACGTCAACCTCAATGAGAAGGGCGAGAAGGAGGCAGTCCGCGGTGGCGAGCTCCTGAAGGACGCCGACCTCCTCCCCGACGTGGTCCACACGTCCCTGCAGAAGCGCGCGATCCGCACGGCCCAGCTGGCCCTCGAGGCCGCGGACCGCCACTGGATCCCGGTCCACCGCAGCTGGCGCCTGAACGAGCGCCACTACGGCGCCCTCCAGGGCAAGGACAAGGCGGCCACGCTGGCAGAGTTCGGCGAGGAGCAGTTCATGCTCTGGCGCCGCTCCTACGACACCCCGCCGCCGCCGCTCGCGGACGACTCGGAGTTCTCCCAGTTCGACGACCCGCGCTACGCCACGCTCCCGCCGGAGCTGCGCCCGAAGACGGAGTGCCTGAAGGACGTCGTCCACCGGATGCTTCCGTACTGGTTCGACGACATCGTCCCCGACCTCCTGACCGGCCGCACGGTCCTGGTCGCGGCCCACGGCAACTCGCTGCGCGCCCTGGTCAAGCACCTGGACGGCATCTCCGACGCCGACATCGCGGGCCTGAACATCCCGACGGGCATCCCCCTCGTCTACGAACTCGACGCCGACTTCAAGCCGCTCACCCCCGGCGGCAGGTACCTCGACCCCGAGGCGGCCGCGGCGGCGATCGAGGCGGTCAAGAACCAGGGCAAGAAGAAGTAGGTTTTGTGATCATGCCCCTGACCTGCGTTTTTGGCGCAGATCAGGGGCGTTTTCACCGCCTGGGCCCTCTCTGGGCCCTCAGGCCCCCGGGTCCTGTGGCCAGAGTGCTCGCCCGAGAGCCTTCCGGGCCCGGTCCCGGCTGCTCGGCATGAGGTGCGCGTACACCTTGAGCGTCAGTCCCGGGTCGGAGTGTCCGAGGTACTCGGCGAGGGCCTTGATGCTCTCCCCGGCGTCCAGAAGGACGGACGCGTAGAAGTGCCGCAGGGCGTGCATGCCGTGCTCGCGGGCGGCGGCGTGCTCGCGGCTCTTGGCTGGGCCGACCGGCCGGAGGAGCCTCCGGAGGCCTGCCCGTTGCCAGAGCTGTTCCGCTGACATCCAACGCTGACATCAACGCCCCCGGACGGCGGCGACATACAGCAGCCACATATGGCACCGGTTCAGGATGCGAAGCCCGACCAAGCCAAGGAGTGATCGAACTTGTAAAGCGGCACTCCCCCCCGCGCCGTCCCTGGGCCGTGCAAGGTCACTCGACGCCGACCAACAACGACAGAAGCCCACGGTGCCTGACTGGTCAGAGCCGTGGGCTTCCTCAGCCTCGCCGGTCGGCGAGACCTGTGATCAGTAGACCGGCTACTGATCACCGCTACCCGGGCAGGCCACCAAGGGGCCCGTGCCCCACTCGTGCCCGATCGAGCGGGAAACCACGGGGAACCACGGAGACGAACGGGGCACAGCGCAACGCAACGGCCCCCGACCGTTATGGCCTGGTCGGGGGCCGTCAATGTGCGCGGTGGGTGTGGGATTTGAACCCACGGTGACTCGAGCCACGACGGTTTTCAAGAGCGTCGCGACGTCACGGCCGAACCCTGCTCCGCGCTTGACAAGCCCGGCCCTCATGGGTGCACCGATGCGTTAACCGGTCCGGTCTTCTAGGCGGACCAAACGCTCAGCCGGGCTCCGAGGGCTCCGAGGGCTCCGAGGTCTCCGACTCCAGACTGCGGCGCGTCGCCGCGTCGTACACGCCGGGCTCTGCGGAGATGCCGCGGGAGCTCTGGTAGCTGCGCACGGAGTTCTCGACCTGGATGTTGAAGTTACCGGTGATGTCGTGGGTGTAGAACGAGAGCTGGCGCAGGCGCTGCTGCAGTTCCGCGACCTCGGGGCCCTTGTCGCCGCGGCGCAGCACCGGTCCCGTGACGGTCTGGCTCTCGCCAGGCTGCGCTGAACCGACCGAGTCGGCGGTAGGGGCCGTCGGCACGCGGTTCGGGACTATCGGCGTGGCCGACGCCGACCTCGACGTCGACGCCAAGAGCGCTGCCGGCGTGGCCGACGTCGACGTCGGCCACGCCGGCAGCGTCGAGGAACTCGCGCGCTTCGCAGCGGACGGCTCGGTGGACCTCGACGCGGAGGGTGACAAAGAGGCCGAGGTGCGGCCGGACTCTTCCGGCGTGTTGGTGCGTCCGTCCTGCAGCGCGGTGTCGCGCCTCGGTTTGTCCGGGGTGAGCAGCCCGCTCGTGAAGCCCGCGACGGCGACCACGATCGCCGCAAGGATCAGGGCCGCCTGTCGGCGTTGGCCCTTCGGTCGGCGCCTCTGCCCCCCGCGGGAACTGTTGCGGGAGGGGGGTCGGGACGGCGACAGCGGGCTGCTCAGCCCGTCCGGCCCGTGTGATGCACTCGGTGTGCGCCGTGTGCGTGGAGCACTCGGCGCTACCGGTTCGTGCGGCTTCTGGAGCGGCTGGGTGTCGGCCTCGCCCGGCCCGGTCGTCGGCGGCGCCGACGGCTCCAAGAGCGAGTGGGGCACCTCCAGCGTACGGCCGCCCACCACGCTCATGCCCGACGGGAGGGTCGCAGAAGGCGAGGTGATGGGGGCTGACGGCGTTCCGTGCTGTCCCAAAGCGGTGGGGCTCTGGCCCGGAGGCGGGTTGGAGGGGAGCTCTTTGGTGCCGGGCGATTTCGGCAGCTCGACGTAGATGTACGGGCGGACGCCCAGCGAGTGGAAGTCCTCCTGCGCGGCCGTTTCGGACGGGTCGGCGCGGCGGGCCGTGGTGGCCACCTGCTGAGTGCACTGACAGGCGTGAGTACCTGCCGCCGCCCGTTCAGCGGAACACTTCGAACACCTTTGCCCATCCATATGCCAATCCTTCCCCCTATAGACGTCAGCGATTATGCAGAGCTCGTCGCCGATCCACACGGCAATTCCGTGAATCCATTGCGGATGCACGCGCCGTGACTGCGCCGTGCTTTGGGGATGACGGCCGGCTGGAGCGTTTCGAGCGGAAGTGATGGGGACGGGGCGACTGTCCGGCCACCCGCCTGGTCGACTGGCTTACTCGCGGTAACGAAACGCCACATACTTCACAAGACCTTCACGAGCCTGCACACTGGCACCCCGCCCCCCGCGCCGGTCTCGACCTAGGGATCACTATGACCCTCACCGAACCGCCCGCGCGCCCTCACCATCCTCGCCGGCCTCGCAGCAGCCACGAGGGGATGGGACCAATGACCCCTCGCCCCGAAGCTGTGGCCGCCGCCACCTGGTGGGCCGAGCAACTCGCCACGCCCCCGCAACATGATGTCGGCGCGCCGCCGAGTACGGCCTTCGCGAACGCCACAACGGACCACAGCAGGCAACAGCGCACCCCCGAACAGATCGACGCGTTCCGCACCGCCCTCGCCGACAGGATCGAACAGCACCTCGCGCACTACTGCTGGCTGCCCAACGAGCCGGACTTCGGCTCCTACATGCGCGCCCTCGTGGTCGACCCTGTGCCGGACGACGTGCTCACGGACGCCGCCGAGCGCGCCGGCTTCAGGCTCACCTCGTTCGACCTCCCGATGAGAACCGTGATGTGGATCGACCCCGGCATCGTGAAGGTCGCCGCGGGCCACGGTGCTGGGTCCGTCGTTATCTGGGCGGCGCCCACCACTGCAACTACCGGGAGGATGACCTCCTGACCACTGAGCGCATGACGGCCCGAGTGAGGCTGATCCTTTCAGGGGGTTCCGCTCTGAGGCGATGTCATCTCCAGCGGCTGGCTGGAGCCGTTGACATCATGTCTGACATCAACGACTGCGAATGGCCCCGTAGATCGACGGCCTGTCATGGAACCAGCGACGCCGGCAAGGGGCTCCAAGCAGGGCGAGTATGGTCGCCGGATCGAACTCCTAAAGCGGTGGTCGGCTTCACCGGGTTCCTCCGAGGATGCCCCGGCCTTCAGGCCGGGGAGGAATCGGACTCCTGCGGAGCAGGGCAGGGATAGCCGGATCGCCGTCAG
>NZ_JBITGJ010000182.1:0-9079 GCF_044456925.1 Streptomyces sp. NPDC050743
GGCCCTGCGGCGGGTCAGCCTCGATCCCAGCCGCATCACCCAGATCGCCGCCGCAGCCCTCGTCCTGCTCCAGCTCGAATACGACCGCACCGTCTGAACGATCACACACAGGCATGATCGCTTACCGGGAAAGGCTCAATGACTGGTCGGGCATGATGACGGTGCGCCACCGCGATGGCCGCATGCTCGACATCAACCATCGGATCTCGATGTTGTGGGGGCAGGACGGAACATGCCGGTGGCTGGTGTCCGTCACCGACATCGGCACGCTCTTCTGGGAAGCGGGAAACGGATCGGTGCGGGAGTCGCTTCTCACCCGCGCGCCGATCGGCATCGTCGTTCGTGACCCGCAGCTTCGTTGCGTCTGGGTGAACGACACAGCAGAGAGCCACGACGGTATCTCCCGTGACCGGCGGTTGGGCCGGCGACTGACCGATTCATTGCCCGGCTTCGAGGCCGAAGCCCTGGAAGCGGTGCAGCGGCAGGCGCTGCGGAACGGCACCACCGCGGTCCACGAGTACCGGGCGTGGCCGCCGGAAGTTCCCAGCCGGGAGCATGCATTCGCGGTCTCATACTTCTGCCTCCAGGATGCGGACGGCAAGACACTGGGGGTGTGCGGCATCAGCGTGGATGTCACCGGCAGTCAGCGGGCGCGCGAGCGCCTTGCCATCCTCAGCCGGGCCGCCACGCGTATCGGCAGCACCCTGGACGTCATGCAGACCGCGCAGGAAGTGGCCGACCTTGCCGTGCCCCTGCTGGCCGACTACGCCTACGTCGACCTGGGGGACTCCGTCCCATTCGGCGAAGAGCCCGCGACCCGAATCGACACGATGCGCGATCGCCCTGCCGTTTTCCTCCGTGCCGGTCAGGCCTCGATCCACCCAGGAACCCCAGAGTCGCCCTATGCGCGCGGGGAGACGGTTTTCGTCGCCCCGACCTCGCCGCTCGCCGGCGCACTGCGCACGGGAAGGTCCCACCTGGAACCGGTGCTGGACGCCTCCCCCGGGACATGGGTCGACGACGACCCAGCGCGGGCGCAAAAGATCCGTGAGCACGGGATGCACTCCGTGATGATCGTGCCCATCATTGCGCGGCGCGCCGTCCTGGGTGTCGCGCTGTTCGTCCGCACCGAGGACCCCGTTCCGTTTCACGAGGATGACCTGCTGCTCGCCGAGCAGCTCGTCACCCGGGCCGCGCTGTGCTTGGACAACGCCCGCCAATACACGCGCGAACGCACCGCGGCCCTCGCGTTGCAGCGCAACCTGCTCCCGCACCGTCTGACGGCGGGCGCGGCGGTCGAGGTGGCCTGGCGCTACCTGCCGGCCGACACGGAAGCCGGCGTCGGAGGCGACTGGCTCGATGTGATCCCGCTGTCCGGCGCTCGGGTGGCCCTCGTCGTCGGTGATGTCGTCGGGCACGGCATCAACGCCGCCGCGACCATGGGCAGGCTCCGCACCGCCGTACGCACGCTCGCCGACCTGGAGATGCCTCCCGACGAACTGCTGGCCCATCTCGATGACACCTTCCAGCGACTGGCCGAGCAGGACGCCGACGCCGCGGACCAGGCCCCCACGGTTGTAGGCGCCACCTGCCTGTACGCCGTCTACGACCCGATCACCCGGAAGTGCACCATGGCGCGGGCCGGGCACCCCCCACCCGCGATCATCGACCCGCAGGGCCAGGTCACCTTCCCCGACCTGCCCGCCGGAAGCCCACTCGGCATCGGGTTGGGCGTCCCTTTCGAGGCGGTGGAGCTGGAACTGCCCGAGGGAAGTCTCCTCGCCCTTTACACCGACGGCCTGATCGAAACCCGCGACGACGACATCGACGTGGGAATGCGTTGCCTGGGCACCGCCCTGGCCCAACCGGATCGCTCCCTGGAAGAGCTGTGCACCCAAGTAACGGAGCCCTTCCCGGGCCAGGCACCGTCCGACGACATCACCCTGCTCCTGGCGCGGACGCGCTCACTCAGCCCCACCCAGGTCGCCTCCTGGACGCTGCCGAACGACCAAACCGCTGTCGCCAACGCCCGGCACATGGCAACCCGCCAGCTCACCGAATGGGGCCTGGAAGGCCTCCAGGACCCCACCGAGCTGATCGTCAGCGAACTGATCACCAACGCCGTCCGCCACAGCACCAGCCCGATCGGACTGCGCCTGATCCACCACCAAGCCCTGACCTGCGAAGTATCCGACACCGACGCCAACCCCCCGCATCTGCGTCACGCACGCGCCACCGACGAAAACGGCCGCGGCCTCTTCCTGATCACCCAGCTCTCCCGCAGATGGGGCGCCCGCCCGGAATCGGAGGGCAAGGTTGTCTGGGCCGAACAAGACCTGGACTACGCACCCTCACACGCACCGGCCTCCGGCACACCCCCCACGCGCAAGGAGTAACCGAGCCATCGAGGCCGCGAGCATCCGGCATGCTCCACTGCGGAGGACACCCGGCCGCCAAAGCGGGACCGTCTGGTGGGCCGTCCTCGGGGGACCAAGGACTGCCAACGACGATAGCGAACAACGGCGTCCTTGCTGGTAGGAAAACAGTGGCTGCAATCCGCCGAGATAGCCGAACCCGGACATCACTTCTTCGGCCACTGGTGGAGGTGGGCCCGCCTGTCGACACGCGTGCCGTGCCCATGCGTGCTCCTACCTGGCCGGGACCGTGCCCCTTGCGTGCCCGTTCCGGCGGGACGCAGCGGCGACTCACGGGGAACAGCGGAGAAGTCCGGTCAGCGCCAGAGGAACGCGCAGGTCAGCATCTCCCCACCCACCCACCCACCCACCCATGAGGGCTGGGCCTGTCAAGCGTAGAAGTGGCCCACCATGCGCCGCGACCTGCGCAGTGCCGGCCTCGACCCGGCACCCCGCCGGAGCCCCAACGAAGCGCCCACATGGCGCGAGTTCCGCGCGCCGCAGACTTCTTCCATGTCGACACCTACAGGGTTGTTGCGGTCGTCACAGGAGTGGCGGATTAGGTTGACCATTCAACAATCTAGTTTATGGTTCATCTATCGGGCTGGGGTCCTCCCACGCTCGAACCCACACTGCGCCGGATAGCGCAGGTCAAGGTAAAGCGCTGATCACTATGGGCTTTTTCCGCCGCAACAAGACCAACACCCCCGAAGGAACGGAGACAACCGTCGTGGCTTCCCCCGTAAAGCTCGCCGTCATCTACTACTCCTCGACCGGCTTTTCTGCCGAGATCGCCAAGGAAATCACCGAAGCCGGCGCGAAGGCCGGCGCCGAGGTGCGCCTGCTGAAGGCGGCCGAGCTGGCCCCCGCAGCCGCCATCAATTCCAACGAGGCCTGGGCCGCCCATGCCGCCGCCAGCGCTGGAATCGCCGAGGCTACGGCGGCCGACGTCGAGTGGGCCGACGCGGTCATCTTCGGCACCCCCACGCGCTTCGGTAACATCTCCTCCCAGCTCAAGCAGTTCATCGACACCCTCGGCGGCCTGTGGGCCCAGGGCAAGCTCGCAAACAAGGTCTACAGCGGCTTCGTCACCACCGCCACCACGCACGGCGGACAGGAGTCGACCCTGCTGGCCCTCTACAACTCGATCCACCACTTCGGCGGCCTGATCGTCTCGCCGGGCTACACCGACCCGGTCAAGTTCGTCGACGGAAACCCCTACGGCACCTCCCATGTCGACGCCCAGGGCAACATCCCGATCGGTGACCAGACCCGCAACGCAGCCCGCCACCAGGCGGAGCGAGTCGTGCAGATCGCGGCTGCCCTCAAGGCCGGCCTCTCCTGACAGTTCACCGCTCGCCGGTGCGTCGCCTCTGACTGGTCATTCCTTTGAATGTAAAAAGCTCTGATCCTGGATCCGCGGAGCGGTATTCGGTGAGTGCGGCTCTGTGAGTTCCGAGCCGGATTCAGCTGTTTCTCTGCTGGTGGGCATGGGCGATCGCCGGGCGGCCGTGCCGGTAGCGGGTTCTCCGAGGTCCTGATCGTGGGCGGGCGGGACGGTCCGGCTCGTCAGGTGCGCAGACGGCAGCCGACGGCCGTCCACAGCCTCTCGAAGACGTCCTGCCAAGGCCAGTGTTCGGGCAGATGGAACGTCAGGATGCGGGCTCTGGCGGCCAACCATGCTGGGTGGGCGATGAGTTGGCGGAGGATGGTGCCGTCGCGGGTCTTGGCGTGGAAAGCGAGGCGGCGCCCTTGGCAGAGCCCGCCGAGCCCAGAGATACGGCTTCTAATATCATTTCGCATTCTTCGAAGAACGCTGACGCCTGCTTGGCCATGCCCGCCGCTCAACGCCCAACACGACACGACGACGTCCACTGCATGGCGATGGAGTCGAGCATCGAGGAGAGGAACGTTCATGCGCGCCCGGAGCATCGGCGCGGCCACCGCAACAGTATTGACGCTGGTGGCCGCCCGCGACCTCATCCAGAAAAAGCACGCACTGCTCCGGAACTTCCCGGTGATCGGGCACGCCCGGTACCTGTTGGAGACGATCGGGCCGGAGCTGCGGCAGTACATCGTGACCTCCAACGAGGAGGAACGCCCGTTCAGTCGTGACCAGCGCACCTGGATCTATGCGTCGGCAAAGGAGGAGAACAACTACTTCGGGTTCGGAACCGACATCGACGTCGAGCACGTGCAGGGGCACGCGTATGTGAAGCACCGCACGTTCGCCGACACGCTGCCCAACGCGCAGGACCCGCAGGCCCCACTGCCCTCGGCCAAGGTGTTGGGCGGGCCGCGCGGGCGCGCCAAGGCGTTCCGACCGGCGAGCGTGGTGAACATCTCGGCGATGAGCTTCGGATCGCTCTCCGGCGCGGCGATCACGGCGCTCAACAAAGGGGCGGCGTTGGCTGGCGCGATGCAGAACACGGGCGAGGGCGGCCTTGCGCCGTACCACCGCAACGGCGGCGACCTCGTCCTTCAGATCGGTACCTCGTACTTCGGCTGCCGCAACGAGGACGGCAGCTTCAACCTCGACAAGCTCAAGGATGTGGTCGCCGACGCCCCGGTCAAGGCGATAGAGATCAAGCTCTCCCAGGGCGCCAAGCCCGGGCTGGGCGGAATGCTGCCGGGCGCGAAGGTGACCCCGGAGATCGCCGAGATCCGCGGCATCCCAGCTGGCAGGGACTGCGCCTCCCCGTCGCGGCACACCGCGTTCAGCGACGTCGACTCGATGCTCGACTTCGTCGAGTTGCTCGCCGCAGAGACCGGTCTGCCGGTCGGGGTCAAGAGCGCGGTGGGAGAGATGGACTTCTGGCAGGAGCTGGCCACGCTGATGGCGCGTGGTGACCGTGGGGTCGACTTCGTGACCATCGACGGCGGCGAGGGCGGCACCGGGGCGGCGCCGCTGATCTTCACCGACTCGGTGTCGCTGCCGTTCCGGATGGGCTTCTCCCGGGTCTACGGCACCTTCGCCGAGCTGGGGCTGACCGACGACCTGACCTTCATCGGCTCCGGCAAGCTCGGGCTGCCCGAGAACGCCGCGGTCGCCTTCGCTCTGGGTGTCGACATGATCAACGTGGCCCGTGAGGCGATGCTGTCGATCGGCTGCGTCCAGGCGCAGAAGTGCCACACCGACAGGTGCCCCACCGGCGTCGCCACCCAGAACCCGTGGCTGGCCCGCGGCCTCGACCCGACCTCGAAGGCCACCCGGGCCGCTGTCTACCTGCGCACCCTGCGCAAGGAGCTGATGAAGGTCTCGGCGGCCGTCGGCGTCGCCCACCCGGCACTCATCACAGCCACAGACATCGAGATCATGAACGGCGACTACGACGCCCGCACCCTGGCCGGCGTCTACGGCTACAAGGACGGCTGGGGCGAGCTCGGGCCGCACCTCGCCGATGAGATCACTGCACTGCTCGCCAGCGAGCCGGCCTCCGTCCAGAAGCCGGCCATCTGACGCCGACGGCGACAAGCACCGCGCTCACTGCTTTCCTGCTCGGAGCACGCGCCTGGCACCAGCCGGTGTCGCCTTCACCTCCCTTACCCCACGAACAGTCCATGCCGAGGTGATGACAACATGTCTGAAGAAGTGAGATTCAAGAGCGTCGTCGGCCCCGGACTGGCCGGAGCAATCGACCTGCCAGACGGCGAGATCCGAGGCTGGGGAATCTTCGTCCACGGATTCACCCTCGGTAAGGACTCGCCGGCCGCCTCGCGCGTCAGCAAGCAGTTGGCACGCGAGGGGATCGGAATGCTGCGCTACGACAACCTCGGGATCGGAGACTCCGACGGCGACTGGGGGGACGGTTCCTTCACCATCAAGGTCCAGGACACCGTCCGTGCAGCAACTCTGATGGCGGAGCGAGGGACTCCAGCAGACCTGCTGGTGGGGCACTCGTGGGGAGGCGCCGCCGCCATCGCCGCAGCGGCCGAGGCAACCGGCGTCCGCGCGGTCGCCACGATCGGGGCGCCTGTCGACCCCAGCCACGTCGAGGGACAGTACGACGCGGTCATGGATCGCGTTCTCAGTCAGGGGTCGCACGAGTGGGTCATCGGGGGGAGGACCCTGGTCCTCAAGCGTGCCTTCGTCGACGACGTCCACCATGCTCACCTGCGCGACCGGATACGCAAGTTGCACCTGCCGCTACTCGTCCTGCATTCGCCTACCGACAACACCGTCGACATCGCCAACGCCGGGGAGATCTTCCGCGAAGCACGACACCCGCGAAGCTTCGTCGCGCTCGAAGGAGCAGACCATCTCCTGACCGCACGAGGACAAGCGCAGCGCGCTGCCCACATCATCAGCGCCTGGGCCGACCAGTACATCCACGGGTCATTGCTCGGAGGAAAGACATCTCAGGTGATTCAGATGCCGCGCGGATAGGAGTGTTGTCAGAGGGCGTTACCGGTAGTTCGTTAAATCCGGCGGTGGTGTGGGTTGACGGCAGGTCGGGTTGGTCGTAGGCCGGTGAGAGGAGTCAACTGCCTTGCCAAGGGCTGCATATGACCGCTCGCCGTCCGTGTCCGCCCGCGCCGGGGCCGTTGGAGGACTACGCGGCCCGGTTCGACGACCTCTTCTTCAACCTGGCCCAGCGGCGAGGGTTCCGCGAGTACCTGACTGGGCTGCTGGCGCCGAGAGAGCGAAACAAGACGATCACCTGCCTGGCAGGGGCGGAACCGGTGGCAGGCGCGGGGATACCTGGGGTACAGCGGCTGCAGTTCTTCCTGTCCGAGTCGCCCTGGGAGGCCGAGCAGGTCAACGACCGGCGGCTTGAACTGCTGCGCGAGGAGCCGGCGACGGCTCCGCACGACGGCGGGGTCATCGTGATCGACGATTCCGGAGACCGCAAGGACGGCACGAAGACCGCACATGTCGGCCGGCAGTGGCTGGGCCGGTACGGCAAGACCGACAACGGCATCGTCACGGTGACCACCGTGTTGACCGACGGCCGCGTGTACTAACCCCTGCACGCCACCCCCTACACCCCCGCCCCCCACTCCGCCCGCGGCCGGACCGATCCGGCCTTCCGTACCAAACCGCAGCTGGCCGCAGCCCTCGCGGCCCGAGGGAAGGAGAAGGGCTTCGGCTGCCGGGAGGTGGTCGCCGACTGCGCCTACTCCGTCAGCGACGACTGGTACCTCGCACTGCGCGAGGCCGGCCTGGCCTACGTGGTTTCAAACCGCACCGCGGCACCTGGGCCCGGGCCGACCAGCCGCACACCCCCATCGAAGCCGCTCACGCCCTGGCCTGGAAGGATGCCAAGAGTCCCGGTGACTGGACACCCGTTGAGCGTCACTTCCGTGACGGGCACACCGAGACCTGGTGGGCCGCCGATGCCCGCCTGGGCGGCTACGGACCTGACTCACCCTGCCGGCTGGTCGTGACCACCCCTGACCCGGCCGGCCTGCCGGAGAAGGCCACCTGGTACCTGGCCACCAACCTGCCCCACCCCGACACACCCCACGCCACCACCGGCCCGCACCCGCCGGACGACCTCGCCGAGATCATCCGTCTGTACGGCCTGCGACCGTGGATCGAGCAGAGCTACAAACAGATCAAGGACGAACTCGGCTGGGCCGACTTCCAAGCCCGCTCCGACCGCGCCATCCGCCGCCACCAGACCCTGGTCAACTGCGCCTTCTCCTTCTGCTGGGACCAATGGTTCACCCCACCAGGACCTGTGGATGCCACCGCGCCGGACCCGTGCACCGACGAGGGCCCAGAGAGGGGGCCCCAGCCATACCCCACCAGCCCCAACAGCCCTGGTGGCCAAAGGCCTTACGGGCCATCCGCTCCTGGCTCACCCCCGCCATCACCCTCACCCGATGGTGGCGAGCCTGGACGGACACCGACCCACCCTGCGAACTCCAGGCGATGATCGACGCGGTCACCACCGGACACGGCATTGACCTCTACCTCCGGATTTAACGAACTACCGCTACTGAACTTGATTGGGTGATGTCGGGGCGTCGGCGGAGCGACAGAGCGCTGCCCGTCCCCCAGACGCTCAGGCTGCGGCTTCGCCGCGGTCGTCGTCGTCCGGGCTCAGGTAGAACCACCGGCGAACCAAGGTGTAACCGGGAGGGAGGTCATTGCCCGTCAGTTCCTTGTACCTCGCCTTGTCCGCGTCGCTGGCCTGCTGACCGACGGCGAGCTTCCGCAGGAAGGGGTCGCGGTCAGGGTCAAAGGAGGACCGACGAGGCTCGTCCGTGGCTTCATGGCTGGAGACTGGCTCGGAATCCCCGATGTCCTCGGCGTCGTGCCTCTCGCCGTCCTGCCTCATGGCGAGATGGGCAACCACGGCCAAGCCCACGGCCAGAGTCACGGCGCCGACGATGCGGATCTTCGGCTTGTGCCTCTCATACCAGTTCTTCGTCTTCAAGGAGGCTCAGATGTCATACGACGACCCGCCTGAGCCTCTCGCCCCGTCGACGACGTCCGGCTGATCTTCTGGGCTTGATACGGGCCGAAGTCTTGCTCTGCGGTTCGCCAATGGCGATTCTGCAGGCGCTGACGAACCAGGGACGTGTAGTGGGTGGCCACTTGGCGAGCGGCAGCGTTCTTTCAGTGGACGTTAAGTCCGATCTTCCTCGGTTCGTGATCGCTCGATCGAGGTACTGATCGTCGCGCAGGCCATCTGCTGGGCATGCGCATGCTGAGA
>NZ_JBITGJ010000183.1:0-9036 GCF_044456925.1 Streptomyces sp. NPDC050743
ACACCGGCCTACTCGATGACCATCAATCGATCACTCGGGAAGGTACGCCCTTCGCATGCTCCCCGAGCTCGATCCACAGGTCTTGAGCATTGCTCGGATCCCGGGCAGTCCTCGGCGAATGTGGTCGACCGCGCCGGGATTCGCCTCATCGCCCCTGGCTCCGGAGCGGCGTGCACGATCTCACCGAGCGGGGCGACGACCAGCGGATCGGCCTGTGGTGTCCGCAGCGGCGGCGTGAGGCGCCGGGTCGGATTTCTGTGACGCGTGCAGGAACTTTGCGTGCGGGTGTGTGCCGGCAGCGGCATCCCCGCCCGGCCTGTCGCACGACGATGTCGGCGCAGAGTCCGGGAATCAGGCCGCAGCGGGCAGAGGACGTCGGGCGACCTCGCAGGCCTCGTCCGGTGGCAGACCGAGCACGTGCAGGAGCATCCGCGCCATGGTGTCCGCGGCATCGTGGATATCGGCCTCGGCCCGGTTGAACCAGAGCTCCAGCAGGCCCATCAGGCTGCCGTTGAGCACCGTCAGGGCGATGACCGGATCGACCACGGCGAAGCGACCCGACATCATGCCCTGCTCCATGTCGCGCCTCGCGCGCGGGGCCAGTCCATGGCCGGTGCCTATGCGGCCGAGCTCGCCGTGACGCAGGATCCGCATGATTTCCGAGTGCGAGTCGGCCAGGCGTGCACTGAGCCGCAAGCCGCCGGCGAGGCGCTCGGCGGGATCGGCGACGCCGTGCAGGCGTGCGTCGATGGCCTGGCCGTACTCCTCCAGCGCATCGGCTACGGCCGCGGCGAACAGGTCCGGCTTGCACGTGAAGTGGTTGCAGAAGGAGCCGAAGCCGACGCCCGCGCGCTCGGCGATGGCCCGAATGCTGGCGCCGGTGTCGCCGGATTCGGCCAGGATCCCCGGGCTGCGCGGACGAGTGCCTGCCGGGTATCAGCCCGACGGCGTTCGAATCGGTTCGTGAGTGAGGCTGACATCTGAGCGCACCACGATAATTCCGGCAGTTGTGATGAATCCATCATCGCACTGCTTCGACGAGCGCAACTGATCGATCCATCACTACTGAGTGAGTCTTGACGAGCACCCCCTTATGTCTGATTATTTCATCAGAAATGGGCAGATAACCCGACGACATGTCACGTCGACGGCCCGCTCCGCCCGCCACGAGGTCTCCGACGGAGGAACCACATGACGAACACTGTCCACACCCCGCTCGCCAAGCAGGTGAGGTCCCGCGAGACACCCGACGCTGCCATACGATGATCGATGCCTCGGGAACGGTGGTCGGCTGGACGCATGCCGCCGAGCAGCTCGTGGGGTACTCGGCCCGCGAGGTGGTGGGCCGGTCCGCCGCACAGGTGCTGGCGTCGGCCGAGGACGGCGTGCGCGCTCAGGTGCACGGCGAGCAGTGCCGGGCCCGGGGCGGCTGGTCCGGGCCCGTGGCCGTCCGCCACCGCGAAGGTCACGAGCTCAAGATGACTCTGCGTGTCTCACTGCTGCGGGGACAGGACGCCGGCACTCGGTGGCTGGTGTCCGTGACCGACATCGGCACCCTGTCCTCGGAGACGACCCATGAGCCGTTGCGGGACTCGCTCCTTGCCCACACGCCGATCGGCATCGTCGTCCGTGACCCGCAGCTGCGCTGCACCTGGGTGAACGACGCCATGGAGCTCTGCGACGGGGTTCCCCGTGACCGACGGCTCGGTTCCCGCCTGAAGGATTCGCTGCCCGGTTTCGAGGCCGAAGCCCTCGAGGCGGTGATGCAGCAGGTGCTGGAGAGCGGCACCACCATGGTCCACGAGTACCGGGCGTGGCCGCCGACCGCTCAGCGCCGGGAGCACGTGTTCTCGGCCTCGTACTTCTGCCTCCAGGACGCGGACGGCGAGCCACTGGGGGTGTGCTCCATGAGCGTGGACGTCACCGGCAACCGACGGGCACGCGAGCGCCTTGCCATCCTCAGCGAAGCCAGCACGCGCATCGGCAGCACCCTCGACATCATGCAGACCGGGCAGGAACTGGCCGACCTCACCGTGCCCCTGCTGGCCGACCACGCCCTCGTCGACCTGGTGGAGTCGGTTCCGTTCGCCCTGCAGTCCTCGGCGCGAATCGGCACGGCGAACGGCCGCCCTCCCGCGCTGCGCCGTGCCGGTCTGGCCTCCGTCGACCTGGGGATCCTGGAACTTCCCTGGGCGCGCGAGGAGGTGATCCACGTCCACCCGGCCTCGCCCTTCGCCGACGTACTGCGCACGGGAATGTCCCGCCTGATACCGGTGCTGGACATGGAGGCCCATCTCGGCCCGTGGGTCCACCACGACCCGGAGCGGGCGAAGAAGGTGCGTGACAGCGGCGTCCATTCCTTGATGGTCGTCCCCATCCGGGCGCGACGCTGCGTGCTGGGACTGGCGCTGTTCGGCCGCTCCGCGGAACAGGCACCCTTCCAGGAGGACGACCTTCTCCTGGCCGAGGAACTCGTCACCCGGGCCGCGCTCAGTCTGGACAACGCGCTCCAGTACGCGCGCGAACGCTCCGCCGCCCTCACCCTGCAGCGCGACCTCCTCCCCCTCCGGGTGCGAGGCGGGGTCGCAGTCGAGGTCGCCTCGCGCTACGTGCCGGCCGACATGGATCACGGCGTGGGAGGAGACTGGTTCGACGTGATCGCGCTGTCCGGTGCCCGAGTCGCCCTCGTCGTCGGCGACGTGGTCGGACACGGCATCAACGCCGCGGCCACCATGGGCAGACTCCGCACCGCCGTACGCACACTCGCGGACATCGACCTGCCCCCCGACGAACTGCTGGCACACCTCGACGACACGGTCCGACGACTGAACGACGAGAACGAGGACGACGCCGACCCCGACCAGGCCCCCGCGGTGGTGGGCGCCACCTGTCTGTACGCCGTCTACGACCCCGTCACCCGACGGTGCACCATGGCGCGGGCCGGGCACCCCCCGCCCGCGATCATCGACCCGCAGGGTCATGTCACCTTCCCCGACATGCCCGCCGGAGCCCCGCTCGGCCTCGGTCTCGGGGTGCTCGCCTTCGAGTCGGTGGCACTGGAACTGCCCGAGGGAAGTGTCCTCGCGCTCTACTCCGACGGCCTGGTCGAGTCCCGTGACCACGACCTCGACGTCGGCATGAACCGCTTGGGCGCTGCCCTGGCACACCCCGGTTCATCGCTCCAAGAGCTCTGCTCACAGGTGATCGAGACCCTGCCGACCCAGGCACAGCCCGACGATGTCACCTTGCTCCTGGCGCGTACTCGTGCACTCGAACCCACCCCGATCGCCTCCTGGGAACTGCCGAACGAGCCGGCCGCCGTCTGCACTGCCCGGCACCTGGCCACCCGTCAGCTCAGGGAATGGGCACTGGAGCATCTCGTGATCCCGGTGGAGCAGATCGTCAGTGAACTGGTCACCAACGCCATCCGCTACGGCGGCGGGCCGGTCCGCCTGCGGCTCATCCAGCACCAAGTCCTGACCTGTGAAGTCTTCGACACCAACACCGGCCACCCGCGTCCCCGCCATCCCCGCACCCTCGACGAGAACGGCCGCGGCCTCCATCTGGTCGCGCAGCTGTCCCGCAGGTGGGGCTCCCGCTCCGCAGCGGACGGCAAGGTCGTCTGGGCCGAACAGGATCTACTCCCCAAGGCCGTTGCCCGGTGAGGAGCGGGGCTCGGCCTTCCGAGACCACCAAGCCATGATCACCCGACGTCCGCGACCGCATCCGCCAGCGCGACGTTTTAGGCGGGCCCGTTCCCTTGCCTTAACCCACCACCATCCTCAGCTCCCATCCCGTCCGCCGTCGACCCACACACCGTGGAGCGGGCGCGGGTCAGGGGCGTCAAGGTGGAGCGCGCCACTGTACGAACGACCTTGACGCCCCTGGGCCGCGTCTGCTCGGCTCTGCCTGGGTCGACGGTGGACGGGATGGGAGCACCCCGCGCACGCCACTACGTGCCCGCAGTCGGCGACGGCGCCCTCTGCAGACGAACGCGATACCGGACACTCCCGACGGCGGTCACGTACAGCCCGGCACTCGGCTGTACGACGTGCTCTGCGCCGAGGACGCCGAGGAGCTCGAGACAGTGCTCCTCCAGGTGCTCGAGAGGGGGGCGCCGGTGGTAACGCAGGGAACAGCACGTGACCTGGCGGCACGATCCGGCGCGGAGGCACGCGCTGTCGCTGTCCGCCTTCCGTCTGGAGGATGCCCGAGGACGCCCCACTGGGGTCGCGGCCCTGTACATCGACAGCACCGAGGGGCTGCATGCTCGCCGTCATCTGGATCTCGCCCGCAAGGTGGCCGAGCAGGTGGGAGGCTCGCTGGACGTCGTGCGCACCGCGCAGGACCTCGCGGACGTCCTCGTACCGGGCCTGGGGGATCTCGCCGCAGTCGACCTTGCGCACTCGGTGTTCGAGACCTACAGCCAACAGCATTCCGCACCCGACCGCCGGACCCATCAGGTGGTGGAGGAGGCCCATTCGGCGTGCGACCCTCGAAAGGTTGACCACGGATGATCGTGGCAGATGAACGTGCCTGCAACCAAGGGCGGGTCGACTCCCTCAGCACACTCTCATGAGGTCCACGGTCCAGCTGCACTCGCTTCCCTTCTGCCCATCGCCCTCTCGGCTCCCATCCCGTCTGCCGCGGTCCGCACACGGTGGAGCGGGCCTGGCCCATGAAGTCCAAGTTCTATCCGGCGTGTCTGAAGGCGGTCGGGGGTGGTGAGCCGAACGCTGCCATGCGGCGCGGTGATGCCGATCGCCAGAGCGAGTTCGGCGCGCGAGGCGGCCGCGCTAAATCGCGCACAGTCTATGGATTCGCCCGGCGCTGGGCCGCCGCGGGCGCCGTCAGCCTCATCCGTGACCAGCTCCGGCGAGCCGTCCGTCTCTCCAGCAGCAAGCCCCCGCAGGCCGTGGCCGCGGTCGTCGACTCCCAGAGCGTCAAAGCCTCCGAGACCGTCGGCCGCGACTCCCGCCGCTGCGACGG
Organism: Streptomyces sp. NPDC050743; assembly: GCF_044456925.1. Classification (NCBI taxonomy): domain Bacteria; kingdom Bacillati; phylum Actinomycetota; class Actinomycetes; order Kitasatosporales; family Streptomycetaceae; genus Streptomyces; species Streptomyces sp. NPDC050743. The sequence continues at coordinate 4,990 of NZ_JBITGJ010000183.1, forward strand.
GGCGAAGAAGACATCCGATGCGGAGAACGCGTCAAGCGGCAAGGGCCAGGTGATGTCCCCGTGTGGTCGGGAAGGCCACGGCCTCGTTGAAGGGGACGCGGTGCGCCCCCGGCAGCCGGGTCGTAGACGGCGTACAGGCAGGTGGCTCCGGTGACGCCCGCGCCGGCCCCGCGCCGCCGGGCCGGCCCCTCGCCATCTGTGCCACAGCCATCGTCGCCCACAGCAGCACCCTGCTGCTCGGCATCCCGCACCGGATGACCACACTGGGTCTCAGCGCCTGCCCGCGGTGGCCAGGGCAGCGCACCGCTCCCGCCGGGGCGGGGCGGTCGGCGGGCCCCGGTGCACGGGCGTGCGGGTGTGCCATGCCGTCAGCTCACCCGCTGACCCCGACCATCTGTCACGCTCGGGGAACGTAGCTGTCTGGCCGCCGGGGTCGGGGTCATGGTCGGGCGACCACGCCCTCTGTATCCCCCGGTGCGCAGCGGTTGCGCAGCCCCGGACGGACGTTGCGCGATCAGGCTGCGCAACCGGCAAAGGATCCGGCGCAGCTGTGCTGCGCGTCGCGGCTGCGCAGTCGCACCCCGAGGGGTCTTGGTCTTCTGTTTGCGCAGGCCCGGGTGACGCGCTGCGCAGACATCCGGCAGACCCGCCCGGCACCCGTCTGCGAATAGGAGGTGCGGGTTCAGCAGCCGCGCGCCACGTGGCCGTGCGACGGTCGTCGGCCCGGGGGGCCGTGTGCCGACGCAAGTGTCGTGTCCTCGATCTGCTGCGCACTTATCCCTGCTGAGCGCGGCGCTGCGCACCCTCGTCGTCGATAAGCAAACAGATCTGCCGACCCTCGTATGCCTGTTCCAGGCCATGCGCGGCGTCTCGGCCGGCGAGGGCAGACACCTCACCGTCCCCGTGTCCGACCGCTCCATCAGCACTTCCAAGGACAGCGCCGTGCGCCGGGACGCGGAGAAGGCACGGCGGCTGTTCGCGGAGCCGAAGCAGGCCGGCCGGTGTGACGTAGATGACAGCTGCGATTGTCGTGTCTGGTGTGACAGATGTGACGCCCCGTCCGTTGCATATGTGTAGAGAACGTAGGCAAGTGATGGACGACCTTGGAGGTTTCACGTGCGCCCCTTCACTCTCAACTACACCGCCCCCAAAAACATGACGGCCCAACTGCCGCCGTACCGCTACGACGCCTCGCTCCAGCTGAACGTGCTCCCCGACGGCCGCCCGGCGGTCAGCGACCCGGAGCTGCTCCTGGCGGCCGGCACGACCACCTCGACGGCCGGTTCCGCGACCCACTTCGACGACTGACCCTCCGCGACCGAACGGACCATCCCGCAAGCGCATGACCGTACTGATCCTCACCTCCGAGGAGGACGTGACCGCCGACATGGTGGTGGCCAGGCTGCACGAGACGGGCACCCCCGTGATGCGGCTGGACCCCGCCGACCTGCCGGGCAAGGCCGTGCTGTCCGCCGGCTACGCGCACGGCGACTTCGACGGCCACCTGTCGGTGGGCGGCCATGTGCTCAGCATGCGGGGCCTGCGGTCCGTGTGGCTGCGCCGGCCCGGCCAACCGGCCGCGCATGCGGCGCAGCCCTCGCCGTGGCTGACCGCCGAGAGCCGTCAGGCGTTCTACGGCATGCTGCACTCCACCGCCGCCCGCTGGATGAACCACCCGCGCCACGCGGAGCAGGCCCGCCTGAAACCCTGGCAGTTGAGGGTCGCCCATCGCAGCGGCCTCGCCGTACCGCCGACCGTCTTCACCACCTCACCGCGCCTGGCACGTCAGTTCGCCGAGGAGCACGGGGACGTCGTGGTGAAGTCCGCCTCGGGGCCGCCGCGCGGCAATCCCGCGCTGGACCTGCCCACCACGCTGATCCGGCCCGACGCGGACTTCTCCGCCGTCGCGGCCGGTCCGGCGCTGCTCCAGCGGTACGTGCCCAAGCGCGCCGACATCCGGCTGACCTGCGTCGGCACCCGGCTGTTCGCCGCCCGGAAGACGGCCGAGCCCGACCAGGTCGACGGACGCTACGGCGACACCGGGCACACCTGGCAGGCCACACCCGTGCCGCCGCAAATCGGCGGGCCGGTGCGTGAGTACCTCCGCATCACCCAACTGGCCTACGCCGCCTTCGACTTCGCCGAGGACGAGGACGGCGTCTGGTGGTTCCTGGAGTGCAACCAGGGTGGCCAGTTCGGCTTCATCGAGCTGACCACCGGGCAACCGATCTCGGACGCGATCGCCGAGTGGCTCTCCCAGCCACCCCCGACCTAGAACGCACTTCAAGCAGATAGCTCGTGCTGCGAGCGAGGCCACGGTCGGGCCGACCACGCCTGACCAGCACGGTGCGGTGTCGCCTGCGCAGCCCGGCTGCGCAGGCCCGGCTGGCCGCTGCGCAATCGGTCTTCGCAACCGATCGAGGGTCGTGCGCAACCGGATCGCGTGCAGCGGGCGCGCCGGACGGCCCGCGGAGCCCAATCTCCTCTTGCCCAGAGCCGGGTGCCCCACTGCGCAGGCCGTCCCCGCGGGTCTGGCGGTGTCCTTCTGCGCCTCGCGTCCGGCTGCCGGCCGCGGTGCGGCAGGCGGGTGTTAGTTCATCCGCGTCGGCGGGGTGCCGGCGGATGACGCGATGAGCACCGACCGACCCACCTCTGAGCTGACTCTATGAGGGCCGGGCCTCCTTCCCGAGCACGTTTGGGACCCGGAACCAGAATCCACCGGGCTGTGCAGGGAAGGGGGCCCGGCCCTCATGGGTGGGTGAGGTGTTGCAACGACCACTAGAACTCAGACCATGGCCTGGTGCCGGTCCTGCAGTGCGGCCACGGTGCGGACGGTTCCGTCCGGACTGCACAGTGGGTCTCCCGGCCGCAGGTCGGATGCCAGGGGCCAGCCGTGGCCGGTGACGTAGAAGCGGTGTCCGGGTGTGCTGGTGAGGCGCCCGCCATCGGTGAGATCGACGTCGACCAGGTCGACGGTGGTGTGGTGGAAGGTGCGGGTGACCGGCTCGCCCTGTGCGCGTCCGGTCGCCGGGTCGGTGGCCAGCAGCAGGTCACCGAGGCGCACGTCACGCAGCGCCTTGTGACTGCCGTCGGCGAGGACCACCTGGGTGGTGTCGGGGAAGCTGTTGACCCGGCAGGCCGTCCGCGCCTCCTCGTGCACCTCGACCTGGTGCTCGATGTCCGCCAGCGTCTCGGCGTCAGCGGACGATATGGACCGATAAGTAAAGAACGGGTAGGGTGGCTGAATGGCGCGTCCACGGAGCTTCGACGAGAACAGAGTGCTGGATGCGGCGCGTGAGCAGTTCTGGAACCGTGGCTATGCCGCCACGACGCTGGGAGATCTGGTCGCCGTCACCGGCCTCGGCAAGGGCAGCCTGTACGGCGCGTTCGGCGACAAGCGTCAGCTTTTCCTGAACCTGCTGAACAGCTACTGCACCGAGCAGATCAGTCACATCCAGCAGGTCCTTGCCGGGTCCGGCACCGCCATGGAGCGCCTGGCGCGCCTGTTCGAGGGTGTCGCGCACAGCTACGGCGGAGATGCCCAGCGCCGAGGCTGTTTCATGGTCAACAGCGCCTCGGAGCTCCGTGGGCAGGATCCCGAGGTGGTCGCCCTGGCTCGGGCGACGTACCAGCGTGTCGAGGACCTTCTCGTCGACTGCGTGCAGGAGGCGCAGCAAGCGGGTGCGCTGGATCCGGGCGCAGACGCACGGGAGCTGGGCCGACTGCTGCTTGCTGCGCTGCAGGGCATCGAGTTCCTCGCGAAGACCAACATGGACACCGCGGCCCTCCTGCAGATCGGACGCACCGCGCTGCGTCAGCTGCCCAGGCTCGACAACGGGTAATTCCCTGGCCGGTCGGCGAAAGCGTTGGCTGACGTGCGGGTTCCTGGGGCGGGAGTCAGGCTGGAGTGGGGAGGTGCCCGCCCGGTCGGACCGGCCTGTAGGGCAAGGGTTTGAAGGCTCCCCTCCCTGAAGGACTCCGTTGGGAAATCCGTGAAACGGTGATGGTGAGTGTGCAGGCCTGCCATGATCGGCATGTTTGTCGATC
>NZ_JBITGJ010000184.1:0-9002 GCF_044456925.1 Streptomyces sp. NPDC050743
GGAACCCGGACGGTGTCGAGGGCGTAAGACCACCCGGGGCCGCCGGCTCCGGTGGCGGCCTGAGCCGTAAATCCCCGCTCAGCCCTGGAGGGTGAGGCATCCCCTCCCTTCAGGGAGGGGAGCCTTCAAGTACCAATAGAAGGGGGGTGAGGTCCGTGCTGCTCACAGACCTGGTCGAGGTGACGTCACCGGACGAGCTGGGGGAACTGCTCGGCGAGCCGACACCGGGCGCGCTGGTCAAGGTCCGGCCAACCCTGCACGAGTACGACCGCCAGTGGCTGGCCGCGTCGCCGCTGTGCGTGGTGGCGACCTCGGGCGCCGACGGCAGCTGTGACGCGTCACCGAAGGGTGACCCGGCCGGGTTCACGCTCGTGCTGGGCGACACGACGATCGCGATCCCCGAACGTCCCGGGAACCGCCGGGCCGACGGGTTCCGCAACATCCTGGCCAATCCCCACGTGGGGCTGCTCTACCTGATCCCCGGCCGCCCCGACACGCTGCGTATTAACGGCCGCGCGCGCATCCTGCGCGATGCGCCCTTCTTCGACGACATGGTAGTGAAGGGGAATCGTCCACAGCTGGCCCTGCTGGTCGAGATCGACCAGGTCTTCTACCACTGCCCGAGGGCCCTGCTGCGCGGCGGAGTCTGGCAGCCGGAGACCTGGCGGCCGGAAGCGGCGCCGTCCCGCGCGGTGCTCGCGAAGGCCCACGATCGCCGTTCGGAGAGTGTGGAGGAGCTGGAGGTCTACTACGGCTCGCAGTACCTGGAGCGCCTGTACCAGTAATGGATCCGTGCTAGAAGTGACTTCCAAGCCGCGTGTCACGCCTCGCGCTCGATCGTTCGTACGGATCGATCTCGTTGGGGTGACCGCTCGGCGGTGAATGCATAAGGGAAGGACCTCCTGTACAGCTCGGTGATGTCGAGTCAACCGACCATCAGGACGGCCCTGGTGTCCCGCTGTGGCGTGTATGTCCTGCCCGCGTCCACTTGCGGCGTGCCGCCGTGCGACTGACTCGCCCACGAGTTCGGCAACGCCGCCGACCAACCGGACCGCGCTCGCCGCTGCACCTCCGACCTGACCGACCCAGAATGGCCCTGATTTGGCCGCTGCTACCGGTCCCGGCCTGGATGAACGGACGCGACGGACGGCAAGGGATACTTCCACCGCCAGATGATGGACGGGAACGCTACCTGGTCGCTGAGGGAGTGCGCTGGGCGAGCCGCGGCAGCATTGAGCAGGCTTCGCACCGACGGGTAGTCTGGGCCACCGGTCGGCCCGTCGCGCATGTCGCACGGGATCTCGGCATCCCTCCCTAAGCCCTGTGTGGTTGGGTCCGCCAGGCCGATACCGGCGAGCGGGACGACCGGCTGACCACCGCCGAACGTGACGAGTTGAAGCAACTCCGCAAAGGGAATGTGGAGTTGATGCGGGGACGAGATCCTGGGATGCCTTGACCGCCCACCTGCTGGGATTAGCATCGCCCGGTGAGTGCGATGATTCGGGGAGCCAGCCTGCGCGGGTTCGCGCGCCTCGTCGACGAGCTCGACGGCGACCCCGGGGAGTTCATGGGGCGGTTCGCGATCCCTCCGGAGGCGCTCACCTCCGAGGAGGGGCTCATCCCGATCACCAGCCACGACCTGATGCTCGACGCGGTCGCCCGTGAGCTTAGATGCCCTGATTTCGGCCTCCGCCTGGCCTGCGGCCAGGATCTCAGCATCCTCGGCCGGCTGGCGCTGGCCATCCAGGCGTCGTCGACGGTGGCGGAGGCATTGGAGTGCGCCTCGCGGTTCATGTTCGTGCACAGCCCGGCGCTGAGCGTCGGTGTGGAACCGGATCCACGGGGGTGCCGTGAGGTGGTCGCGCTGACCTATCGGAAGGATCTGCGCGAGTCGCCGTACTCCCCGCAGGCCATGGAGCTCGGGCTCGGCCTCTTTCACCAGGTGGCGGTGGCCCTGGTCGGCAGCCTGGCCGGCCTACGGGCGGTGGAGCTGCCGCACCAGCCCCTGTCGCCGGTGTCGCGGTACACCGAATTCTTCGGCGTGGATGTGAAGTTCGGGTGCGCGGCCGCCGCGCTGCGCGTGGAGCGGCGGATGCTCGACGCGGAGTTCCGCAGCGCTGACGCGGCGATCCGTCGGCTCGCCGTCGACTATCTGGCCAGTCACCACACCGATCCGGAACGCTTGGTCTCGACGCACGTCCGGCGGGCCCTGGTCGGGAGTGTCGGCACCACCCCTCCGGCGATCGGTCACGTCGCGCGGCTCCTTGCGATGCATCCCCGCACGCTGCAACGGCGGCTCGCCGCGGAGGCGACCAGCTTCGAGGAGATCCTCGAGGACGTACGGCGGGATCTCGCGCTGCGCTACATCATCACCACCGACCTGCCTCTCGGACAGGTGGCCGCGATGGCGGGCTTCGCCGACCAGTCCGGCCTCAGCCACGCCGTACGACGGTGGCGGGGCGCCAGTCCGAGCGAGGTGCGCCGCCGGGTGTATGGCAGCTCCTGAGATTGTCGCGCTGGAACAAATCCCGCCTTGCTCGGGAGGGCATTCTGCTGACCCGACGACGAGAGCGAGGAGTTGGCCCATGGCGACAGCCGGAACCGGCCACCTGACCGGGATCGGTGCGCGACCGATCCCCGAGTTCGACGGCGTCCACGACGTGTGGCCGCGCGGCGAACGCCTGCGGGCGGTCCGCGAGGCCGCCGCGGCGTACAAGGAGCGCTTCAAGGCTCAGGGCCAGGTGCGCGCGGTGAAGTCGGTTGACATCGCCGCGGCGCCATACCCGGTGAAGTACGCCTTCCACGACGCCGTCTCGGTGCCCACGCTCCCGCTGATCTCGATGATCAACCGCATGATCGTCGTGCAGTACGACGACTTCGACGGCCGGGCACGCACGCTGGTCTTCGAGCCGACGGTGCCGGAGGGCTCCGCCAAGGCGCCGTTCTACCGCAACTTGCAGAAGGTGACGGACAAGGTTCCCGGGGGCAAGCTGCTCGAGCGGATGGTGCTGAGGTATTACGCCGAGCCCGGCGACGTGCTGCGCCGACTGGGGCTGACCCCGGACGACATCGACTTCTGCACCTTCGACCACCTGCACGTACAGGACCCGCGGATGATCCTGGGCTCCACCGAGGTCATGGAGGGCGAGGCGGCTCCACGAAAACCGCTGTTCGGCGGGGCGAGGATGCTGGTGCACAACCGCGAGCTGGCGACCCTCAAGTCCCTGCACCCGATGCAGTGGGCGTGGTACGTCGACGGCGGGCTGGACGGCGTCGACCCGGAGAAGTTCGTCACCTTCGACGGCGACGTCGAGCTCGGTCCCGGCGTCGCGCTGCTATGGACCCCCGGACACACCGACGGCAACCACTCGCTGGCGCTCAACACCCCCGACGGGGTGTGGGTGTCCTCGGAGAACGGCATCTCGCTGGACAACTGGCAGCCGGAGCTGTCCCAGATCCCCGGGGTACGCCGCTACCACGAGGTCTTCGGCCGCGAGATATGCCCCAACGCCAACACGCTGGAGGACTCGCTGGACCAGTACGACTCGATGGTCAAGGAGAAGACGCTCGCCGACCGTTGCAAGGCGGACCCGCGCTGGCTGCAGATCCTGCCGTCCACCGAGCTGGCCCCGTGGAAGCGGTTCTGGCCGGTGGTGCCCACCTACGTTCACGGCGGGATCGCCTACGGCGAGATCAAGGGTGGTCGGCGATGAACCGCTTCCCCGCCGGCGCGGTGGTCACCGGGGCGGGCCGCGGCCTCGGCAAGCTGATCGCTGCGGTTCTGGTCCAGCGCCGCCACCAAGTGCTGGTCACCGACGTCGACGAGGAGGCGGCGTGCGCCACGGCGGCCGAGCTCGGGCCCGACGTGTTGTGGGCGGCCGTCGACGTGCGCGACGAGGTCCAGGTCGCTGCGGCGCGGGACCGCATCGTGGCCAAGGCCGGCCGCCTCGACGTGTGGGTCAACAACGCGGGCGTGCTCGTGACCGGGCCGGCTTGGGAGCAGCCGCCCGACGTACGCCGCCTGATGCTGGAGGTCAACGCGCTCGGCACCGTCAACGGCACCGTGGCCGCAATCGAGGCCATGCGCGGCACGGGCGGACACATCGTCAACGTCGTATCGCTGGCGGGACTGACCGCGGTCCCGGGCGAGGCGGTGTACGCCGCGTCCAAGCACGCCGCGATCGGCTTCAGCCTGAGCACACTCGCCGACCTGCGCCTGGCCGGGATCAAGGAGATCGACATCTCCTGCGTCTGCCCCGACGGCATCTGGACCCCGATGCTCCACGACAAACTCGACGACTCCGCTGCGGCACTGTCCTTCTCCGGCAAACTGCTCATGCCCGAGGAGGTCGTCGACGCGGTGCGCAAGGTGCTGGACCGCCCACGCCCGGTCACCGCGGTACCGGGCTGGCGGGGACTGCAGGCGCGCCTGGCAGACGCGCTGCCCTCGTTCGGGCTGCGTGCCGTCCCCCTGGCGGTCGCGCAGGGCAAGCGGGTGCAGCGGAAGATGCTGGCGAAGGGCCCGTCGGTGTAGAGGGCTCACCGTTCCTGGTGTCCTGCGCGAAAGATCCGTCGGCAGAGGCGGGCGGGGGAGTCGAGGATCTCTTCGGCTGTTTTGGTCCAGATGAACGGCTTGGGGTCTTCGTTCCAGTCTTTGGCCCAGGCCCGGATGTCGGCTTCCAGGGCCTGGATGTTCTTGTGTGCGCCGCGGCGGATCATCTGATGGGCGAGGTAGCCGAACCACCGCTCGACCTGGTTGATCCAGGAGGAGCCGGTCGGGGTGAAGTGCAGCTCGAACCCGGGGTGTTTGGCCAGCCAGGCCTTGATCGCAGGAGTCTTGTGGGTGCCGTAGCTGTCCACGATCAGGTGGATCTGCAGGTGGGCGGGCACCGTCTTGTCGATCCGGATCAGGAACTTCTTGAACTCCGCGGCCCGGTGCCGGCGGTGCAGGGCCGTGATGACCTCACCCGTGGCGACATCGAAGGCGGCGAACAAGGTGGTCAGGCCGTTGCGGACATAGTCATGGGTGCGCCGCTCGGGCATGCCCGGCATGATCGGCAGCACGGGCTGGGACCGGTCCAGGGCCTGGATCTGCAGTAACCAGTCGGAGCGTCCTGCCCGGCAGGCCATTCCACCAGCACCGTGTAAGTGGGCAGCGTGGCGGGGTTCGATAACGCGGCAGGGTCGGTGGTCCCAGGCCACCGTAGTCGGGCTGGTGCGGCTCGGCCTGTTCGCTGCTGCAGCGGTCCGCCGGCAACTGAAGCGGCACCTGCACCATCTTGTGCAGTACACGCGTGAGGGCAGATCGGGTTGCGCGGGGAACCGGCAAGGTCCGCAGCACCGAGGAGAACGTCCCGAGGACGATCAGCGCACCGAAGGCACCGACCACGGCGCTCAAGAGGCCTCCCGTGGTGCGGTGGGGCATGGCGACTCTCAAGCCTGCCCGCGGCAGTCCTCTTCGCATGCGGGCGGCTGTTCCTGTCCGCCGGTGACGGCGGTCCTTTCCGCCGTCACCCTGCTCGTCCGGGGACAGGCTCCGGGTAGAGCACGGGGTGGGGTCTGAGGATCGGGAGAGCTTCTCTCGACCTTGAGGACCCATGGGCCGGGAGAGGCGGCGTGGGCGGAGTCGCAGACGTTGGACCGGGGGCCGTGTCATCGCCTGTGGTGGGGGATGTCACCCGACCATCATTCGACGCAAACGGAGCATAGCGTGCAATCATCTTCTTGTGCAAGATTCAACTATCTGCCTCGGTCGTCTGCCCGTACGGGCGATCGGACGGGTGCGCCACCTCACGGGCAGGCTCCGTCGCCGGCGAACCGGCCAGTTGGTCTATGGGATCAAGGCGCTGACAGCGGCGTTGCTCGCCTGGACCGTGTCGGGCCCGGTGGCCCCCGGCGGACGCCCCTACGTGGCGGTCGCCACAGCCCTGCTCATGGTCAACGCGTACACGGTGTACCGCTCCGTCGCCAACGCCCTGCGCAGCGTCACAGCGAAGGTCGTTGCTCTGGCCCTCGCCCTGACGACCGTCCGGCTGCTGGGGCCGACCGCAGGTGCCATCGCGGTCATCGCTCTGCTCACGGTCCTGGTGGGTCCTCGCCGCACCGCCGAGGGACGGCTCCAGGTCGCTTCCACCGCGGTCGTCGCGCTGGCTGCGATGGCGGGCAATCCGATGGGTGGCCTTGTCTCACCTGTGCTCCAGACGCTGGTCGGCGCGGCCGTCGGCATCGCGGTCAACGCGCTGGTGCTGCCCCCGCTGCACGTGGACGAATCCGCCTCGGCCGTAAGAGACCTCGCCCACGCCGTCGGGGAGTTGCTTCACGACATGGGCGCAGGTCTGGCCCAGGGGGAATTGCCCTCCAGGGCCCACGTCTGGTTGCACCGGGGGCGCCAACTCGAAAAGCACCTGGCGTACGCTCAGGAGCAGGTGCGACAGGCCGACGAGAGTCTGCGCTGGAACGCGCGCTGCATCACGCGTGGGCGACGCGGTGACGTGACGTACGGGGAACTGTTCGCCGCCCTGCGCGGGGTGTCACTCCAGGTGCGTGGAATCGCGCGGACCCTCGCCGACAGCGCCCACGACCACCGTCCCGACCACCATCTGGGGCTTCAGTTCCTGGACCGGTACGCCGAGACCCTGCAACTGGCGGGTGCGGCGGTAAAGGAACTGGTCGGCCCGCGCACGGAGGCCGGTTCCTCGTACCCTCGCGAACGGCTACGGAAGGCGATCGAGGGCGCCCTGGCCTGGCATGAGACGATGACCGATCTGATCGGCCGGGGAACTCTCGCCAGGCCGGGCGCATGGCACGTCTACGGCTCGCTCATGACGGATGTGGAGCGGCTGTTGTCCGACTTGGACTACGTGGCGCCGAACTGAGGTCAGCCAGAATTGTCGTCGTGGATCTCGGCGACGTAACCACCGGGAAACGTGACGATGGCGCTGTGGCGGCCGCCCGAGAGGTGGGGACCGGACAGCACCGTGGCGCCGGCGGCCTTGGCCTTGCTCAGTGTCGTCGCGAGGTTCGCCACCTTGTACCCCGTGGTCTCATGCCCGTACGGGTAGGGCAGGTGCCCGTTGGTCACCGAGATGACGGTCCTGCCGAAGGGAGAGGTGAGGCGGATCCTGCGGAACGTCTGCGAGGGCAGCCCGATCTCGCTCGCATTCGCCTTCGGAACATCGGACTCGACCACGCCGCTGGTGAACTTCAGGTAGGAGCGCAGAAAGGCGCTGACCCATCCGGCGGCAGGTACACGCGGTTGTCCGGGACGGTCTGCGGCGGCTTGTAGGCCGGTGGTGTGGTGTGCCAGTACAGCTGAGTGTTGACCCCACCGGCAAACTGGATGACCGCGTCTCGGCCCACCGGGTCGGGGAAGGGCGCGACGATGACACTGGCTCCGCTGGCCCGGGCCTGCTGGATCCCGGGGCCGGCAGAGGTGGACCCGGATGGCGAGCAGGCCCGCGAACGCGGCGAACTCGCTGGTCAAGCGCCCTTTGCCGATGCCCGGCTCGTTGTCCCAGACCAGTGTCTTCGGCACGGCCTGCCAGCCGGTCAGCAGGCGCCAGTGACCGTCGATCAGGTCGCCGGTCTGCCGTGAGGGAAGCATCCGGGCGGTGATCATCCTGGAGTAGCCGGACACGATGACCAGTACCGGCGGGCGCCCGGTCTGGCCATAGCCGAGCGGGATGTCGACCGGCGGGAACCACAGGTCGCACTGCGCGAGCTCGCCCGGCTCATAGACCGTCCGCGAGACCGGGTCCACCGGGAGGTAGGCCGGCCGCAGCTCGCGCACCCGCTCGCGCAGGATCGTCATCCCACGTTCCCAGCCGATCCGCTCCGCGATCACCGTCACGGGCATCGTCGGCGTCTGCTTCAAAAGCTCCCGCACGGCCGGCTCGACCGCGTCCACCGCCGAGCCCTTCGACGCCCGCCGGTACCGCGGCGGCCGGTCCGAGGCCAGAGCACGCAACACGGTGTTCCTGGAGATCCCCAGCTGCCGGGCCACCGCCCGCGCCGACAGCCCCTCAACCCGGTGCATCCGGCGGATCTCAGCCCAGTCCTCCACGTCGATCACCCTCGCTTCCTCCTGACCCACAGACAGTGAAGTCAGGATGATCAAGAGATCGCGGAGTGGCTCACTTTTCATCCGCCGTACGTGGCCCTCGTTTCACCCGTTGCCGAGAAGCCTCTCGTTTTCTCGACGCCGGCTCGCCGGCCGACGACGGCGTTCATAGAGGCTGCTGGACAGGCGCCAGGAGGCCGCCGATCTCCGACGGCCCGGTCCCGGCGGAGATCGGCCAGTTACTCAAGACCGCGTCGGCGGCAAACAGTCGGTTGCCGATCCGTGTGCGCGGTTGTGGCCTGCGCATCCCGGGGGGTCGGGCTGCCCTGCCGGATCTGCGGTGCCCGCGTGTTCCACCCCTCCCGCGGACCTGCGGCGGCCGGGGTGGACCGCGTTGGCATCAGCCCCGGCTGCAGCCCTGTCACAAATCGGAGCCCTGCCGTGTCAACCACCCAAAAGGTAGAAATCTAAACGACTTGATCTCAGTAGGACCCGGCCGAGGTCGTCCACGTCCTGCCGGGACACGTGCTGCTCCAGTCGCCCACCCCGCCGTGGCCCTGGTCTCCGCAGCCGACCCGCATGAGAGCGAGTCACCTAGTTGAGGACGAAAACTCGATGACCAGCACTGACAGGGTGAACCTTGGTGAGCGATCGAACACGTGCGAGATATCCGATTCGGCGGTCGCGATGCTCGATGAGCGTGGGACGGTGGTCGCATGGACGCAGGCCGCCGAGCAGCTTCTCGGGTACTCCGCCGGGGACGTGGTGGGCCGGTCTGCCGCACGCGTGCTGCCGCCTTCCGAGGAAACGCCGACAATATCGGCGCTCATGGAGCAGTGCCGTGCCCACAATGAGCCTTTCCCGGTAACCGACGGTCGCTGAGGGTGATCGCCTCCGGGAGTCTCGTGGTGTACTCCCAACTCCGGGCAGACGTAAGGCCCCT
>NZ_JBITGJ010000185.1:0-8957 GCF_044456925.1 Streptomyces sp. NPDC050743
GAGGCTTCCAGGTCCTCGTCCAGGCGAACATGATGATCAAGGACCAATCCACCATCGAGGCGTTCGAGGACCAGGTCCGCGAATTTCCGGAGATCATCGAATGCAGGCGCATGTTCGGCGATCCGGACTACGTGATCTGGGTCGCCACCACGGACGCCGACACCTACGAGCGCTTCTACATGACGAAACTGACCAATCTGCCGGGCGTGGCCAGAATGAACTCACAAATGACCATGAAGTTGGTCAAGGAGCGCACTCTCACCCTGTGACGGGGCAGGGTTACGTCAACGGCCACCGCATCCAGGCCGCAATCAGGCAACGTTCACCCTCTCTACCTGCGAAGAAGACGAAGCGTCATCCGGTAGGCGCCCGACCGGATCGACATCGACCAGCGTTCGAGAACCCCAAGGGTGACCACCAACAGAGCCGACGCTCCTTGGTGACTTCAATCACGCGGCTGGTGTCCTCGCCATGGGGCCGGCCGCTTTCGCGCGGAGACCGCGCGCCCTTGACCTGCTGAAGTTGCTCCAGGAGATGCCCGCTCAGGCAAGAGCTCGACACGCACGTTGGCTGACCGCGGCCATGGCGTTCCACCCGATCGTGGGGGAACCACCGGTCATCGGAGCATGACCCCGCTCCGACGATCCCTCGGCTGTCACCGGCCTTGGGACATCGGTACAGCGGTTAACGCTAAGCCGGTGATCATGGTCAGGCTGGGGCTCCGAGGGTGCTGACGCGGTTCTCGTACTCGCGGCGGGCCTTGCGCTGGGCGGGGATCGCCCCGGCGCCGTCGAGGACCTGGCAGCGGTCAAGGAGTTGACGGTGGACCGCGGGCGCGGCGGTGACGCGGAGGGTGTAGCCCGTGCCGCGTCGTACGGCCTGGCCCTCGTCGAGTGCGGTCCGCTCGGCGTTGTTCAGCTCGGCGGTGCGGAGGAAGTCGGCGACCTTGCCGGGCATGTCGAGGGTGACGAGCAGCTCCGGGGTCGGGGGAACTTCGTCGGCGACGTGCTCGGGCAGAAGATCCGCGACGGCGGTGCGCACGGCGCCGCGGCTGACGTTGTGCTCGCGGGCCAAGGCGGCGATGGACTGGCCCTCCAGGTAGGCGGTGCGCACGTCGGCGATCGTCTCGCCTGCAAGGGCGGGGCGGCGACCGCCCTTGCTGCCCTTGGCCTCGGCAGCCCGCAGTCCGTCGTAGGTCAGCTCCCGTTGGAGGTCGCGCTGGAGTTCGCCGGCGGCGGCGAGGGTCTGCACCATGAACTTCACGGTGGACAGCAGCTCGCCGGTGCGCGGGTGGCGGGCGGTGAGGTCCATGCCGGAGAACGCGCCGTCGTGGATGCGCAGGGCGACCTGGTCGCGGTGGAGGACATCGAGTACGTCGAGGATGTGGCCGGTGCCGCGGACGAGGCGGAACATCTCGGAGATGTGCACGGTGTCGCCCGGCCGCGCGTAGGTGAGCAGGTCGCCGAACTTCGGACGCTCAAGCGGGTGGAGGCGGCTGGAGGTGCCTGCCTCCTCCTCGAAGACGACCGGGTCCTCGATCCCGACCTCGGCCAGGACGAGGTTCTGACGGTCAGTCGACTGCTGGTCGGTCGACACCCGCTTGTAGACGAGATTGGCCACGCTGTCCCTCGCTCCTGCCGCCTCATCGGACCCGGGTGTCATCTAACCCTGTCGTCAACCGTCATCGGATCTCATTGGATCTGAGCCGTCGTCGGGCCCCGGAAAGTCCGGGTTCATTGGACGTCCCTCCCCCCTGTCGTCATTCGATCGTTATCTTGAGCCGTCCGAAGGGCGTCCTTGATGTTGAGCAAGCCCAGATGAGGCCCCGGGTACTGCCTGGTGGATGTGGTTATCTGCCGCTGTCCATCACGCAGATTCCCCGGAGGTCCGATGCTCGTACAGCGCGTGGTGATGCCGTCCTCGCCGCTTGAATCATGGACGGTGCTCGGCGAGGACGCCGCCCCGGTCGAGCCGATCGAGCGCTACCTGGCCTATCTCACCGACATCGAGCGGTCCCCGAACACAGTCAAGGCGTACGCGCACGATCTGAAGGACTGGTTCTCCTTCCTCGGCGTCCAGGGCTTGGACTGGCGCGAGGTCCGGCTGGAGGACGTCGGAGAGTTCGTCGCCTGGCTGCGGCTGCCACCGACGGCCCGGACTGGGGCGGTCGCAGTGCTGCCGTCGGTCGAGCACCACTGCGGCGAGTCCACGGTGAACCGGAAACTCTCGGCGGTCAGCGCCTTTTACCAGCACGCCGCCCGCCACGGCGTCGACCTGGGTGAGCTGCTGACGACCTGGCAGCCGGCCGGGCGCCGCAGCACCGCGTGGAAGCCATTTCTGCACCACGTCACCAAGGGCCGGCCGCAGCAGCGGCGGGCGATCTCGCTGAGGACGGCGAAGAAGCTCCCGCGTATCCTCACTGCCGCCGAGGCCCAGGCGATCCTGGACGCCTGCGAGCGACTGCGGGACCGGCTGCTGTTCGCCGTCCTGTTCGACTCCGGCATGCGGATCGGGGAGGCCCTCGGGCTGCGGCACGAGGACTGGGCCGTCGCCGAGCGTGAGCTGTCGGTGGTGCCGCGGCTCAACGCCAACGGCGCCCGCACCAAGTCGGCGACGAGCAGGACGATCCCGGTCAGCGCCGAACTGATCCGGCTCTATGCCGACTACATGCACATCGAGTACGGCGACCTCGACTCCGACTACGTCTTCGTCAACCTCTGGGCCGCGCCTCACGGACACGCGATGACCTACGCGGCCGTCTACGACCTGGTCAGACGTCTGCGCCGCAAGACCGGCATCGACTATGACCCCCACTGGTATCGCCACACCTACGCCACCAGGCTGCTGCGGGGCGGCACCCCGGTCGAGGTGGTCAGCAAGCTGCTGGGACACGTCAGCCTGACCACTACGACCGAGACATACGGGCACCTCACCGCCGAGGACGCCCGGAAGACGCTGGAGGCCGCCGGCTGGTTCGACGGCACGGAGGTGCGGCTGTGAGCGAGACCTCGCACATGCCCGTCGGCCTGGGAGAGGAGGGGCACGAACGCCCCAGGCTCCAGCTCCACACAGGGCAACGCACCGAGGAAGCCAGTCGTCGAAACGGCTGGGACAGCGAGTACGACCGGGACGTCTGGCGGCTGCGCGAGCTGGGGATCAAGGCCAAGATCGCTCACATCCTTTTCGACCGGATCCCACAGCCCTGGCTGAAGGATCTGGCAAAGCGGTGGGCCAGGTGGCGGCTCAGCACGGGGCTTGGCGCCGAGTCGGCAGCCTCCGGCACACGAGCCGTTACCCACTTCGCGCAGTTCCTCGCGTCGCCTGCGGTCCGCGTCGTCCGCCTTGACCAGGTGGACCGGCCGCTGCTGGAGAGGTATCTCGCCCATCTGCACGCTGACTACGCGGGGCGAGCGGTGCACCGGAACTTCATCGGACAGCTCAACCTCTTCTTCCTGGCCATTCGTCAGCACCGCTGGGACGACACCCTGCCCACGAGCGCTGTGTTTTTCCCCGAGGACTTTCCCCGTCACGACGAGCGGCTGCCCCGGGCGTTGAGCGAACCGGTGATGACGCAGCTGGAGCAGCGCTCGAACCTGGACCGGTGGAAGACCCCGTCCTACCGACTGGTCACGCTCATCCTGATGCGCTGCGGGCTGAGGATCACCGACACGGTGCGGTTGCCGCACGACTGCATCGTCCACGACGCGGACGGCGCCCCCTACCTGCGCTATCTGAACCACAAGATGAAACGTGAAGCGCTCGTCCCCATCGACGAGGAACTCGAACGCGAGATCCGAGATCACCAGCGCCGTCTTCGTGATCGCTGGCCGCAAGGCACTCCGGTGCTTTTCCCCTCGATCCCTGAAGAACGCAGAGGGGCACGAGCCTACGGACGACAACGTCTACCGGAGGGCGATGCACCAGTGGTTGAAGGCGTGCGACGTCCGTGACGAACACGGTCATCTCGTGAAGGTCACCCCTCACCAGTTCCGTCATACGCTGGGGACACGGTTGATCAACCGGGATGTCCCGCAGGAAGTCGTGCGTCGGATCCTCGACCACGACTCCCACATGATGACGGCGCATTACGCCCGGCTGAGCGACACCACGATCCGTCGGCATTGGGAGCAGGCCCGCAAGGTCGACATCACCGGCCAGACCCTCACCCTCGACCCCGAAGGGCCGTTGGCCGAGGCGTCCTGGGCCAAACAGCGTCTCGGCCGGGTCACCCAGGCCCTGCCCAACGGCTTCTGCGGCTTGCCGGTACAGAAAAGCTGCCCGCACGCCAATGCCTGCTTGACGTGCCCAATGTTCGTGACAACCCCGGAGTTCCTGCCCCAGCACCGGCAGCAGCGCCAACAGCTTCTACAGATCGTCTCGGCTGCCGAGGCCCGCGGCCAGCTCCGTGTCGTCGAGATGAACCGGCAGGCCCTCGGCAGCCTCGACCGGATCATCGCTTCCCTGGAAGACGACGAGGCTCCCGGCGAAGCGGAGGTGGCTGATGCGGGCTGACAACTCCCGCCATATCGCCGCCGCGGCCCGCAACCGCCACGAGTACACCAGGGCCAAGGCGATCAGGGCCCTACGCGAGATCGACGCCGCAGGCACGGCCGTCACCTTCGACATCGTGGCCCGTGCCGCCGGCGTCTCAAGATCCTGGCTCTACACCCAGCCCGACCTGCGAGCCGAAATCGAACGCCTGCGGACCGAACGGCAGCGAGCCTCCGCCGACCCGGTTCCGGCCCGGCAGCGAGCCTCCGACGCATCGCTCATCCGGCGCCTGGAGGCCGCCAACGAACGCAACCGCCGCCTCACCGAGGAGAACCGCCAGCTCCGAGAACAACTCGCCCACGCGCTCGGCGACCTCCGCGCCGCCAGGCTCCAGAGCCCGCCCGTCCCGAAGGCCAGCCGCCAAGGTCGAGGTTCGGCAACGATCGGGCCCTGCTGACAGGCCCCTGAGTAGCCTCGTGAGCTACCTCGTGGACGCTGTCCTCACCGCATCGCCGCAGGCCAGCGGGGCACAGCATTTCGCAGCTCAAGATAACGACCGTTTCCCGACACTGAACATCGGCGTGTCGCAAGATCGGACCGGCTGCATGAGTGCTCAGCAGTCGTTGCGATAAGCAGCCACCTGCCGCTGAGTGTAACGGAGAGTAGCAGGCGTTACACAGAGCTACTTGTCACGTCACCGCCCTCGCGAGCAACACGCCGTAGCGAGACCTCCGGTCTCCATGATCATCCCGTGGCGGTTTTCTGGCGCCAGTTAAGCGCCCCGAACATGCCCGCTGCGGTGGCCACTTCGGCCGAACAGGCCACCGCGAGGTCATCGGCAGTCGTAGGTCAGCCTCGTGACCGCCGTGCGCATCGACGGCGTGAGGACGCGGAGTTCCGCTCGGCCGGGGAGGTGGCCCTTGCCCTCGAAGGTCCAGCGCAGGCTGAGGGTGGCGTGACGTTGGCCGCGGGGCAGGCGTTCGCGCAGGACGTCCGAGGACCTGCCGTCGCTGCGGAACCAGCGGTAGGTGAACATCCCCGGGCGGCCGTTCGTCGTGACCTGGGCAAGGATCTGCGCCGTCTCGCCGCAGCCCAGCTTGGCCGGGCGGGCGGTGACCGACACGTCTCGTACCTCCACCGAGGGGCCGAGCCGCTGCCACGCCAGGAAGGCGAGGACGCAGAGGAAGACCAGCGCCGTCAGCGCGTAGCGGCGCAGGCCGCTGCGCGGGACGGGCGGGGGCGTGACGGGCAGCGTGCTGTGGACATGGTGGGCCGCCGCCGTGACACCGGGGCCGAAGCGTAGGACGGTGCCCTCCACGCGGTCCGGCACCGTTGCGGGGGACACCTGCCACCGCGGGCCTGTGAACCCCCCGACCGGCACCGTCGCGGAGGGCTCCCCCTGCTCCGGCACCGTCGCCGTGGCCCCCTCCTGTTCCGGGCCCGTGAACCAGTGGCTGGCCAGCACCGTCGCGCTGTACTCGGCCTCGGCAGGGCGGAGTCTGCGGGTGGGCTCCTCGGGAACCTGGTCTTCGGGGGTGGTCATTGTTGCCCCACCACCAGACACACATGTAGCGGCGGCTGCGCGGTCGCCCCGCCGTCGGCGGACGCCGGGTCGGTGGTCGCCGTCACGGTCCACCAGTAGCAGGAATTTCTCTGGAAGGCGTGCTCGACGGTGACGGTGTAGCTGCTCGCGCCGCCGCGCTTGAATGTGTCCGGTGGGCCGTCGGGCGTAGGCGGCCCGGCGGACTCGTCGCTGGTGAACCACTCGACGGTGAGGGTCAGCGGCCCGGGGCCGTCCGTGGTGATCGTCAACGTCGCCGTGGCGGTCGTGGGGCTGGTCGTCTGGAGGTCCGCCGCGATGTCCTTGACGGCCGGCGGGGAATCGACCGGCGGGGGATCGACGTCGGGGGTGGTCGGGGTCGGGGTCACCGGGGGCGGCGGAGGCGAGGCCGACGATGTGGCCGGATCGGTGGGTGACTCAGGGGCCGTCGGGGCGGTCGCCGTGACCGACGGCGTGGGCGTCTGGCTCAACTCCGCGACATGGTCGGGCCCGGGTCCCACGCTGCTCGTCGCCAGCGCCCGCGCCGCCTCGCCCGGGGAAGCGGCCGGGGCCGACCGGACACCGTAGGCCAGAAGTACGCCCAGCAGCACCAGGGCCGCCGACAGCACCAGTCCCGCCCGGCCCGGCAGCCACGGCCGCAGCCGGCCTCCCGCGGAGGGCTGACGCAGCACCGTCCGGGCGACGTCCGTCGTGGAGGCCGGGGACGTACGCCCCGATGGCAACAGCAGGGGCAGCAGCGCAACCAGCGTTGCGAGCGCCTCGCGGCCGCGCTCCTCCCAGTCGGGCCCGTACGCCGCCCCCGCCACCACCTCCAGCTCCCGCACGAACTCCTCGGCGTGTGCGGGCCGTTCCGCCGGGCTCTTCGCCAGGCCCCGCGCCACCAGACCCCGTACCGCCTCCGGCACCTGCTCCACCGGAATCGGCGCGTCCAGGTGCCGTAGTGCCAGCTCGGCGAAGTTCTCGCCCTGGTACGGCTTACGGCGGGTCAGGCACTCGAAGAAGGTGGCCGTGGCCGCGTACACATCGGCGGCGGGCGAGGCGGGCGCGCCGGTCCATTGTTCCGGCGCCATATAGGCCGGGGTCCCGGCGATGCCCGCGCTGACGCCGCAGTCCACCGCGATGCCGAAGTCGACGAGGCGGGAGGACCCGTCCGTGCCGACCAGGACGTTCTCCGGCTTGTAGTCGCGGTGCACGACACCGACCCGGTGCGCGTCGGCCAGCCCCAGCAGCGAGCCCTTGAGGACGGTGAGCGCCGCCTCCGGCACCAGCGGTCCCTGCCTGATCAGCAGGGTGCGCAGCGAGACGCCGTCGACCAGCTCCATCACGATCGCGGCCCCGTCAGGGCTCTCGACGTACTCATACAGGCCGACGACGTACGGACTCTCCAACCCGCCCAGCAGCCGCGCCTCCGAGCGGAACCCCTGCACAAAGCCCGGCTGGGTCAGCAGGGAGTCGCTGAGGTACTTCACCGCGACCGGAACCCCGGTCTCCACATGAACGGCGAGCACGACCCGTCCGCTCGCCCCCGAACCGAGTTCCAGCGACTCGGTGAATCCCGGCACCGCCCAAGTGCTCATGTCCCTCCCCCCAAGGCCGCCGCGCCCCGGCACCTCACCCGCACCGCAGCGTCGAGCACGGGATGAGAGACACATTTTCGGACATCACGGTTGCGGTAGGACACCCCTAGGAGGCCGCAACGTCCTCCGGTCACGCTCACCGACCTTGACTGCCTTGTGGCTGTCGAGGCGTTACGTGCCGAGCCCGCCGAGCGGCTGCGGCACGACCTGTACCGCATCAGGCAGCTACCCGATGAGGAGCTGAAACCGGCGATTGCATCCCTGGAGACGTCATCGCCCGCCGATGGGTTCGGCGTTGATGCCGTCGCACAAGACCATCGTCGACCTGTCAGCCGGCTCTCCCTGCCGCGGTACGCGACCAGGTCTGCCAGCCCATGCTCGACCTCGACAACCGCATGGGTGCGGTCATGGCCGAGGGGTGGCCCGGACCTCCAGACCGCCGCCCTGGCGCTCGTCGACCAGTGCGCGCAAGTACGTCCACCGGCTGCGCCACGACGACGCCGAGTCGGGCCCGGCCGCCCCTCTCAAGCAGACGACGATGCTGTTCCTGACGGCCTGCCGGGAGTACCTCGGCGCCGAGGCCGAACAGCGCTTCGGCCTGCGCCCCACCGGGCGCAGCCTGTTCGCCCGCCTCTCAACGAGGTGAGAACTTGCCGGCCCTCGGGTGGTCCGCCGCAGCGAGCCGAAACGCCGCGATCGCCGCGCCTGTCGATCCGGCCGTCAGCGCGAGCGCGCCGACCGGGCCGGTGGGGAAACCGTCGCTACCTGCCAGCCGGAGCGCGAGCAGGGCGCGCCAGAAACCTCGCAGGTCTTTGAGCGGCTTGCGCTGCGGTGACGCTGCCTGGGTCGGCTGAGTGCCGGTGTCGGTCTGCACGGTGCAACCTCCGCTCCATCACCCGGGAACGTGGACGCGTCGCCCCTGCGCGCCCTGCCCTGCAGCTTCGGGCACTTCATGACGTGTTCGCCTACGCCCATGCCGAGGATGTCGAGCTCAGGCCGGATGCCACCGAGACCCAGGGCCGGCCGGCCTGGAGCGAGCCGCAGGGACAGAAAGGGCGTTCATGTCGGGAAGAAGAAGCAGAACATCATGAAGGCCACCGTCGTCGCCGACCAGCGCGGTCGCACGTGAGGGACCTGCCCCCTGCGACCAGGGCGGATACATGACAGCCCGCGGCCTCACCACCACCGCGACCCCCGGCTCTGCGACCCCCTCCATCATTGAGCATCTGATACCATCGAAACTAATAAACGATCTTAATCGAGTAACAGTTTACGAACTGGTACGGTAAGTGGGGTGACAATGACTGCGGACCTGACCGGCACCGTCG
>NZ_JBITGJ010000186.1:0-8851 GCF_044456925.1 Streptomyces sp. NPDC050743
TGGCCCATCGCGCGGCATCCGGCGCGACCGCCTTGGCGGCCTCATCCACGAGTACGCGCAGGTCGCATAGGGTGACGGGATTGTCGGCACGCACAGGCGTCACTATTAGCTACGAACACGCAACGAGGACCGCGACCGTAAGGTCGAGGCCCTCGATTCCGTATCGTCAAGCGTTGTGTCCGAGGGGCGAGTTGACCACTGACGATACGCTCCTGGTCGCGCGAGGACGACTCTGGTAACAGGGCACCGCCCACAGCTCGGATCGGACGCCGCCAAGCCGTGGCGGCACTCATCAACGAGTACCACCGCACAGCCTGACGGAAGGACAAAGCCGCAGCTCATAGCCTGCGAAGCCTTTTTGAAGCACTACGGGGCCTTGGCGAGGAGTTCGCGGCCCATGTAGCGGCCGGCCTCGGTCCATTCGTCGTTCTGCTCGGCCAGGACCAGCCAGATCAGGGCGGTGCGGTCGGGGAAGATACCGACCACGTCGGTGCGACGGCGGATCTCCTTGCTACGAGCAGTTCGGCGTCCCTCGCGGTCTCGCAGCGCGCCAGCAACAGGAGATGGTCGATCCACTCGCGCCTGCTCACTGGGCGCGCCGCCGAACCCGGCAGTGCATGGCGCAGGGTCTTGGTCAGCGGGAGGGCAAGGCCCCGCTGTCGCTGCCGAGGCTCGCGCGGTCTGCTGCCGCGCGACCGCTCGTCCAGCCTTCCCAGTCGCTGATGCCCGAGGACCGGGAGTAGGAGATCTGAGGGAAGATCCGTTCGGTCTCCTCCTCGACCGCCCGGTGGCGGGCGGCGAGGACGGGCAGCACCCCGGGCGTACCCGCACCCGCCCGCGCCGACGCTCCCGGGACACCCGACGCGGCCACCGCCTCGTCAGTGGCCTGTGCGGTCGCCTCGGTGAGCCGCTCGCCGATCCTGGTCGCGTACGAGGTCAAAAACGACTGACGGAAGGACCGGGTACGACTGCCACCGCCCACATGCGTGCGTCCGCCCTCGGCCTGGAGGGCCGCGGCCACCTGGACCAGCAGCGAGGTGTACAGCAGCTCCACCGAGTCCAGGTCCGCCTCAAAGCCGATGACCGTGGCGAAGCCGAGGTTCTTCGACCACACCGAGCGGCAGCGATTGGCTTGGGCCACCACCTCGAGCAGGATCGCCTTGGGCTGTTCGTACGGGTTCTCCACCCCCACCCGGATACCGGCCGGCGTGTCCCGGCTTCCACCGCGCGCGGCCAACAGGGCCTCGCTGATGCTGTGCTCGGACATCAGCTGCTGGGCCTTGGCGGTGAGCGCCTCGGCCTCCTCGGGGAACTCGGTCGACTCGGCCTTCGTCAGAAGGGCGCGAATACGCCCCAGCATCCGCGCCGCCTCAGGAGACGCGGGCCGGGCCGCCGCAGCGGTCGAGGAGGCGTTCGGCGGCAGGCACAGAAGCTCGAGAGCAGGCAGCCAGGACAGCAGCCGCAGCAGCTCCATCAGGCAGCGCGCGACATCGAGATGGTCCACCTTCTCACGAAGGGCCGCGCCGGGCAGCCACTGTTCGTCGGACTCCCACCACACACGCGCCTCGAGCTCGTTCAGCTGCGCCGCCCAACGGTGGTCAAGCCCCCGGGCCGCGTACCGCCGCGCCTCGGCGGCGATCAGGTCCACCGCCAGGCGGCCATGGCGGGGCTTCAGCTCCTTGCGTACGACCCGTACGACGTCAGCCGGCTGCCAGCCGGCGCGCCACAGCGCACCGAAGAGCCGGTCGGTCATTGCGAGCACGGCCCGACTGAGAGCCGGCCTGCGCCACTCGGCGGAGGCGAGCCAGGACGCAGCGGCGGCGATCTCCCGCTCGGCGTGTTCCTCAGGCACCTCGATCACCTCGTGGACCGCCCGCTCCAGCTCATCGGCGAGTGAGGGCGCGCGCGGCGGCGGCACAAAAGCGAACGGCCCGTCCTGCGCACCGCCGCCGAAGGTGCCGCCGAATCCGAAGGCCGCCCCGGAGCGCGTCGACTGCCGCCGCTCCTGCCCCCGTGCCTGCTGGCGGCGCTGCTTCTGCTTCGCCTTGCGTCGTTCCTGGTTGCGCTTGCCCATCGGTGCTGTCGCCTTCCTGCCCGCGCCGTGTGGTCCCTCCAGTCTGGCAGGCGGCCGCACCACGCCGGCCGCCAGCGGCCCGGGCACGCTCTTCTCTGTCACAGAGCCGCGAGAGACTCCACGTAACCCGTCCTGTCTGAGGCTGCCGCCAGGTACACGCCTGACGGTTCGGGTACGCGGTCGGCTCCCGGTCCCGCTCCCGGGTGGGCCAGGGTGCCGTAGCGGGTGCCCGTGATGGCGAATTCGTGCATGTGGTAGTTCTGCCAGCCCATGGCGGCCCGCAGCACGCCGTGAAGCCGGTCCA
This sequence comes from Streptomyces sp. NPDC050743, assembly GCF_044456925.1. Lineage (NCBI taxonomy): Bacteria > Bacillati > Actinomycetota > Actinomycetes > Kitasatosporales > Streptomycetaceae > Streptomyces > Streptomyces sp. NPDC050743. The sequence goes on from NZ_JBITGJ010000186.1 coordinate 2,379, forward strand.
GGCGGATGCCGGCGGGACCAGGAGTCGTCGCCGCACCGGGGGCTGATCCACGTTCGCGAGCTCAGCCGTACTCATGGGAGAAGAAGGACTCCAGCCGGCCCGAGACGGTGATGGCGTGGCCGATCCGGGGCAGGGCGTCGAAGAACGCGCAGCTCAGCGCTTCGGGGTCCTTCAGGAGTCCGGGAACGGGGCCCGGCCGCTGCCCGCCAGTCATCCTCGCTGAAACCCACAGCGTTCATTCAAGCCGACCGGCGACGCCGAACGTTCGCCGAGGGCATGGCCGTTCCGGCCTTCCCTACGCCGGTCAGGCCCTACAGGGCGGCGAGAGAGTCCAGATACTCCTTGGGGTCGAAACCGACCCCGCCCGTACCCACGGGAAGCTCGCGCGCATGCGGGCGGAGCGCCCCCGCGAGGAGCTCCAGGACCCGCTCCCGGGACAGGCCGCGCGCCCGCAGCCGCTGGGCGCTCTCCCACACCTCCCGAGGCTGATCGGCCCAGAGCTGTTCGACGACATGGACGTGGTACGGGTACTCCGCCGGGTCGAGCCCGCGGGCCAGCAACTCGCACAGCACAATCGCCTCCCGGTCCTTGGGAACGTCGGGCCGCAGCGCGTTCAGCCTCACGACGAGTTCCGGCGGAGTGCCCGGCTCGACGAGCCGCTCGCCGGGATATGGCACAGCGAAGCTCCGCCGCTCCAGGACCGCCTGGAGGACGTCGCCGTCGTGACCGTTCTCCTCCACGTCCGCGATGTAGGGGCGCGCGGGGTTGTGGGACGCTCGGGCGCGCTTGGGCAGCTTGGCCGCCAGCTTACGTACCTGCCGGGCCACCGCTTTGCGTTCCCCCGCGGGCAGATGCCTCTCCCCCAGCCACCCGAACCACGCCTCCACCGCGGCGGGCAGCTCCTTGAGCAGGGCGTCAGGGGCGAACAGGGAGGCGGGGAGCAGCTCGCCCAGCAGACGGTCCAGGGCCCTGGGGCCGATACGGCGCGGGTCGCGGCCCATGAAGTCGGCGCTGAGCCGCATCAGGTTGAGAGGCAAAATGCGAGCAGCGTGGGTGGTGAGCCGCGCGCCCTCGGGGGAGGCCAGGAACTGCGCGTGCAGCTCCTCGGCATCCTGCGCCCGCCACGACAGAGCCGAGGACCGGTGTGCGGCCAAGGTGCCGGCGGCGAGGACATCGGGGGCGGCGTCGGCCCGGAGCGCGGCCCCTCGCTGCACGGTGAGAGTGAGGGTCTCGAAGAAGTCCCGGTCGGGCCAGCCGTCCCCAGTCTCGGGCGGCCCGTGCCGGTGCTCCAGAAAGGCCAGAGCTGCGTCTCGCAGCGCGTCATGTGCCTCGCGGGCCGGGATCACCTCCAGGGCGACCCCCTCCTTACGGGCCTGCCTACCGAGTTCTTCGCACACCTCGTCCAGGCGGTCCTCGGTAACGAGGGCCGAGGACCACAGCGCCCCGTGCCAGCTGTGGTCACGGGTGACGTACAGGGCGTGCTCGGGGCCGTCCTCGTCGTACCGGTAGGTGACGAGGAGGTACTCGACCTCCCCGAACCGGTCAGTCCACCGTCTGCACGTACCGGGGGTGACCTGCCCGACGGAGGGCAGCCAGGCGGGCAGCCGCCAGTCTGCCCCGGCCGGCACCCGGTCCGCGGCGGCCCGGGCCGCCGCGGCGATCATCGCCGGGCCGATCGCCGCGAGCGCGCGCAGCAGGGCGTACTGCTCGGGCCCGCCCGTACGTTCCAGCACGTCGACGAAGTCGAGCAGTACGTCGGACAGGACCGCCGTGTCAGGCATCCGGTGCTGGAACTGCCCGATCACTCCGCTGACGAAGCTCTCGGCGTGCAGCGCGTCCGGCAGCTGCGCGAAGGAGCCGCACTTCTCCGCCATCGTGGCCAGCGCGGGGGCCAGGGCCGGTACGCGCGGCGCGGACCGCGCGACGGCCGCCCGCGCCCGACGGGCGGGATTCCCGCTGCGGCAGGCAGCGCGAGGAGAGGAGGACGTGGATCGAGCACGGCGGCTTTTCCTGGAACTCACCCGGACAGCGTAAGCGCCCCGGGAGCGCCCCGGCCCGGACGCGACGCCACGGCGGCCTTCGCTCCCCTCCCCTGTGACTACCGTTCCGCCACCGGGAGTTCGGACTCGGCCCAGACGGTCTTGCCCGGGACGCCGACCCGTAGGAAGTATCAGCGGTGGCCGACCGGGCCACGAACTGCCAGTTGCGGCCCGCGTCGGCGCTTGCATCCAGGAGCGCGGCGGCCGGAAGGCGTTCAGTACGGGCGTCGGCGGCCTCCACCCGTACGGCCCTGGCATCGCCGGTCAGCCGAAGCCGGAAGCCCCGGCCGGGCGCATACCCGTGCCGCACCGCACCGGCGGTGGGTTCGGCGACGAGCCGCGTCACAGTCTCGCTGACAGCCGAGTCGTACCCGTGCCCCACTCCTCGAAGCCCTCGCTGTCGTACGCGCTCTGATCCGACGAGAGCACCGGCTCGACCGCCTCCCGCCTGAAGATCACCCGCACCCAGCAAGGATCCAGCGTCCGGATTCCGGACACGCCGCAACGATACCAACGCCAACCCCCCGACCCGCACAGTCGCTCCTGATAAAACGTCAGATCATCCCGCGGGATTCAGCATGCGCGGCACGGATGTCCTTCCACCGCGAGTGACCGGTCACGGCGCACCCTCCCCCCGGTACGGATCTTCACGTAGTCCGCATACCGCTGCTCGGCCAGCGGAATCGCCTCCGCATACCACTCGGTCCAGCGGTTCCGCTCATCCCCCGCTGCCAGCAGAACGCTCGATCGCCACGGGTCGAAGGCGAACAGAATCCGCAGCCCAGAGGGGTGATCGCCGGGCCGGCGTGTCAGACACCCCGTGTCGTTTGGTGTCAAGCGGCATGGGGTGTCTGACTACCGGAGGATGCGGAAGGATCCATCCGGTCGGGCGTGGGGACCTCCGCAGTCGGGCGAGCGTAGCGGTCCTGTATCCGGTGGCTGCGCGGGGCCAGGCGCCGACAGTCCAGTCAGCTCAGGCGGCCCGGAGTGGTCCGGGCACGGAAGCCTCCCCGGATCAAGATTGCGTGGAGGCGTCGCCGGGAACCCCACCCGGAACGCGGGCTTTAGGAGCGGGACACGGTGATGCGGAGGCGCTCACGGACGCCCCGCGCGCGCTCTGGCACATCGGCACCGATCTCGGCCGCCAGCTCGTGGAGCGTGTCCAGGCCCGGGAGGTCGTTCAGCCCCTGCGTCACCAGTGCCCGCGCCTGCCCGAGGTCGCCGCGTGCGAGCGCGAGCCTGGCCCGGAACAGCAGCAGGTAGCCGCCGTCCAACGCCGGGTGGACGGCAATCTTGTCGAGCAGATGGCCGGCATCGTAGTCCGGCAGCCGCTCCAGCAGCATGCCGTGCCAGTCCAGCAGATCGTCGGCACGGCGCTTGCCCTCGTAGGCGGCGCCCGAGTAGCCGAAGCCGCGACGATCCGTCGCCCCCTGCTGCGCCTGAGCAACACGGTCGAGGGCATCCACATACTGCTCTGCACATGCCACCCATGCGTCGGGAGCCGGGAGCAGTCGTTCGAGGACGACGGCCAGCTGCGTCTCCTGTTCCGGTACTTGGCCGAAGCCCCGGAGCGTCCATCCGTAGCGCGACTCCCAGCGGACCAGTTGCGGCATGGCCCGCTGCGCGAACTCGACCTGGCCGTGACGCTGCAGCATCGTGGCCCACAGCGCGGCGACGGCATCCGAGGCGACGAACTTCGCGGCTTCCATCGGATCATCGGAACGGAAGCACTGGTAGGCCTTGCAGTAGCAGGCCAGGTCGACGATCGCGGTCACCGCATCCTCACCCGGACGCGGATCGTCGGCCGCGAGCGCCTCACGGGCCGCCTCGGCATGGCGTCGGAATGTGAACCGCCAGCGGGACCGCTCGGCGGGGCTCACCTTGCGGTCACCAGCGAGGTAGGAACCGGCACGGGCCAGGCCTACGAACTCCTGTACGTGTGCCAACACCTGCTGCGGGTCCACCGGCGCGCTCTTTGCGCGAGGCCTGGGCACGCTCACCGCGGGCGCCATCTCCGCCTCGATCCGCTCCCGCACGGGCGCGGCACCGCGCCAGTACAGGTTCCACAGCGCCTTCTTCAACCGCTCCTCGTCGAGGCCGGCCAACTGGGCGAAGAATTCCTCGCGGTTCATGCGGTTCGCTGCCATGGGCCGGGAGAATACCGTTCATCGCGCGGTCACGGTCGCGGTCGGGTCCCGGCGGTGCAATAGCGGGCTGACGACGTTCCGTGCGGGGACCGGCGGCACGGGCGGCTCTCGCGACCCTCGGAGAACCTGCACGTCACAGGTTATGGATGAGGTTTTCGGCACCCGCACCACCTGGTCGTAGGTGGTCTGGGTGTAGACGTTCGGGTCGTTGCAACGCGCGTCGTTCGGGTCGTAGGGCGGGTACTTCTTGACCGGGCGGTTCAGCGCGTCGTAGTCGGTGCGCTGGGTGAACGCGGTCGTCGAGCCCGCGGCGACCGCCCTCGGGGTGATCACCTTGGTGGTGTTGCCGACCTGGTCGTACTCGTACTGGGTCGTGTCGTAGGTGATCGGCGCGGTGCCGTCGTGCGGGACCTTCACCTGGGTGGTCTTGCCGCGCTCGTCGTAGGTGATGAGCGTGGTGTTGTTGGCCGCGTCCGTGGCCGACGTGACCAGGCCGTCCTTGTCGTAGGCCTTCTTCGTCGTCTTCCCCGCCGCGTCCGTGACCTGTGTGACGCGGTGGTCCAGGTCGTAGGCCGTCTTCGAGGTGTAGTCGCCCGTGTCGGTTGTGGCGTTCTTGATCGGGTCGATGACCGTGACGACGTTGCCGACGTCGTCGTACTCGTAACTGATCGTGTCGCTGTCGGCGTTGACGACCGAGGTGAGCTGGTTGATCGCGTCGTAGTTGTTCGTGGTGACGTTGCGCCGCTAAAACATCCGCCCAGGTCCCGGCCTTGATCATCGAACTCCAGCTGTGCCACCGCCTTCACCTGCAGAGGTAACCGGCGGCATCACGATCTGTCGTGCTACTGCGCCTGGCCTACCTCGCCGCGACCAACACCTTCGCGTTCCTGCGCCTGCTGCCGATGAACGATAGAGACAAGGACATCGAGCTCCTTGCGCTCCGGCACCAACTGCTGGTCCTGCAGCGCCAGGTCGGCAAGCCCGCCCTTACGGACACCGACCGCGCGATCCTCGCCGGCCTGCTCCATCACCTCCAGATGGACAAGCTGCGCCAGGTCCTGCTGCCGGTACCCCCGGACACGATCATGCGGTGGCACCGCAACCTGCTCAAGCGACGCCACGCTGCAACCTGCGTGCCGAAGCGTCGCGGACGCCCACCCACCGTCCGCTCGATCCGCGCCCTGGTCCTCCGCCTCGCCCGAGAGAACAGGTCTTGGGGGCATCGACGTATCCACGGTGAACCCGCGGCGCTCGGCATCAAGGGGGGTTCCCCCCGAGAAGTAGACACCGGTTTGTATGCTTATGCGGCAAGTGTGAGTGTAGCTGAGTGTCGGGCCTCGTAGGCGACGGGGCTGAGCTGGCCGTTCTTCTTGTGTCTGCGGCGGGTGTTGTAGCGCGTGAGCCAGCGGAACACGGACAGCCGGCAGGCGCGGGCGCCGTCCCAGCGGCGGGCGCCTTGCAGTGTTTCGCGTTTCAGGGATGCGTGGAAGCTCTCGCAGGCGGCGTTGTCCGCGCTGGTGCCGACGGCGCCCATGGACTGGGTGACGCCCAACTCCTTGCACAGGCCGGCGAATTCCTTCGACGTGTACTGGGCTCCGTGATCGCTGTGGAAGATCGCCCCGTCCAGGCTGCCGCGGGTCGCGGCGGCCATCCGCAGCGCGTCGGCGACCAGTTCGGTGCGCATGTGGTCGGCGATGGAGTAGCCGACCACCCGGCGGCTGAAGCAATCCAGCACGGTGGCGAGATAGAGGAACTCGCCGTCGCCGACGGGCAGATAGGTTATGTCGCCCATGTACTTCGCACCCGGCTCGGCGGCGGTGAAGTCCCGGCCGAACAGGTCCGGCACCACCTGGTTCGCCGGCTCGGGCACGGTGGTGCGGACTTTCTTGCGCAGGTGCACCCCGACGATGTTGAACTTGCGCATGACGCGGGCCACCTTCTTCTCGTTGATCTCCATGCCGTGCGTGTCCCGCAGCTCGGCGGTGACGCGCGGGGAGCCGTAGGTGCCGTCGGAGTCGTCGTGCACGGCCTTGATCTTCGTCGCCAGGGCCGCCTCGGTCCGCTCCCGCGCGGCGCGGGCCTCGCGGCCCGCCCGCCACTTGTAGAAGCTGGAGCGGTGCACGTCGAGCACCTGGCACAGCCGCTTGACCGGGTAGGTCTCGCAGTGGTCCTCGATGAACTGGCAGCGGCCTAGGAGCCGTAAATTAACTACTGCCGGTCTTGATCTTGCTGTCGTACTCGTCGATCACGTGTTGCAGGGCTTCGAGTGAGCGCGGCGGGTGGGTCC
>NZ_JBITGJ010000187.1:0-8784 GCF_044456925.1 Streptomyces sp. NPDC050743
GTCGGCGAAGTGCTCCAGCATGAAGTGGTCGGGGTCGCGCCAGTAGTCGAAGAGCTGGCTGCCCTGGATGTGCCGGCCGATGCCCCAGCTGCGCTTGTATCCGCGCTCGGCGAGGTACTCCCCGCCGGCGGCGATCGAGTCGAGGTCGGTGACCTGGTAGGCGGAGTGGACGTATCCGGTGCCGGGCCCCAGGTGCAGGGCGAGTGTGTGGTGGTCGACCGGGAGGCTGCCCTGGTCACAGCGGATGAATGCCATGGTCGGCCCGCGCCCGCGCTGCCCGTCGAGGAACAGGAAGTCGGACACGATCAGGCCGAGGGTGTCCAGGTACCAGTCCAGGGTGCGAATGAACGACCTTGTCTCCAGCACCACATGACCGAGGCGTTGAATGCGCGACGGCTCGCGCGGGGGCCGCTGGGTGGCGTTCGTACGACGGTGGTCCGTGCCGAAGTTCAGGATCAGCGGCTCCTGCTCGGGCAGCGCGGGCAGCTGCTCGCCGCAGTACACGACGCGGACCGGTAGGCCAGAGGGGTCGAGCAGCGAGACCGACTTCCCTCCGCCAGGGACGTTGATGTCCCGGACGGTATTGCCGGTGGCTGCGGCCAGCCGGTCGAGGTCGGTCCGCTCGGCCGCGCGGAACGCCGGCCCGACGAAGCGGGATGCATGCCCACGCCGGATGACCATGCAGGGTGGGCCCGCGAAGGTGCCGCGCAGCCAGAGTGCCTCCTCGGTGCGTGCGGCGATCGCGAACCCGAAGTCGCGCGCGAAGACCTCGGCCCGGTCCAGGTCCGGCTTTTCGAACTCCAGCCAGGCCAGGTCCGCCGCCTTGATCACGGGGTTCTGGGACCGGCCGGGATGTTCGCCGCGAAGAGCCCCCTGCTCGCTGTGGAGGTCTTCGTGAGGTGTCGGCGGAACCGCCTTGTTAACGGAGGTGTGGGACATGGTGTCCTCCAAGCAACACTGCTGTAATGAGGAAATCATCAGCTTTGCCGAACCTCATCGTCAATAGGTTGAAGCCGAAAGATTGAGGATCTCATCAGTAATGGCACACCCATCGCAACGGTTGTTACACTCGCCGCATGCCGACCTCAGCCCCGCCCAAGAACCGCTTCGAGCGCCGCCGCGCCGAAACCCGTCACGCGCTCGTCCGGGCGGCGCGGCAGATCCTGGCGGAGACCGGGGACACCAGCGCCAGTATCCAGGCCATCGCCGAGCGCGCGGACGTGGGTTTCGGCTCCTTCTACAACCACTTCGAGTCCAAGACGGAGCTGTTCGACGCCGCGGTGACGGACGCCCTGGAGGAGTTCGGACAGCTCATCGACGAGCGAGTGGAAGGGATCGACGATCCGGCCGAGCTGGTCGCCGCCGGATTCCGGCTCACCGCCAGGATGGCCGACTCCCACCCCGAGCTCACGCGGATCCTGCGTGATCGCGGTCTGGCATACATCCACTCCGACCGCGGTCTGGCGCCGCGAGCGCAGCGCGACCTGGAGATCGGCATCGCCTCGGGTCGCTTCGACTGCGCCAACGCGACCACCGCACTGTCAGCCGTGGGCGGCACCCTCATGTCCCTCGTGGCGCTCCGGCTGGCCCGCCCCGACCTCGACGGCGACGAGGCCGCCTCAGACCTGGCCGAAATGGTCTTGCGTATGCTCGGCGTCCCCGCGGACGACGCCCGTGAGGTCACCCGGCGCCCGCTGCCGGACCTCGACTGACGGCTGAGCAGGCACTACGTCTTCGGGAACCCTTGTTTGTCATACGCGGGCGTAGTCCCGGAAGGAGCTTGGCGGCGTTCTTGTCGGTGATTCGCCGCCAGGTGGTGCCGCCTGGCTGCTCCGCGGCGTCCACTGAGGCGATCTGCGCGGCGGCCAGGGTCCAGCAGTAGTCGCTCCTGTACAGCAGCCGGTCGCTACCGAACGCCCGGACGAGGGCCGGGACCTGGTGCGGGAACGGGGTTCCGGCCATGTCGAACCACAAACGCCGCTGTTCCTGGAGCGTGGGACCGTTGTGGGCACCGCTGTCGGAGGCCTTGCGGAAGAGCTCCGTGCGGTCGGCGAGCAACGGCAGGGCGCCGCCGCAGCGGGTGACGATCCACCGGATACGGGGATCCCCCTCAAGAACTCCGGTGAACACCATGTCGGCGACCGCTCGGGTGGAGTCGAAGAGGAATGTCTGAAGCCAGATCCTGACCTGCGGCGGAGCCTCCTGCGTGCCTCTAACCTGGGATTTCATCGTTGGCACGCGTTGGCTCCCGGCAGCCGTTTACGGGTGTCCTGCGGGCTGGCTGCGGACTGGTCGGAAGTCCCGAGGCAGAGAAATCCATGGCACACCGGCGGAACCTGCAACGAGACTGCGCAGGTGAGCGACTCCTACCCCTGCCCGTGCTGCGGACACCGCGTGCTGGACGCGATGCCCGGCTCGTACGAGATCTGCCCCGTCTGCTTCTGGGAAGACGACGGCGTCCAGTTCCGCTGGCCGACCATGGGCGGCGGGGCGAACAAGGTCTCCCTGATCGAGGCCCAGCGCAACTACCAGGACTTCTGCGCCTGCGACGAGCACGGCCGCCGGTTCGTCCGCCCGCCGGCCGAGGACGAGCCGCTCGACCCCGCCTGGCGCCCCATCGATCTGGCACGGGACTCCTTCGAGGACTGGGCGGCCGAGGACCGCGCCCCGTGGCCCGACGACCACTCGGTGCTCTGCTGGTGGCTGCCCACCTTCTGGCGCCGGAACCACTCCGCGTCATGACCTCCCACATCGAGACACTCGTCCAGCAGCTCGACGGCAAGGCCGACGAGTCCTACGACGCCCGCGCGGAGCTGATCTGGATCGGCGCCGACGCCATACCCACCGTCATCAACGGCCTGCCTTCCCTCGGCGGCTTCGGCCAGCTGACCGCCATCGAGGTCTTCGAGGAGGTGGGCGATCCCCGTTGCGGCCCCGCTCTCATCGGCCTGCTGGACAGCGACAACCCGACCGTCCGCGAATGGGCGGCCATGGCCCTGGCGAGCCTGGAGATCGACGGCGCCATCGAGCCCCTGCGCCGCGCCTACCGCGCCTGCCTGGAACGGGCGACTCCACCGGACTGGACCGAGTCCGTCGGCATCCGCTGGGCGCTGACCGAACTCGGCGCCCGCACCCCTGTCGTCCCACCACTCACCGCGCATCTACGTGCCACCGCTGCGGACGATGCCCCCGGCTGGCCCTCGGCCCACTTCACCGAGATCATCAACGACCTCGCCGACCACGCCCAGGTGATCCTCTACTCCCAGTTCTGGCGCGTGGACGCCGGCCGCACCTACGGCGTCTCCGGCACTGGCCTGGACTGGGAACTCGACTGGACCGCGCCCTGGGAGCACCTGGTCGAAGAGTCCCGCACCTGGTCTCTGCTGGAAGCCTCCGAAGCCCCCGCCGGCGACAACATCTTCGTCGCCCCCACCTGGATCGACCGTACCGACCTGTACCCGGAGAGGTGAAACCTGTGCCGTTCCAGCACCCCGAGGAGATCGGCTACGGCTACGTGATCGAGCGCTACGTGACGAGGAAGGACTCAGACCACCCGCGCTACCGCGAACTGAAGAGCGGTCGCGCCCTGCGGCCCGGGTGGCCACACGCCGAACGCTTCGCCCGTCGCCTCATCGACGACGCAGCCACGATCAACGATGCCGAGCTGGAGGCTCTCCTCGGCTACGAGTGGCGTTCACGCCTCACCGCCGCCTGGCTGATCGGCGTAGGCCGACGCGCCACGTTCCGCGAACGCATCGGCGACCTGCTCCTGGCCAGCGAGTTCTGCTTCTCCGGCAGCGCCTACTGCTTCGCCCTGGCCCGCTTCGGCACCCACGCGGACGCCGAGATCCTCACCGCCTACCTCGACCATTACCTCCCCCGCACCGACCTCCGCTACGACCAGCCCGCAGCCCTCGGCGCCCTCCTCCGCCTCGACGCCCTCCTCGGCACCCACCATGCGGACCGCTTCACCCAGCCTGACGGTCTCTGGAACCACTGGGTCAATGCCCTGGCCCACCTCCGCGACCACCCCGCCTACACCCCCGTCGAGCGTCACCGCTGGACGGACCTCCACTGCGACTTCGCTAACGGCTGGACCCGGCCGTAGCCGCAGCCGCCTGACCGCGGCTACGTGAAGTCCGCGTACGCCATGTACCGGCCGCACGTGCGGCACATGAAGAGGTAGCCGGTGGGCTGACTGTCCTTGTCCAGAGCACCCAGATAGCTCTCCACTGCCTCAGCAGACCACCCCCACGCGCCGGCCTCGCTGCGCAGTTCCTCCCGGGCATCCGGGAACGCGACCAGCTCGGCCGCCCCCACCGCCCCCATGAACGCCGCGCCGTCACCGCAGTGAAAGAACCACCGCGGGTCCTGCCAGGAGGAGAAGCCCGGCGTACACGCATCGACGGACAGCACGACCTCAAGCGGGACATCGTCCCTGACCGGGTCACCGATGAAGTGTGCGTCGTACTTCGCAGCCGCGCTGCCATCCGCGATGCACCATGGGCACAGCAGGCTGGAAAGTTTCTCGACCGCGTACACCGGGCCCGTGTAGATGAACCCCCGCGCCCTCCCGCAGCAGAGGCACGTCGTGCTGGATGCAACGACCGCCCCGGTCGCCAAGGGGTCGGGGTGGTAGGGAAAACCGGGCAACTCCTCGGACATGCCGGCCACGCTACCTGCGCGCAGGAAGGTCGTGCCGAACTGCACCCGTCCTCGGTCCGAAGGCGGTCACGGCCGCAGCAGCCGAGCCTGCGGGTCATAGCAAACGAGCCCCATCGATGCCGCGAGATCGGCGGCGTAGGCCGAAGCCTCCTCGGCCATGCTGTACCGCATCGGGAAGTAGATGAACGGCCCGGACGCCTCGCCGATCAACGGCCCCGTCGACCAGGGGGAGGTGTCCTCCTCGTCCTCCGTGAGATCCACCCATCGCGCCAAGAGCCCAGCAACGTACTCCGCGATACGCGGTGACGGTGGAAACTCTTCCTCCGTGTCGATGTATCGCTCGTACAGCTGGGTGAGGACCTCCCCCGCGATCACATCGTCAGCCGGCTTGCCGCCTTCCCACACCGCCAAGTCGTAGCTCATGGCCGAACTGTGCCATGCCCCACTGACAGCACCCTTCAGCGTCAATCGGCATGCCAGCCGCACCAGATGTCCGAGGGCACTGTTACGTTCCACCCATGCCCGCACCAGACGATCTACTCCTTCGGATCGAGCAGGAGCCTTCCCTTGCTGCCGCGCTCGCCTGGCCTGGCGACTTCGACGTCGAGCGCCGGGACCCCATTGAGGACCTTGCCCTTCCCACCGGAATCCCCCTACACCCGATAGCCGGATGCGGCGCTGGCGGCACGTACTTCCTGTGCGGGGAAGCCGGGGTCGACGAGAGGCCCGTCCTGTACGCCGATTCCGAGGGCCAGGCCACATTGATCGGCGCCGACCTCGTCGAGGCAGTCACGCTCATCGCCGTACTGCCCTTCTGGCGCGACCTGGCAAAGGGCTTCGCGATCAGCGAGCTTGACTCGGACCTTCGGGCCGACCACCCGGACTTCGACGCCGAGCGCGACCGCCTTCTGCACACCCTCGGGCTTGCCTCCATCTCCGAGGAGGAGGCTGCCGCTCGCCTGCTGGCTGTGGCTGCACGCACGGCCCCGGACTACGTGCCGCGCGTACTGGACGACGATCACCTGCCGTACGAGATTCTGTTTCCGAGCGGCCCTGCATAGCGAAACCAGCGCTTGACGTCAGTACCGGGCGATGACCTGTCGCAGGTCCGTGCCCAGGAGGTCCTCCAGCGCCTGGATGCTGGCTGGTGGTAGTGGCAGCTCGCATTCTGGATCTGTGGTTACGAGGCTGTACCTGGCGAAACCCGCAGCCCAGACGTAGTCGAGGGCGTTCAAGTCCGTCTGGGCAGAGCAACAGGGCATCGTCACGGCAAGTGCAGCGAAATAGCCGTCCGGAAGGGCTGCAGTGTCCATCGCGTTGCCCCACCAGTCTTCGATGTCGGAGCCGCATACGGGGCACCGAACACCACACCAGTTCTCCCCGGGATCAATGAAGGCTGTGCCGGGGATGTCCCAAACGTCGTAACCGCCCAACGCCTCAGGAACCAGTTGTTGTAGCCGGGCCTGCGCAGCCTCGCTCGCAGCCAACACAGGCGAGAAGAGCGGGTCCTTGGGTATGAGGTGGAGCAGCGTGATGCTCACGCTGCCGACCAGCCGTCCAGCGAGACTTCCGAACCGTGATTCAGGTAGTGGTGGAGGGCGCTGGCCGTGGTATCCACGAACGCCTCGGGGATGGCGTCGGCGTCGATCCAGCGGACCTGGGAGTGCTTGCGGGGTTCGCGGTTTTCGGGTTCGCCGGTCCAGTCGTGGGCGGCGAAGACGACGGTAAGGAAGCCGTTGGGGGCTTCGACTCCCCAGGCGCCGTGGATGATGTGGGCGATCTTGAGGGATTCGGGCTTCACGGTGAGGCCCGTCTCCTCGTAGAGCTCACGCACTGCAGTTTCGGTGATGGGTTCGCCCGGTTCGCTCTTGCCGACGGGGAGGTCCCACAGGCCCTGGGCGAACTTGGCGTTCTCGCTGCGCTGGAGGAGGACGACGCGGTTGGTGGCCTTGTCGTGGACGATGACGGCGGCGACCAGCAGGGTCATCGATTCGAGCGCCGGCTTGAGGGCCTTCGGCTGGTCGTTAGTCTGCTGGGCCACGGTGTTCCCTTCGTCGGGCGGGTTGTTGGGCATGTTAGGCGAGGGCCTCGCGGGCGCGGCGGGCGAGATCGGCGGCGCCGGGAACGCGGCGGCGCTGGTAGACCGCGAGGGTGGAGCGGATCGAGGTGATCGCCTTGCGGGTTCGGTCGGAGGTCATGCCTTCCATGAGGACCAGGGCCTGGGTCCAGGCGGCGACGGCCTCGTCGGCGCGGGCCTGGGCGGCGAGGCTGTCGCCGAGGTCTGCGTGGGTGAGGGCGTGGACGCGCTTGTACTTCTCGGGGTCCCAGCGGGTGAGGGCGTCGCGGTGCTGCTGCTCGGTGCCGATGTGGTCGGCGAGGTCGGTCAGGGTGCGGGCGGTGTGGCTGGCCACGGTGCCGGCGGCGGGGCCGCTCACACGGGAGTAGCTGGGCTGGGGGCCGTCGTCCCGTAGGAGGGCGTCCTCGGCGGCGAGCAGGGCGCGTGCGGCCGACGGGTTCTCGTCGGTGGCGGCGTAGGCGCGGGCGTGGGTGATGTGGAGGAGAGCCTCGGTCTGGCCGTCGACATGGCCGAGACCCGTGCGTAGGGCGCCTTCGACGAGGTCGACGCAACTGATCACGCACCTTTCGGATGTCTCGTCTGGAGGAAGAGCGGCTGCGTCGACGGATGCGCTGGTGAACCGCCCTGCAGGGGATGGCAGTACTGTTCCAGCGCACACGTCCCCCCGGGTGACGTACGACTGGCCGCTACCGGTCAGCAGCCGGGGGCGGCCACTCTCCGCCTCGGCCGAACACAGGAGGGAGGCGAGCCGGTGCTGGAGTCCCTGGGTCTGGACGATCCGACTGAGCGCACCTATCGCCACTTGTTGGCTTCTCCGCCGGTGACCGCGACGGAGCTGGCCAGGCACCAGTCCTGCAGCACCGCACAGGCCCGTCGCATGCTGGACGACCTGGTCGCAGCGGGCCTCGCGGTGCCCTCGGCGAGCCGGCCCACCCGCTACGCCCCGCTGGATCCGCGGATCGGTCTGGCCGCCCTGATCCGTGCGCGCCGTCTGGAACTGGAGCGCGCGGAGGCCGCGCTGGACGCCTACGGCGCCGAGTTCAATGAGCGCAAACTGAGCTCCGACCCGAGTCGGCTGGTGGAGATCATCGAGGGGCCGACAGCGATCAACGACTGGCTGACCGAGCTGATGGCGGGCGCCGAGCACGAGGTACTGTGCTTCGACACCCCGCCCTATCTGTCGGGTGACGCAAGTGCGTTGCAGTTCGAGGAGGACCTGCTGGCCCGTGGCGTGCGGGCGCGGGCTGTCTATTCGAGCCAGGTACTGGCCGTCCCCGAGCGCGCGGAACTGCTCCAGCACCTCGTGTCGCTCGGAGAGCAGGCCCGGGTGTTGCCCCATGTGCCGTTGAAGCTGCTGGTCTTCGACCGCCGCGATGCCCTGGTTCCGCTCACCGCAGGCGCCGACGGCCTGCGCACCACGGCCGCCCTGGTCCACCGGTCACCGCTGTGCGACGCCCTCGTCGACCTCTTCGAGGCGAGCTGGCAGCAGGCCACCCCGGTTTTCGGCAGCGAGGCCCGGCAGACGGAAGCCCATCCTGAGCTCAGCGAAAGCGACCGCAATCTGATCCATCTGCTTCATGCCGGGCTGAAGGACGAGACCATAGCGCGCCAAGTTGGCCTGAGCGAACGCACGTTGCGTCGGCGAATCGCCGACCTTACCGCCCGCCTCGGGGCGACGAGCCGGTTCCAGGCGGGTGCACAGGCCGTTCGCCGCGGCTGGATCTGATCCCCCCGGGCGCTTTCCCCTACAGCGGGGGCCGAACGACCGTGGGCGCCGGTGCACCCTCGGGCACCGGCGCCCACCCGCCCCTGCCCAGAGTGTGGTCTGTTGAATTGGTGTTGAGGTATCAGCTTGACTTTAAACCGGTGAAGATCATTTAGTTGTCGTAGTGCTCTCCGCCGCTGATGTGGGTTGGAGCCGGTTGTCCTTGCTGGTGGGGGCGGTCCTCCTCTTCCCGACCGGGTAGCGCAGACGGGGAGGCCGGGTGGTGCCCTTCGGGCGGCCGGGGCCCGCGGTGGCGGGTTTCGGCCTTCTGGCGGGA
>NZ_JBITGJ010000188.1:0-8746 GCF_044456925.1 Streptomyces sp. NPDC050743
ACTCCCTCAAGGGCGTCTCCGCCCGCCTGCTGCGCAAGGAGTACGACGCACACGTACGCCGGTACCGGTGGGGCGGACACTTCTGGTCCGGCTCCTACTTCGCCGGAAGCTGCGGCGGGGCGCCACTCACCGTCGTACAGCAGTACATCGAGCGGCAGCAGCGCCCCGTGAGCTGAGGTCAACAGTGCGGACCCATGCCCCTGGTGCGGGTCACCCCTATTCTGAGATGGCCTTCACCATCCGGCCTGAAGACCGGAGCACTAGCCAAGATCAAAGGTAGACGGTGCCCAGTGAGCCGACGGGCGCCGAGTTGACGGTCTTGTAGCCGCTTCCGCAGACCCTCTACGGTGTGGTGTTGGCCGCGGCAGAGGCGGGTGACGCCAAGGCCGTCGCGGTCCCCACCGACAGGGCCGCCACTGCGGCGGCAGCCACGACAGAACGAACAAATCGCACATTTCCCCCTTGCGACTGTTGGAGGTGGTTGCTCCTACATGGTGTGACCGCCGAGCCTGCCAAAGGTTGTGCCGTGCCGTCAGGTTGCCTCTGCCAGACGGCCGTTCACGTCCACGACTCGGCACGCCTCAGGAAGGCCCGAACAGCCAAACGCACGGCCCGACTTGCACAGTCCGGCGCGGCGCGACCACCGGTGTCACCGGCCTTTCGGCGCCGGCGGTGCCGTCCTCAGAGCCCCGCCCGAAAGGCGATCCGTGCGGCCTCCACGCGGTTGGCGGCTCCGAGGCGCTCCATGACCTGGAGGAGACGGAGGATGTCTCGCTGACGGTCGGTGAGGGACTCGACCAGGCGCAGGCTGTCCGGATCCGCGGGCTGTGGAGCGTCACCGACCGTGAGCTCGATGAGGTGGTCCGTGACGTCGGGGGCCAGCACCGCATGTCCTGCGTGCACGGACTGCAGGGACTTGAGCAGGTCGGGGACGAACCGGCCTGACCTGCCCGTCCGCGTGACCTGTCCACCTCAGGGAACCATCCGTCCGCCCCGGGAACCAGCGGCTCGGGCACAATCAGGAGCCGTGCCTACGCCACCTGATCCCGCCGTCCTCTATCCCGACGTCGCAGCCTGCGGCAGCCTTGCCGCAGCGCTCCGGACCGAGGCGGACGGCTGCCTCGGCGCCGTCCCCGTCACGTCCTCGGGCTCCGCTCCCCTGCTCCATGCGACCGTCGCAAGCACCCTGCGGCATCGCGAATCGCTGGAGATCAGCGCATGGTCGTACGAACGACGGTGGTCGATCCGCGGCACGGACCCTTTCCAGGGCCTGGCCCTCGTCGACGGCAGGACGGACGACCTGGCGGAGGTCGCCAAGGCGGCCCGGGCGTGGCACGACGGAGCGCCCCTGAACGACATCCGCCGGGCGGCACCCTTCGTACACCTGACCGGCCGGTTCGAGGTGCTCGACAACGATCCCGCGCGCCTGGCGGAATCCGAGTGGCAGGGCATGCGCCAGGAGGCGAGCGAACTGGAGTACGACTGGCATGAGACGTACCAAGCTTTGATCGAGGCGGCGTACGCCGAGCCGGTGCTGCGCGCCCTCTACCCGTTCACGAGCCACTGGGCGCTGCGCTTCTCGACCACCACCCGCCCCCACCTGACCGTCGTCGGCCCGTGCCTGACCGCGAACAGCGACGGCACCTACGGAGTGGGCAGGGGTTTCATGGGTGAGGACCTCGGTCAGTTCGCCACAGCGCACGAGGCCGTGGCCCTGGCCGTGCGCCACCTGCCGTCGGGCCTCGGCCCGGTCACGCTCGGCGGCTGACCCGCCTGGGCGCGCCGGCGGGTCGACGGCGACCGGTTCGGGATCATCGTTCAGAAGAACCGTTCCCGGGCCCGGCGGGCCACCTCGTCCGGCGTCAAGTCCTCCAGGTGTGTGAGGAAGATCCAGACGTGGCCGTAGGGGTCCTTCACGATGGTCGTGCGATCGCCATGGAACTGGTCGGCCGGTGGCTGCAGGACTTCCGCGCCGGCCGCGGCGGCCCGTCGCGCGAGCGCGTCGACGTCTTCGACGAAGACGTGCAGGCCCACGGTGGTGCCGCCGATAGCGGTCGGTGCTCTGAAGAGTGGTCCCTCGGCATCGCCCAGCATGATGGTGGAGCCCTGGATCCTGACCTCGGCGTGCACGATGCGTCCGTCCGGGCCGTCGAGGCGGAAGAGCTCTTCGGCACCGAATGCTCGGGCGTAGAAGTCGATCGCGTCCGCGGCGCCGTCGACCATGATGTGGGCGACGACAGCGTTTCGGTAGTTCTCGGGAACGGCGGTCGCGGTCATGGGAACTGCCTCCTTTGTTGGCTGCTGCCGATGACCACGAACCTAGAAACCGAACCGCACTTGAGGTCAAGCGTGGCTCAACGGGCGGCCGCGCAAGGTGCTGGATCTCGCAGATGGGCCTGGTGTTTCGTGAGTGCGTCAGGCGCCGGGGACGACCCGCATGAAGACGGCCGGTTCGCCGGCGTCGTTGCGGTAGGAGTACTGCTGGTCGCCGGCGATGACGGCACTCTGCCCGGGCGCCGGCACACGGGGTCCGGTCTCCGGTGCCAGGGTCAGGCGGACGGAGCGCACGTGGTGGAGGAGAGCAAGGACGCGATCCTGGCCCGCTCCCACCACATCGCCCGCACCCACCTCGCCATCCTGGACGAGTGGATCGCCGGCCGCGCCCTTCGGCCCTTCAACCCTGGAGCCGCCCAGGCGCGTTCTGCTTTCACGACGGGGCGGCTCGACGGTCGTGCCCACAGGGTGTCCCGCGAATTCGGGTGGTAGCCGGTGGATGCCGGCACGGTGGTCTCTAGTAGATGCTCACGCCGTAGGCGCTCAGCGCCTCGGGCACCGGCTGGTAGAACGTCGTGCCGCCGGTGGTGCAGTCGCCGCTGCCGCCGGAGGTGATGCCCAGTGCCTTGGTCCCGTCGTAGAGGGGGCCGCCGGAGTCGCCTGGTTCGGCACAGACAGTGGTCTGGATCATGCCGCTGACCGTGCCGCCGCCCTGGTAGTGGACGCTGACGTTGAGCGCGGTCACCGTGCCGCTGTGGGTGCCGGAGGTGGAACCGGTGCGCTTGACGTTCTCGCCGACGTAGGCGTTCGCCGCACTGTAGCCGCCGGGGTGGCTCAGGGCGGTGTTGTCGTAGCGGACCAGGGCGTAGTCGTTGCCGGGGAAGTCGTAGCCGGTGGTCGGGCCGATGAGGGTGGTGTGGGCCTGGTTGGTGTACCAGGTCTTGGCGACCTTGCCGCAGTGGCCGGCGGTGAGGAAGTAGTACGTGCTGCCGCTGACCACGTTGAAGCCGAGCGAACAGCGGTACTGGCCACCGTAGATGGCGTTGCCGGCGCCCAGCAGGGGACGGAAGACGCCGTTGGTGTGCCGGACCTGCACGGCACCCGCGTCGCCGCCGGCGGCCTTCTCGATGCGGGCGATTCCCGCCTTGGTGACCGTGCTGTCGGCGGTGACGACCACGCGTCCGGACGCCTGGTCCACGTACCACGCGGTGCCGACGACACCGGCCCGGGCGATGTTGTCCGAAACGCGGGCCAGGTGCGCCGCGCCGTGAGATGCCGTGCCGGCGGCACCGGCGGTGGGTGCTCCCGCCAGGGTGGCGGCGACGAGACCTGCGGCGACGGCGAGCAGTCGGGTGCGCTTGGCTCTCACTGATCCTCCTCTTGGGAAGCGGAAGGCCCAACGGGGTGGGGGCCCGTGAGACTTGCCGGAACGGCGTATTCCTGGCATGCACCGATCAGTGAGAATGCCGCCGAAGTGCGCCGCGCACAAGAGACTCACAGCAACTGAAATCCGGCACCGTGAACGACTGGTCCATCCCACGGCCACCGAAGGAGCGGGCCACGCCGATCCCCGTCGGGAGATACGGAAGTCTCCGGCGTCCGGGTAGGTCACGTGGGTGCAGCCGCGCTGCTTCGTGAGGGTGCCGACGTACGCGTGGAGAAGGGCGGACAGGGTTCGGGAGTCGAGCACGTCGTCGTAGGTGTAGCTGAACTGAGGGTGTGCGGGGCGGGCTTGCCGTCGCAATGGGTCAGTGCACTGCGGGCGTACCCGCGCTTGTCGCCGTGCAGGCCGACGGCGATACGGCTCACCTGGTCCGGGCTGACCGGAGGACAGCTCTCGACGGGGTTCGCATCGCGCACTGACTCGGCGAGGGCCCGATCGGGCAGCCGACCTTGTCCCCGTTCCTTGATGTGCCGAGCAAACCAGCGGCACGAACCTCCCGCTGCCCGCGCCGGGCGCAGAACCGACAGCGTCTGCGTCACCTGGTGGCCGGGCAGCGGAGGGAAGTCGGGTCCTACACCCGATCCGGTCGGTGAGTGGAGGAGATCGATGAGAACCGGGTCGCGGCGGCGCTCCGGAACCTGGAGCGTGCCGGAGTGCGCGACCATGTCGAGGTGGTGCACGGCGACGGTGCCGATGTCCCGGCCAAGACGCCCGACGCCTCGGTCGATCTGGTCGTGCTCGACGCCGAGCGACCCGCCTACATGGAGTGCTGGCCACAGCTGCGTCGGGTACTGAAGCCGCACGGGGTGGTGTCCGTCGACAACGCGGTGAGTCACCGGGAGCAGGTGGTCCCCTTCCGGGAACTGCTCTCCGGTGACCGGGCGTTCGACGTACAGCTCCACGAGCTGGGCGGCGGTGTGCTCACCGCACTCCGGGTGCACTGACCACCCCGGCTCCGGGGGACCGCAGGGACGACCCGTGAACACGGCTGGATCATGTCCCACACCGGGCCGATGGGACGTTTCCGATCGGCCGCCGCCGAGGCGACTCCAACCGGCCCGGTCCCGGCGCCGCTCCCCCATCCACTCGGTCGGCTCCTCACCGCGCGCTGCCCACCTCCGCCACCTAGCCACCGCTGAACCCGCCACAGCCTCGGGGGGCGAAATGGCGGTCGATGCGCACCGCATTTTCCGAACTCACCGGCTGCGTAAAGAGATGACGGCGGCTGTCGGGATTCAATTGCCGCTGGGCCGCCCGGCACCGGCCCGCGCGTGCGGCCGGATCCATCTATTGTGGGCGCGAAATCAGCGGTCGGGCACCCCTTCTGCGCTGCCACTACGTGATTCTGCACAAGTGAGAACCCTCGGACCACGCCGTCCCTTTCCAGGAAATGGGCATGTAACGAAGGGGGTATTGACAGGCCGTCATTCCGAACCGGCTAATTATGCGGACGCGTTCTTGCGTGCAAGCTTCCTCTTCACCGGCCCGATACCGAGGGCCCGTCACGATGGGTATGCAGTGAAGGAATCCCCGCTCCGAAGAGAGCGAATATCCGTGGCCACGCCGCTCCGGCGCGGTGCCGCCGCCCTGGGGCTCACCGCCCTCGTCCTCCTGGGCATCCAGACGCCCGCGCATGCCGCGCCGCCACCGGACCCCTCGGCCGCCGTCACGGCGACCCGCCTCGGCACCGCTTCCGGCACCGAGGACCCCGCTACCGACCTGACTCCCGTGTGCGGCACCCCCGCCAAGGGACACGCGTCGTGCTACGCCATGCGCTCCGCCGGCCAGTCCCCGCTGCTCCGGCTGACCGCGGCACAGACGCCGCCGGGGCTCGGTCCGCAGGACCTCCAGAGCGCCTACAGCCTCCCGGCAGACGGCGGCGCGGGGCAGACCATCGCCATCGTCGACGCCTACGACAACCCCAACGCCGAGGCGGACCTGGCGGTTTACCGCGCCCAGTACGGTCTGCCGCCGTGCACCACGGCCAACGGCTGCTTCAAGAAGGTCGACCAGCGCGGCGGCGGCGACTACCCGACGCCGAACGACATGTGGGCCGGTGAGATCGCCCTCGACCTCGACATGGTCTCCGCGGTCGCCCCGCAGGCGCACATCCTGCTCGTGGAGACCGACAACGACGGACTCGACCGGCTCGCGGCAGGTGTGGACGAGGCGGTCGCACTGGGCGCGAAGTACGTCTCCAACTCCTATGGCCGCTCCGGTGATTACGCCTCCGACGCACCGACCTACGGCTCCTCCTACGACCATCCCGGCGTAGCGATCGTCGCGGCGAGCGGGGACAACGGCTACGGCGTCGCGTTCCCGGCCACCCTGTCCACCGTGACGGCGGTCGGCGGCACGAATCTGGTCGCCGACCCGGCCAGTCCGCGCGGCTGGGACGAGACCGTGTGGAAGCGGAACTCCTACGGGCCCGGCTCGGGCTGCGCGTCGTACCAGCCCAAGCCCGCCTTCCAGAAGGACACCGGCTGCCAGGGACGCAGTGTCGCGGATGTGTCGGCGGTCGCTGACAACGTTGCCGTCTACTCGACGTTCGGCTCGCTCGGCATCGGCTGGCAGCGCTACGGCGGCACCAGCGCGTCCACTCCGGTGATCGCCGGCGTCTACGCACTGGCCGGCTCCCCGCGCCCGGGCACCTACCCCAACGCGTATCCGTACGCGGCGGGCGGCGCCGGACTGAACGACATCATCTCCGGGTCCAACGGCACGTGCGCCGACGCCTACCTGTGCACGGCCGGTACCGGCTACGACGGCCCCACCGGTCTGGGCACCCCGGGCGGCCTTGCGGCCTTCCGCAGCGGCCCGAGCGGCACTTTGTCCGGCAAGGTGACGGACACCAGAACCGGCAGGCCCGTCGCCGGCGCCACCGTGGGTTCCGGGCTCGACGTGGCCACGACCCGCGCCGACGGCACCTACACTCTGAACCTGCCCGCCGGTGAGGTGAGCGGGCTGACCGTCACGGCCTTCGGTTACGCCACCACGACACCGGTCACCTTGGAGATCGAGGACGGCAAGGCGGTGACCCGCGACTTCGGGCTCACGGCGCTGCCCCGCGCGCATGTGCGCGGGACCGTGCGGGACGGTTCCGGGCACGGTTGGCCGCTGTACGCCCGGATCGCAGTGGACGGCTCGCCGGAGGCGCCGGTGTGGACCGACCCGGTGACCGGCGACTACGACATCTCCCTCCCGAAGCACGCGGGTTACACCCTGGACGTCACGGCCGCCCTCCCCGGTTACGAGGCGGTCGCCCGCAAGGTGACGGTGGACGGCAAGGACGTGACCGCCGACGCGGCACTGACCGCCGACCCGGACGCGGCCACCGCCGTCGGCTACGACCTCCGCACCACCGAGCGCGCGGAGGGCTTCGCCTCCGCCACGGCCGCGCCCGAGGGCTGGACGGTGACGAGCGCGGCCGACAGCGACGACGGATGGCGGTTCGACGACCCGATCCAGGTGGGCAACGCCACTGGCGGCAACGGGTCGTTCGCGGTCGCCGCAAGCGACAACGGGCCGTTCGGACCGCACCAGGACACCTCACTGGTCAGTCCCGCCTACGACCTGTCCGACGCCCAGTCGGGCGAGTTGACCTTCAAGACCAACTACATCACCAACACCGGCCAGCAGCACATGACCGTGGATGCCAGCACCGACGACGGCGCCACCTGGCAGACCGTGTGGGGCGGCCCCAAGTCGAGCGGCGAGGCCGACCACCTCACCGTAAGCGTCCCGCTGCGGCAGTACGCCGGACAGCCGTCCGTACGACTGCGCTTCCACTTCGTCGCGAACTGGGCGTACTTCTGGGCGATCGACGACGTGAGCGTGCAGAACCGGACGCTGGAGCCGGTCCCGGGCGGGCTGACCGTGGGCACCGTAGCGGACGCCCGTACCGGCGAGGCGATCGTCGGCGCGAAGGTCGCCGACGACTCGGCCCCGGACAGCGCGGCGGTCACCGTGGCCACACCCGAGGACCCGGCCGTCGGCGACGGCCTCTACACCCTGTTCTCGGCCGGCGTCGGCGGCCACACCCTCCGTGTCACGGCGGACGGCCACAGGGCGCTCACGCGGCGGGTCGTGGTGCACGAGGACCGGGTCACCCGGAAGGACTTCGCGTTGGAGGACGCGAAGTAGCCGCCGTGTTGTAGCCGCGAAGCGGTCGAGTGCTTCGGCGACGGTGCCGTATCCACGGGTACGGCACCGTTCGCGGAGAACGCGGGCAGCGGCCCTCGGCTAGTTGTGCCATCTCATGAGGTTGGTTCCACTGGCGTCCGCTGGGTCCAGCCGTGGGGCGTGGTGCTGGAGCGGCCTCCTGATATGACACTCGTTATAGGCCGGTGTAGCCTCGTTCTATAACGAGTGTCATAGGAGGCATGTCGTGACCGTCATCACCGTGAACGCGCCCAAGGGCCGCTTGAGCCAGGAGCACCGTCGCAGGCTGGCCGAGACGCTGACGGACGCTGTCCTGGTGCCCGAGGTCGGGCAGTTCGCGCCGGCCGCGCGGGTCGGCTTCCAGGTGCACTTCGTCGAGCGCGAGAGCGACATGATGGCGATCGGTGGTCGCCTGATGGCCGACGCCAGCCCGGATCTCGACGTCATGGTCATCGACGTGGCCGTCATGGACGGTGACTGGCGTCAGGAGGTGCGGGCGGAGGTCATCGAGCGCGTCCTGTCCGCGATGGCCGAGGCGTGCGGTCTGCCGGAGCCGGCTCCGGCCTGGTGGGTCAACTTCCGGGTGATCGACGAGGGCAGCTGGGGCTCGCGCGGCGGCGTACTGTCCGTGCTCTCGCTCCTGGACAGTGGCGTGTTCACCAAGGAGAAGGCCAAGGCGATCCGCGCTGCCCTCGGCGCCTGAGCGGTCTCCGGTCGGCGTCCCGCGATCCACGAGTGGGACGCCGACCGGGCCGGGGCCGGGGGCGCCCCGGGGGGGGGGGCTGAGGGTCACCGGCCCCCAGGGCGGGGGGGTACAGGCCCCGGTAGAGGCGGGGCACCCCCGAGAGGGGGTTGGGGGGGGGCGTG
>NZ_JBITGJ010000189.1:0-8695 GCF_044456925.1 Streptomyces sp. NPDC050743
GGAGGAGAAGCGACGTTCACGGCCGACCCACGTGAACGGGATCTTGCCGTCCAGAGCCCACTGGCGAAGCGTCATCGGGTGTATTCCGAGACGCTGCGCGGCCGTCGATATACGCGGCAACTCCATGCACGCAACCATACATGCGCAACACCAGGGATGATTAAGGAAGTTGGTGAGCCTCGCCGCCGGCACCGACTCGCGCGGCGGGTCGCTGCACCGGACGAGCGTGTCGCTCGCCGAGCGGCTGGGCGGTGCGTTCGTGGAGTTCCCGGGCGGACACCTGGGCACGGTGGATCACCCGGTGGCGTTCGCGGACCGGCTCGCCGACACGCTGCGCTCCAGTGCGCGGACCTCGGCGTAGCTGGGGGTGGTTCCGCCCGGGGCGCGTCCGGCGGCGATGCCGACCGCCGCGTCCAGGGCCGCGCCGAGCGCCCGCCGGTAGAGCAGGGAACCGAGGCTGATCCGGCGGACACCGAGGTCGGCGAGGTGGGACACGGTGGGGCCGGTGGGCGAGTAGAGGATGTTGAGCGGGGCGTCGACGCGCCGGACGAGGGCGGCGATCCGCCCGGGCTCGGTCAGCCCCGGCACGAAGACCCCGTCGGCACCGGCCTGTTGGTAGGCGTCCAAGCGGCGCAGGGTGTCCGTCTCGTCGCCCTCGCCCAGCCAGTGGGTGTCCGTACGGGCGTTGACGAACAGGCCGGGTACGGCCGCCTTCACCGCGGCGATCTTCGCGGCGTGCCGGTCCATGGGCCCCAGCCCGTCCTCCAGGTTGATGCCGGCCACTCCGACCGTCCACAACTCGCGTGCCCGCGTCGCCACTTCGTCCGGATCGTCGGCGAAGCCGTCCTCTGCGTCGACCGACAGCAGGTAGGGCTCCGAGCCGAGGGTGAGGGCGAGACGCAAGGTGTGCTCTCGGGTCGCGCCCTGACCGTCGGGCAGTCCCACGGCCGCCGCCACCGCGAGACTCGTCGTACCGATCGCGGGAAAGCCGTGCGCCGCCAGTGTGGCGGCCGAGGCATGGTCCCAGGCGTTGGGCAGGAGGAGCGGCTCGCCGGGGCGGTGGTGAAGTCCGGCGAAGGAGGTCACGGTGGGCTCAGCGGTCATACGACCATGCTGGACGCGTGGCGTTTCGGCGCCCGCCGAACCGTTCGGGTCGGCCCGGCTACTCCCCGCGCTCGGCCGCGCTGCGCTCCACGCAGAACTCGTTGCCCTCGGGATCGGCGAGGACCGCCCAGCCGGTGCCGTCGTCGTTGCGCCGGTCGTCGACCAGGGTGGCGCCGAGAGCGAGCAGCCGCTCGACCTCCTCGTCACGGCTGCGGTCCTGGGGCTGGAGGTCGACGTGGACCCGGTTCTTGACGGTCTTGGCATCGGGCACGGTGACGAAGAGCAGGCCCGCGCCCTCGATCAGGGCCATCGGGTCACCCGGGTGGTCGTCCTCGTGCAGGGGCTGTTCCAGCACCTTCGACCAGAAGCTGCCCAGGGCGTAGGCGTCGGCACAATCGACGGTCACATGACGGATCTTGGAAGACATGTGCTGGATTCTTGTCAATGGCGGTGAAGAACGGCAACCGGATAGCCCCACCCGTCGGCCGGCCACAAGGACACCCACGAACGAAACCGCACCGCCACCACCACCGCCCGGAACGCCTCGCTCCGGGTCGCCCCGCACGGCAGACGCCGCTCTCATCGTCGTGCGACGACGTCCACCTCCGTCGCCGCCAGCCGTACCCGGGCCGTGCCTCCCCCGCTCCACCGGACCTCCAGTTCCCCTTCCCCGTCCGCCCGCACGGACACCAGCTCTCCCATCGGCTGCGGATGCGCGTCCCCGGTGAGCCGGGCCAGTGCGACGAACAGGGTGTCCCCCTCCCCGACGGTCCCGGTGAGCGCGCCGGACAGGCCCACAGCGGGCAGGAGTTCGGTCCGTACGCCGTCCCGCACCGCTTCCCACCCGGTGATCCGCACGGGTGTCCCGGGCGCGGCTCCCGACACCAGATGGGCCCGCACCTCCACCGCTCCCTCGGCGAGCACCACGCTCGTCACACCGATCCCGTCGCGCACGGTGTGCCGGGAGGCGATCCACCCCTCACCCGTGCCGAGCGGCTCGATCCCGGTGCGGCTCGGATCGCCGCCGACGATCACGCTGTTGTCGTACGACGCCCGGTCGGGCGTGGTCGCGGTCGAGTAGGCGAGCCGGGTGTAGTACGGGTCGTAGCGGACGTCCTCGCTGCCGTGGTTGTGCAGCCGGACCAGCCCGTCCGAACGGGTTGACTGCAGCAGCCAGTTGGGGGCGTGGACGGGCCGTGTCTCGTCGGCGCAGTCGACCGGGCCCGGTTCCTCGGCTGTCGTCCACACCTCGTGCTCCGCGGGCAGCAACAGGCCGAGAAACCCTTTGCTGGCCCAGTACAGGGAGGCCGGGCCCGAGTAGTCCTGCACGAGCGACTCGTCCGGGCCGAGCCAGCCCAGCGGGAGCAGTCCGCGCTCGTCGACCGCGCCGCCGTCGAGGAAGTACCGGAGCGCGCCGGAGGCCAGGCGCCGCGTCTCGCCGGGGGTCAGGGGGGTCTGTCCGGTCAGTGCGCCGAGCCAGAGCGGGGCGGTCGTCGCGAAGCGGTAGGTGAGGGAGCGGCCCTGGTGCAGGGGGGCGCCGTCGCCGCCGAACAGGCGGGCGTAGTCGGCGAGATGGCGTGACAACCGTCGGCCGTACACGGAAAGCAGTTCACTGTCGTCCGCCAGCCATGCGTGGAGGACCGTGTACAGGTGCATGGCCCAGCCGTTGTAGTAGTCGAACTTCCGGCCGTCGCCGTCGGTGTACCAGCCGTCTTCGAGGTACCAGCCCTCGATCCGCTCCAGACCGCGGTCGATCGCCTTGCGTGCCGCCTCCGGCCGGTGCCCGATCTCCGCCAGGAAGCCGCCGACGGTGACGGGGAACAACTCCCAGTTGCACGGCCAGGGTTCGGCGGTGAGCGCGTCCCCCAGCCAGTCGGCGGTGCGCTGCCGTACGGCGTCGTCGATCCGGTCCCACAGCAGTGGCCGGGTCAGCCGCAGGGCGAGCGCGACGGACGCGGCCTCGACGAGCGGCTGGCTGCGGTCCTCGATGCGCGGCCAGACCGCGCCGGGACCGGCCGCGAGGCCGTCGGCGTAGCGGCCGAGCGCGGTCTCGTCACGGCGGAAGGCTGCCAGCAGCAGCGTACGGGCGTATCCCTCCAGGCCGTCGGAGAGGTGGCCGGACTGGCTCACGTGGTCGCCGGGGAGGTGGTAGAGGGCCCGGTCGGGGGTGGCGTGGGGCTCGACGGCGGCCAGCAGGGCGTCGGCGGCGGCCTCCCAGTGGGCGCGGGTGTAGCCGGTGTACGGGCTCGACAGGCGGTCATCGGCGGCCAGTTCGATCACGGCGGTGATTTTCCTTCCTGGCGGGGCCTGGGGCGCCCCGGTTCCGGTCGGGGCACCCCAGGGGCTCATCCCACCCGCACGGCGCCCTCGGGCACCAGATCCAGGGCGAGAAGCGCGTCGCGGACCAGGCCGGCGCCCTTTCCCCATCTGTCGGGATCGGCGGTCATCGGCCGCTCGGTGCCTCCGGGAAGCCCAGTCGCGGGGCCAGTGTGCGTGCCTCGCGGGCCCAATCCGCGAGGAAGGACAGCGCCAGACCGCGTTCGCGGTAGCGGAGTCCGGCGGAAACGGTGCGCCCGCCGCCGTAGTCCAGCTGCCGCTCCCCGGCACGGGCCAGCATCAGCCCGGTGAGCCAGTCGTACTTCACCGCCGAGGCGCACACCGCCAGCCGCACCTGCGCCTCGTCACCGCGCCACCCGGCCTCCCGCAGCCCGTGCAGATAGGCGTCGTAGGCCGCCGCCGCGTACCCGGGCAGCCGGGCGGCCGGCAGGAACAGGTCGAAGACCGAGTCGGGAACATAGTTTCCGAGGTCCTCGCCGAGGGCGCCGTCACCCGCGAAGGACCAGTCGAGCAGGACCGCGTCCGGTCCCGCACCGACGACGTTCGCCGGCCACAGATCGAGGTGGCAGAAAGCGCGCGGAAGCGCTTCCAGCACGCCGAGGAACCACTCCCGGTCCTGCCGCAGCCGGACCATCTCCTCGCGCAGCCCGCGCGGGAAGTGGTCGCGGACCAGCGGCTGCCGCCAGGCCGCGTCCTCGTCGAGCAGTTCCGCGCCGAGGGTCTTGGCGCCGATGTAGTCGCGAAGGAAACACCGGGACAGCCACGGCCGGTCCGTGACGCGCGCCGCGCCCTGGGCGGCGCCGAGGCGACGGGCGAACTCCGCATGCCGGTCGAGCGGCCAGCCGGTGGCCGGCTCGCCCGGCGCGTCCTCCAGCCACAACGCCACGTCCCCGTCGGGCCGTTCGACCGCGGCCAGCAGCCGTGGCCCGCGCAGCCCGGCCGGTTGCCACACCCTGGCGAGCCCGGACTCGTACACCTCGGCCTCGCGGCGCCAGTAGTTCCAGTGCCGCGGATCCTCCGACGCAGCCCAGCCCGCTTCCGTCGCCTTCGACCGCGTCAGCACCTTCAGGACGGCCGAGCGCTCGCCCACCCGGACTCGCCAGACGCCGGCCGTGGCACCGTTGCGGGGGTTGTGGACGAGCGGCGTCCGCTCCGGGACTCCGGTGAACTCGCCGAAGACCGCGCGCAGTTCGTCCTGGAGCGAGTCGGGGATTTCCTGGCCGTCCGGGGACCGGGAGGCTTTCGGGGGGTCCTGGACTTTCGGGGGCTCCGGGGTTTCCGGCGTTTCCGCGCGGGTTTCCGCGGGTTCCGGCACATCGGGGAGCGGTGTGGTCATTCCCCTCAGGCTAGACGGACGTCCCGGTGGCGAGATACCGCTTTCCGCGGGAGGCGGCACAGCACCGCGGGAGGCTCACCACCTGGACACCGCGGTCCGTCGGCGTCGGGCTTCGACTAGCGTCGTGACATGACCAGCGACACCTCACCCAGCCTCGCCGACGCCCTCGCCGCCGGGACGGTCGTGCTCGACGGCGGCATGTCCAACCAGCTGGAGTCGGCCGGGTACGACCTGAGCGACGAGCTGTGGTCGGCCCGGCTGCTCGCCGAGCGGCCGGAAGCGGTGACGCAGGCGCATCTCGCCTACTTCCGGGCGGGCGCGGACGTGGCCATCACCGCCAGTTACCAGGCCACCTTCGAGGGCTTCGCGCGGCGCGGGATCGGCCATGACGACGCCGCCCGGCTGCTCACGCTGAGCGTGGACCTCGCGCGCGAGGCAGCCCGGCAGGCGGCGGACGAGGGCGTCGACCGGCCGTTGTGGGTGGCGGCGTCCGTCGGGCCGTACGGCGCGATGCTCGCGGACGGGTCCGAGTACCGGGGCCGGTACGGGCTGAGCGCGGACGAGCTGGAGCGCTTTCACCGGCCGCGCATCGAGGTGCTGGCCGCCGCCGCGCCGGACGTCCTCGCGCTGGAGACGGTGCCGGACGCCGACGAGGGCGCCGCGCTGCTCAGGGCGGTGCGCGGGCTGGGGGTGCCGGCGTGGCTGTCGTATACCGTCGACGGTCGGCGCACGCGGGCCGGGCAGCCGCTGGAGGAGGCCTTCGCCCCCGCCTCCGAGGTGGACGAGGTGATCGCGGTCGGCGTGAACTGCTGTGCGCCCCAGGACGTGGAGCCGGCGGTGGAGATCGCGGCGCGGGTCACCGGCAAGCCGGTCGTGGTCTATCCGAACAGCGGCGAGGCCTGGGACGCCGAGGCACGTGCCTGGACGGGGCGGACGAGGTTCGGCGCCGGGCAGGTGAAGACGTGGCGGGACGCGGGTGCGCGGCTCATCGGGGGGTGCTGCCGGGTGGGGCCGGAGGCGATCGCGTCGATCAGGCAGGCGCTGGGCACGGTCTGAGCGGCACTCTCGTCCTCCCCGAGGCCCCGCAGGACAGCCGGGCCGCCTCCGGGCACGCGGGCATGCGCCGGAGCGGTGCACCGGCACTGGCCCACGCCCGCTCCCGGACGCTAGCCTCCCGCCTGGGAACCGGTTTCTGCCGATGTTGCCGCAGTTCCCGACGGCGCGGAGGGGCGGGGGATGACCAGGAAGAGCGAGGCCGCCGGGCGGAGCACGATCCGGGATGTCGCGGCGCGGGCCGGGGTGTCCGCGCCGACTGTGTCCCCGGTGCTGGGCGGGGTGTAATCACCGGCGCCGCGCCCCCACCGACCGCCGCAGGCGCCGTACCGCCGCCGCCAGCTCCGCTCCCGGTGCCCGGATGTCGGAGGCGGGGCCGGGGCCGGGTTCCGGGAGGGCGGGCGCGGTCGCCCAGAGCGCGATTTCCGCGTCCCGGGGACCGTATGCGGTATACGGTTCGCCGTCGCCGAAGATCCGCACCGGGTGGGACGCGTCCCAGGCCTGCCAGCCGGGATCCCCTGTCGCGGCGAAGCGCACCCAGGCGGCGTGCATCGCGTCGGCCAGCTCCTGCGGGGCGCCCTCACCCGCCAGTTTCTTCGACTCGGGCAGGTCACCGGAGTCGAAGACGAACCCGAGTTCCAGGGCGTGGCAGGCGCCGAGGCCGGGGATGCGGGACGGCCAGGCGAACTCGTAGAGGTGGGCGGTGCCGGGGCGGACGTCGGCGAGGCGGTGCAGCGGGAGGCGCAGCAGATGGTCGGTGACCATCTGGCCGACGATCTCGGCGGCGCCGGCGTCGGGGCGCAGGGCGCGGTAGCCGCGGGGCACCTCGTGCCCGGCGCGGCAGCGGGCCATGGCTCCGGCGAGGGCGACGGGGCCGAGCCGGTCGACGTGCTCCACCAGCCCGCCGGGCACGAGCCAGAGCCGGTACTCGTCCCGGGTCCAGCCCATCAGCAGCTCGACGCCCTGGGCGGCGTCGCCGTCGACCAGGGCCTGAAGGGGGTCGCGGGGCACGAGGTCGCCGTCCACGACGATGCCGAACGCGGGTCCGCCCAGGACCGGGCTGCTGAGCCGGCCGACCTCGGCCTGGGTGTGCAGCAGCAGGTCGCGGTCGACGGCGGCGAAGGCCTCGGCGGTGGCGGGGATCTTCAGCCGGGTGGCCATGCGGCGCACCATCCGCCGTACCTTGTCCCGTTCGGACGCCTCAGGGGCGCCGCTCTGCAGCACCGCGCGCCGGATCAGGCCCCGGCTCGCGGGTGCGGCGAGCAGGGCGCCGGCGCTGATGGCGCCGGCCGACTGGCCGCACAGGGTGACCTGGTCCGGGTCGCCGCCGAAGGCGCCGATCGCGTCGTGCACCCAGCGCAGGGCGGCGAGCTGGTCGCGCAGGCCGGGGTTGGGCGGTGCGTCGGGGAACAGTCCGTAGCCCTCGACGCCCAGCCGGTAGTTGACGGAGACGCAGACGACGCCGTCCCGGGCGAAGGTGGCGCCGTTGTAGACGGGCACGGCGGAGGATCCCCTGGTCAGGGCGCCGCCGTGGAGCCAGACGAGGACCGGGAGGCGGGCGCCGGGGTCCGGTTGCGGGGTCCATACGTTGAGGTTGAGGCAGTCGTCGCCGGCGATCTCCGGGTCGGACAGGTACTGGCCGAACGCTTCGGAGTACGGCGGTTTCGGCGCGGTGGGACCGAAGGCGCCGGCGTCGCGCACCCCGTTCCAGGGCTCGGGCGGCTCGGGCGGGCGGAACCGCCGGGGGCCGAAGGGCGGGGCGGCGTACGGGATGCCGCGGAAGGCCGCGACGCCCTGCTCGTACCGGCCGCGTACGGCCCCGTACGGCGTTCTGACCACGGGGTTCGCCTGGTCTGCCGTCATCGCTCACCAGCCCTTCGCCGCGCGCTCGTGCACCGTGCACCATCAGAGCACCACAAGAGCGCCCGGTATTCCGGCTGCACGGGCGCCCGGAAGGGCCGTTCGGGCTACCCCGGAACGGCGGGTGTCGGGGCGGTCACTTTCGGGACCACGGTTACTTGGCGTACATCAGGGTGCCGAAGCCGAGCTGGTCGTAGCCGCCGCTGGTGGAGCCGTAGTCACCGCCGCCGCCCTCGGGGGCCACGAGGTCGTAGTACATGGCGGAGATGTACGTGTCGTCGAGGTACAGACGGCGGTTGTAGTGGAAGTGGAGCATCGCCCACACCGGGCGGATCTGCCCGCGCGAGCCGGAGCCGATCGCCGTCTGCGACTGCTGGGCGCAGTTCTGGCCGCTACCCCAGGTGTAGGTCGTGTAGGGGACGTCCTGGCCGGTGTTGTACTTCGCGACGTACTGGGCGGCCTTCATGAAGCGGCGGTCGTCGTACGAGTACAGGTCGTCGCCCTGGTTCCAGGCCATCTCGCACAGGGCGCCCATCTGGCCCATGCCCATGATGGTGTGCCCCTGGTCGCGGCCCGACTCCTGCCACTGGCCGAGGGCGTAGCCGTCGGCGTCGGTGTACAGGTACGGCACCGCGTGCGCGATGGAACCGTTTCCGGCGCCGGACTTGCAGTAGGTGACGGCCTGGTCGTACTTGGCGGCGTCGTCGGTGAGGATCCCGATGGCCATGATCGAGGCCATGGTGCACAGGTCCCAGTTCGCCCAGTAGTTGGTGACGCAGGCGTCGTTGTGGTTGGTCAGGAAGCTGTTGTTGAGCGGGTAGAAAACGCTCACCATCATGTCCTGGAAGGCGGCGAGGTCGAACCCGTCGTAGTCCCGCATGAGTTCGGCCGCGTTGGCGAACTCCCAGCCTTGAAGTTCTCCCCTCCCTTCGCAAGCTCGGGAAGGGGATTCCCGTCTACCTTTCGGCGACAGGCTTGACGGTTTTACCCGCCCTGCGACCGCGC
>NZ_JBITGJ010000190.1:0-8691 GCF_044456925.1 Streptomyces sp. NPDC050743
GGGGCCGCCGGCTCCGGTGGCGGCCTGAGCCGTAAATCCCCGCTCAGCCCTGGAGGGCGACGCATCCCCTCCCTTCAGGGAGGGGAGCCTTCAAGGAGTGCACCACCCGGCCCGTGTCGTTGCCGGTCGCTTTTGCGACGGTGGGACGTTGCCGGCGATGAAGCCGTTCTTACGCCGTCGAGCTCATCGACAACTCCTGGACGTTGCCGGCGTACTGGAACGGAAGCGTGCGCAGCGCCTTGAGGCGCCGCCTGGATCGGCCCGTTGACCCTGTCGTCGGGGAGGGTTGGAAGCGGCTTCGCCGTCGCCGCCTCGCCCTCGTGCGCCGCGGGCGCATGAAGCCCCGGCGCGAGGGACGGAGCCCTGGCCCTCGCCGCGTTCTTGCTGGTGCATGCCCATGGCCAGGGTGCGGAAGGGGGTTGCGTTCATGGGTGCGCAACTGTCCCACGGTTCAGTCCCGTTCCCCGCTGCTGCGGACAAAGGCGGGCGGCGCTGTCCGCTCGACCGCGGGGGCCGCGCGTGAAGTTCGGTCGGGGCCGACTCCGGATTCCGCCGGGAGTCCGCGACCGCTTGCCGACCACGGCGGCGTGGTGCCGTGGTCTTCGGTTGCGAACTTCGCTCTCAGAAAGCTCTGTTGACCTCGTTGACATGCCGTTAGCTCACGCGTTTCACTCGACACTCGTGCATGGCAACGTTGTCAGGCGGTCCGAGGGCTGGCCCGACAACGTTGCCTGTCACTGACGTCCGCGTCCTTCGGCACGTCAGCACCTGTGCGAAGCACGAACCGCTGCGGAGGCAACCGATGGTCCGACCCCGACGTTCAGCTGCGCCACGTAACCGAAAAAGACTTCGCCAACGCCTGGCCGTGATCTCCGTGCTGGGAATCGCCGCGCTCCCGCTCCCGGCGATCGGGCAGGCCGATGCCGCGAGCGCCGCGACAACGGCCTTGGTGAAAGACCCCGCGTCCCTCGTCAACCCCCTCATCGGCACCTCCGGAGCGGTGGACACCTTCCCCGGCCCCGACATGCCGGCGGGCATGGTGCAGTGGGGTCCCGACACGACGCCCGACCGCCCCTCCGGCGGCGGCTACGAGTACAACGACGGCAAAATATCCGGCTTCAGCCTCACCCACGTCTCGGGACCCGGCTGCGGCGTCGCGGGCGACCTGCCCGTCCTGCCGGTGACCGGCACGCTGTCGGGCGACCTCGGCAACGCATCCGTCGGCTTCAGCCACGACGACGAGCAGACCGGCATCGGGCACTACAAGGTCACCGACGCGAACGGGGTGACGACGCAGCTCACCGACACCACCCGCGCCGGCCTGGGCAGCTTCGCCTTCCCCGCCGGCAAGCAGGCGAACCTGCTGTTCAAGCTCAGCGGCGGCGCCACACAGGTGGACGGCACCCGCGTCCAGGTGGTGAACAAGCAGGAGATCAGCGGCTCGATCGACAGCGGTCACTTCTGCGGCGCGAACAACCGCTACACGCTGCACTTCGACGTCAAGTTCGACCGGCCGTTCACCAGCAGCGGCACCTGGATCGGCAGCACGATCAACCCCGGCGAGACGTCGCTGAAAGCGGGCAGGGCCCG
Organism: Streptomyces sp. NPDC050743; assembly: GCF_044456925.1. Lineage (NCBI taxonomy): Bacteria > Bacillati > Actinomycetota > Actinomycetes > Kitasatosporales > Streptomycetaceae > Streptomyces > Streptomyces sp. NPDC050743. The sequence goes on from NZ_JBITGJ010000190.1 coordinate 1,591, forward strand.
GCAGAACCTGCAGGCGCACCCGTCAAAGCCGCTGAAGGAAAAGCACTTCACCGTTCCCGCGGCCCCGTCCCCGACCGTGCACGGGAGCACCGGCAAGTCCTCCGGCACACCCTCCCCGACCCCGAGCGCCGGCGCGGCGCCCCGGACGTCGGGCACGGGCAAGACCGCCGCGAACACGTCCGCCGAACCCCCCACGACGGGCGCGAACGGCATGTACCTGACCTTCGACACCTCCTCCGACCCGATGGTGAAGGCAAAGGTCGGCATCTCCTACACGAGTGACGCCAACGCGGCGGCCAACCTCGACACCGAGATCAGGAACTGGAACCTCGACGCCGTCGAGCAGGCGAACCACGACGCCTGGAACACGGTGCTGAACAAGATCCAGATCGGCGGCGGCTCCACGGACCAGCAGGTGCAGTTCTACACCGCGCTCTACCACGCACTGCTGCACCCGAACGTCCTCTCGGACGACAACGGCCAGTACATGGGCATGGACAACCAGATCCACAAGCTGGCCAAGGGCCAGCAGGCCCAGTACGCCAACTACTCCGACTGGGACACCTACCGCTCCCAGACCCAGCTGATGGCGATGGTCGAACCCAAGGTCACCAGCGACGTCGTCACCTCGATGCTCAACGGCTACGACCAGACGGGCCTGCTGCCCAAGTGGGCCTCGAACAACGGCGAGAGCTACGTCATGGTCGGTGACCCGGCCGCCGGCATCATCGCCGACGCGTACGCCTTCGGCGCCCGGGGCTTCGACGCGGACAAGGCGCTCGCCGCCCTGCAGCACGAGGCCACCGTCCCGAACAACGACCGCCCGGGCGAGTCGGTGCGGGACGCCAAGGGCTACCTCCCGCTGGACGAGAACGACTACGGTTGCTGCAACTTCTACGGCCCCGTCTCCACGCAGCTGGAGTACGACTCCGCCGACTACGCCCTCGCCGCCTTCGCCAAGTCGCTGCGCAAGACGGACGTCTACACGAAGTTCGCCACCCGCGCCCAGGACTGGATGAACGTCTTCGACCCGCAGACCGGCTACATGCAGGCCAAGAACAAGGACGGCCAGTTCGCGGGCGGTTTCACCCCCGGTACCTCCAACGGTTTCGTGGAGGGTACGTCGGCCCAGTACACGCCGATGGTCCCGTTCAACCTGCGGCAGCTCATCCAGGCACGCGGCGGTGACAAGGCGTACTCGTCCTACCTGGACAGCCTGCTCGACAACATCACCGACCCCGGCAACACCAACGCCGACCTGAGCAACGAGCCCAGCGTGGAGATCCCCTGGGAGTACGACTACACGGGCCAGCCGTGGAAGACCCAGGAGGCCGTCCGCGAGGCCCAGCAGAAGCTGTACTTCAACGCTCCGGTCGGCTCGTTCGGCAACGACGACCTCGGCGCGATGAGCTCCTGGTACGTCTGGTCCGAGCTGGGCATGTACCCCGAGACCCCGGGTACGGACACCCTGGCGCTCGGCAGCCCGGCGTTCCCGGTGGCCAAGGTGACCTTCGCAGGCGGCAAGACGGTGCAGATCAGCGCGCCACGGGCGGCACCCGAGGCCCCGTACGTGCAGGCCCTCGACGTCAAGGGCAAGGCATGGAATGCCTCCTGGCTGACGTACCAGCAGTTCAAGGGCGCGGGCACGGTCGACTTCACCCTCGGCACCCAGCCGAACAAGTCCTGGGCGTCCGATGCGTCGGCGGCGCCACCGTCGGACACCACGGGCGGCGACAGGGTCCTGGCCGCGACCGGCCCCTCCAGCGACGGGCTGGTGCTCCAGCCGAGCGCGTCCGGTGACGCCACGCTCGACCTCACCAACCTCGGCAGCAAGGACGTCACCGTCGACTGGAAGGCGACGGCGCCCTCCGGCGTCACGCTCGACACCGCGTCAGGCTCGGTGAAGGTGCCCGCCTCGGGCAGCGCCGAGGCGAAGGTCCATGTGACGGCGGGCGCGGCCGAAGGAACGTTCCCGGTCACTTTCGCGCTGACCGACCACGACACCGGCGCGGCACTGAGCGGCGCGGCCCTCCGCGTGGCCGTGGCCAAGGCCGGCGAGCTGTGGCCGTACGCGACCAACGAAGGCATCTACCCCGACGGCGCCAGCTTCTCGGGCGGCTTCGACGGCGGCGGCTGGGCGTTCTCGCAGAACGCCCTGTCGGCGGCCGGTGTCACGAGCGGCTCCACGGTCACGGTCGACGGCATCTCCTACATCTGGCCGACGGTGACGTCCGGTCAGCTCGACAACCTGGAGATGGCCGGCCAGACCATCCCGATGCCGGCCGGCACGTCGGGTGCGGCGCTGGGCCTGCTGGGCACGGCGACCAACGCACCGACCGACGGCAGCGGGGTATCCGGCACGGTCACCGTCAGCTACACCGACGGCACCACCTCGAAGGCGACGATCGGCTTCTCCGACTGGACGCTCAACGCCGGTTCGAGCAAGCCGCTCGCGGGCGACACCACGGCCGTCACGACGGGCTACCGGAACACCGGCAGCGGCGGCCGGGACGGTGTGAAGACCTACGTCTTCGCCACGAAGGTCCCGCTCGACGCGTCCAAGCAGGTGGCGTCGATCACCCTGCCGGTGACAGGCTCGACCGGCACCGACCATCTGTTCGCCTACGGCTTCGGCCGGTGAGACACGGCGGACACTGACGACGGTGGGCCGGTCCCGGGGCCGCGAGCCCCGGGACCGGCCCACCCGACGTGCCACAGCGCTCGCCTGCCCACCGGCCGCGCTCTGGCACCCGCACGGGCCCTGTCGGCTCCCAAGGCCATGGCGCCACCCGGGAGGTGCGCCGTCGGACTCGTCCGCCATGAGACAGGCGGCCGTTGTGGCCGGAGCAATGAGCTCCGAAGTCCACCTGGCCGTGCACACCCTGTTGCAGGTTGCTCAGTTCCACCGGCAGCACCAGCGGCCATAGCACCCGCACGAGCATCTGGGGCACGGAGGCGCCGTCGACCCTGGCGGACTCCTCGATCTCGTGCGGGATGGTCAGGAAGGCGTTGCGCATCACGAACACCCCGAACGGCAGGTTCATGGTGGTGGAGAACAGCACCAGGCCGAACTGGGCGTCGGGCACGGCCGTGACCTCGATGCGCAGGCCGTGGTGGGTGCGGTTGAAGGCGTCCGCCATCTGCTGGTCGGACTCCTGGGTGGCGGCGCGGGCCCAGACGGTCACGGTTCCCCTGGCGTCGGCGCCGAAGCCTTCGGCGGCAGTGTCCGGGGAGGGCAGGGCGGCGACCAGGCACCACAGGGCGCGGCGCGGCTGCGCGATGGGCAACAGCGTCTCCTTCGACGCCGGGGGAGGGCGGGCGGAGGCGGTCGGTGATCCGCCTCCGCCGGGTGGATCAGCGGGTGGGCAGCCAGACCCGCATCCCCCGGGCTCTCGGTTGCCCCAGGCGAAGAAGGGCACGGCGGTCAGCTCCACGGCCTCGCCGTGCGCGACATCCTCGTTTCCCACGCCGCTACGCTGACGGCGTGCCCACATCCGGCATTTGCCTTGCGGTCCGATGATCCGGGAGTGCACGGGGGCCGGTCCGTCGGTGGTTGGCTGCTGACTCCGGGGGCTGGGCGGCCGCATGTCCGGGCCGTGGAGGTTCAGTCGGCGGCAGGGGTGGGCCGATGGTGGTCAACCCGGGCCGGGTCTTGAGCGCTTGCCCTGCGGTCTGGTGATGAGGGAACGCAGGTCAGCCCGGCCAACGGCCCGCAGCCGCCGGCAGCGGGGCAACCGCCGATCCGGCCGTCACGTGTGGCTGTGGAGCCGGGACTCCGACCGGCGCGGGGAGCGGGTACTGCACACCGCGCTGCCCATGGCCGTCGCCGCGCCTTCCTGGTGGTCTCCGCCTTCACCGTGTCCGTCAGCCCCGTCGTCGCGCTGCTCGCGCTGTGCGGCGTGGCCGCCGGGATGTACTCCACCATCTCGCCCTTCTGGGAGCTGCCCGCCGCCACCTTCGCCGGCGCGGCCGCCGCGTCGGACCTGGCCGCGGTCAACTCCCTCGGCAGCCTCGCCGGCTTCGCCGCCCCGTACGCGGTCGGCGCACTCAACGACCACACCGGCGACTCGCGCAGCGGCCTCGTGATGCTCGCGTTCGTCCTGCCGGCGGGCGCCGGCTTCCGCACCTGATGCGGGCCGCGGGGTCGCTCACGCCGGGTGCACGGCGAGCCGGTGCCGCCCCGCGAGACCGCCTCGGCGTGACCGACTGCCGCGGTCCCGGAGAGCCGGCACCGCCGCTGTCCGGGACCGCGTCGTGCGTGCCGGGACGGCCACGTTCGCCGTTCCGGACGGGTTCCGGCGGACGGTGGCCATGGCGAACGTGGGAATTCCGGCTCCAGGTTGCCGGGGTCATCGACCGCGCCGACGTCTACCTCGTCTCTGTCGTCTACGTCTGCCCCGCCGTACCCAGGCACTGCTGCGCCCAGACCGTCTTTCCCTGAGCGTGGTACCGGATGCCCCAGCCATTGGCGACGCTCGCGACGATGAACAGGCCGCGGCCGCCCTCGTCGATCGCGCGGGCGTGCTTGAGGTGGGGGACGCTGTCGCCCGCGTCGCGGACTTCGCAGGTCAGGCGCTCGTCGAAAATGAGACGCAACCGGTAGGGCGGCGCGCCGTAGCGAAGCGCGTTGGCGACCAGCTCGCTGACGATGAGTTCCGTCGTGAACGCGTCTTCCGCTCCGATGTCCCACGCAGCGAGCTGTCCATGCACCGCCGCCCGGGCCTCCGGGACCGCCGCCAGGTCCTCGGCCAGCGGCACGGTCAGCACCTGGTTGGCGGGCAGTCCCGTGGCGCGCGCCAGGAGCAGCAGTTTCTCGGTCTCGTGACGGTCCCGCAGCGTGTAGGCGAGCGTGTCGCACAGCTCGTCCAGCGGCAGCTGCGCTCCCTCGCACAGCACGTCACGCAACCCCGGTTCGCGCCGCAGCAGGTCCTCGTTGCCGACCGCGAGGATGCTGCCGGCCGGCAGCGGGATCTCGGTCGCGGGAAAGGGGGCGCGGTCGGCGCCGGCCAGCACCGGGCCTCCCGGCGCGGGCACGGGCTTCGCGTCGCCCCCGGGGCGGACCAGGTACGGCTCGGACAGGCCGGCGCGGACGAGGGTGCAGGTCTGGTCGACCGCGTCGTACACCGCGATCAGGCAGCCGGCGGTGAGTGGCTCACGGTGCAGGGGGTCCCCGGCGGGGAGCGCCGCGCGCTCGGAGGCCAGCTGCGCGGCGGTGTCGCTGAGCCGTGCCATCAGTTCGTTCGGCTCCAGGTCCAGCGCGGCCAGTGCGTGAATGACCGTCCTGAGCTGTCCCATCGTGGTCGCGGTGGCGACACCCCGGCCGACCACGTCCCCGAGCACCAATGCCGTGCGGCCCCCGGCCAGTTCGATCACGTCGAACCACGCGCCTCCGCCGCCCGGCCCCGGGATGTGCATGGGGGCCACGTCCATCGTGGTCGGTGCCGACGTCGGCTGCGGCAGGAGCCTGCGCTTTATGGTCGCGGCGATGGTCCGCTCCCGGGTGAAGCGGCGGGCGTTGTCGATGCACAGGGCCGCGTGGGCGCAGAGGTCCGACGTCAGCGCGATGTCGTCCTCCTCGAAGGGTTCCTCGTCCCGGTGCCGGTAGAAGCTGACCACACCCAGCGCCTGGCCGCGCACGGTGAGCGGCGCGACGATCAGGGAGTGCGCGTCCGACCGGATGATGGCGTCGGCCCGCGCCGGGTCCGCCGACAGCCAGGGACTGTCCTTCGTCACGGTGACAAGTCTGGGCCGCAGGTCGCTCAGGACGCGGGAGAAGGGCGTGCCGTCCGGCAGTTGGCGCACATCCCCCACCGGGTGAGCCGAAATCAGTCCCTTGAAGGCGGCCCGCCGCAACGGCACGTCCTGGTCCACCGGAGCCAGCGGCGGCTCCTCGCCCCGGATGACGTCCTCGATGACCTCGACCACCACGATGCCCGTGAACGCCGGTGCGACCGCGTCCACCAGCTCCTGGCACACAGCCACGACCTCGAGCCGCTCACCCACCGTGGTGCGGACTTTCTCCAGGAGCTTCAGCCGCCGCATCGCCCGCTCGTGAACGGTCACGTCGAGCGCCCAGGCGACGAGGCCCAGCACCTCGCCATCCACGCCTTCGAGGCGCACGTACGACATGAAGTAGTCCACGGGCCGGCCCGTGCCGTTCTTGGGCACGGCCCGTACGACGCGCTGCAGCGCCGGCTCCCCAGTCATGAGAACCCGGCGCGCCACCGCACGCTCCTTCTCGGGATCCTCGATACCCAGGACCTCGGAGAACTCCTGGCCGGCAAGCGAGCCGTCCGTCCCCGGCGATGCCGAGCGCATACCGCACCGGGCCCGGACGATGCGCAGATCGCCGTCCAGGACGCTCAAGCCGATCGGCGAGTGGACGAAGAGCGTCCGCAGGATCGCCAGATCCCGGGCCGTGGTGCCGTCGCCCTGCTCCTCGCACACCTCCCACGTGAGCGTTGCGCCGGAAACCACCGGCCGTACGGACACCGCGCCCAGAGCCGCCGGCAAGGTCCCGCGGCCCGTGGTGCCGTCGCCACCGCCCATCAGCTCGGCCACGGTGCGGCCCACAGCCTCCTCCCGAGACCGGCCGAGCAGGTCCGCGGCCCGCGCGGACCACTCGACGATCCGCCCGTCGTCGGCGATTCGCAAGAGCACGGCACCGCTCGACATCGCAACCACACCTCCGCTCGGCCCGCGCACACGCGCCCCTTCCATAGTGGGGTACGTGATCGGGCCGCTCACCTCGGTGAGCGGCATACAGGTGCACGTGTCCACGAACCGCGCAACCCGGTCCCGGCCGCCGTACCCAGAAGCGGGCTGCTACTAAATTAGTAATTAATATTGACAGGCCTCTGGTCGCGGGCAACAGTCTTCGCCGTACACCGCCGCCCGCTGCGGGCGGCGGACGCTCCGCCTTCCGTTACCCTCCGGCGGCCTCTCCTGCTCCCCAACTCCCAGGAGTCGCAAGTGACTTCACCGGGTTCCTCCGAGGATGCCCCGGCCTTCAGGACTCCGTTGGGAAATCCGTGAAACGGCCGCGTGGGCGGTGCTTATGCGGCCAGGTCGAGCTGGGCCAGGTGTGTGGTTCGGGTCGGG
>NZ_JBITGJ010000191.1:0-8517 GCF_044456925.1 Streptomyces sp. NPDC050743
CCTGGCCGAGCACGCCATCGGCATGAAGTCGGTCGAGGAGGCCGTCAGCCTGCGCAACCACGTCCTGGCCCAGCTGGACCGTGCCGACTCCACCACGGACGAGGCGGTGAAGCGTAAGGCCCTGACCTTCGTCTTCGTAGGGGGAGGCTTCGCCGGGGTGGAGACCATCGCGGAGGTCGAGGACATGGCCCGCGACGCCGCCCGGACCTACCGCAACGTCAGCAGGGACGACATGCGCTTCATCCTGGTCGAGGCCGCCGGTCGCATCCTGCCCGAGATGGGTGCGGACCTCGGTGTCTGGACCACGGAGAAGCTTCGGGCGCGCGGCATCGCGGTCCACCTCGAGACCTCCATGGAGTCCTGCGTCGACCAGCACGTGGTCCTGACGAACGGTGTCGAGACGGACGCCTCCACGATCGTGTGGACCGCCGGCGTACGCCCCAACCCGGCCCTGGCCCACTTCGGCCTGCCGCTCGGCCCACGCGGCCACGTCGACACCCGGCCCACCCTCCAGGTCACGGGCCTCGACCACGTGTGGGCCGCGGGCGACAACGCCCAGGTCCCCGACCTGGCCGGCGAAGCGGGCGCATGGTGCCCGCCCAACGCCCAGCACGCCGTACGCCAGGCCCCGGTTCTCGCCGACAACGTGATCGCGGCTCTGCGCGGCCGTCCGGCGAAGGAGTACCGGCACAAGAACCTCGGCGCGGTGGCCGGCCTCGGCCTCCACAAGGGCGTCGCGATCCTCTTCGGCAAGGTCAAGCTCAAGGGCCGCCCGGCCTGGTGGTTCCACCGCCTCTACCACGGCAGCCGTGTGCCGACGCTGAACCGCAAGATACGCGTGTTCGTGGACTGGTTCCTGGCTTCGCTCCTGAAGCGGGACACCGTCGGCCTCGTCGAACTGGAGCATCCGCGCGACCCGTTCACCGAAGCGGCCACGCCGTCCCGCAGCCGTACCTGATTCCTTTCCCCCTTTGTCTTCGTCCTTGTCTGGAGGGCTGTCCCATGTCCCAGAACGCCATCGCCGCCGCGCGCGGCGCTGAGACCGCACCCGAGAAGGTGCCTGTCGACCCGTCGCACCAGCGCCGCTGGTGGATCCTGGGCGTCATTTCCCTGTCCATGCTGATGGGCGTGCTCGACGGCACCATCGTGAACATCGCCCTGCCGTCCGCCCAGCACGACCTCGGCTTCTCGGACGCCGAGCGGCAGTGGGTGGTCACCGCCTACGCGCTGGCCTTCGGCAGCCTGCTGCTGCTCGGCGGCCGGATCGCGGACCTGGTCGGGCAGAAGGTGATCTTCCTGGTGGGTGTGGGCGGCTTCGCGGTCGCTTCCATGGTGGGAGGCGTGGCGAACGGTTTCGGCATGCTCGTCGCCGCGCGCGCGGTGCAGGGTGTGTTCGCTGCCCTGATGGCCCCGTCCGCGATGTCGCTCCTGATGACCACCTTCACCGAGCCGCGTGAGCGGGCCAAGGCCTTCACCGTCGCGGGCTCGGTCTCCGGTGCGGGCGGAGCCGTCGGCCTGATCCTCGGTGGGGTGCTGACCGAGTACCTGAACTGGCGCTGGACCATGTACGTCAACGTGGTCTTCGCGGTGGTGGCGTTCGTCGGCGGCGTAGCCCTGCTGCACCGCACCCCGCGCAACACGTCCGCGAAGCTCGATGTCCCCGGCACCCTGCTGGTCTCCGCGGGCCTGTTCTGCCTGGTCTACGGGTTCTCGAACGCCGAGACGCACGGCTGGGGCTCGCCGGCGACCTGGGGCATGCTCGCGGCCGGCACCGTCCTGGTGAGCCTCTTCGTCTGGTGGCAGAGCAAGGCGGCGTATCCGCTGCTGCCCCTGCGGGTCCTGACGGACCGTAACCGCGGCGCATCCTTCGCCGCCCTCTTCGTCAGCGGCGCAGGCATGTTCGGCGTGTTCCTGTTCCTGACCTACTACCTGCAGCAGAACCTCGGCTACAGCGCCCTGAAGACGGGCTTCGCCTTCCTGCCCATGATCGTGGCGTCGTCGTCCGCCTCCGCGGTCGCCAACAATGTCGTGGTACCGCGCATAGGCCCCAAGCCGGTGGTACCGCTGGGCATGGCCATCGCGGCCGCCGGCATGGTGTGGATGACCACGCTGGACATGAACAGCGGATACCTGACGCAGGTACTGCCCCAGCTGGTGCTCGTCGGCATCGGACTGGGCACGGTGGTCGCGCCCGCGATGAGCCTGGCCACCTCCGGCGTGGCCGCCGCCGACGCCGGAGCGGCGTCCGCCGCCGTCAACACGGTCCAGCAGGTCGGCGGGTCCATCGGCGTCGCCCTGCTCAGCACGATGGCCTCCGACGCCGCCACCAACTACCTCTCCGGCCGCAACCCCAAGGACCCCGGCGTCCTGGCCCAGGCCGGCCTCGAGGGCTACTCCACCGCCTACTGGTGGTCGGCAGGCTTCTTCCTCATCGGCCTCGTCGTGACCGCCCTGCTCTACCGCCGCGGTGTGCCCAAGCACGACGAAAACGCCGCACCTGTCGTTCACATGTGACAAACGCCGCGGGGGCCGTACGCACTTCCGGCTTCCTTCTCCCTCCACTCTGAGACAGAATGACTCATAGTGCGCTCCAAAAGTTTATTTTCACACAGAAGGGGTCGAGTAAGTTGCAGCTCAGAACTGATCCGCGTTTGTTGCGCAGCCGTGCGGCCATGGCCGCTGCTGCCGCCAAGTTGCTCACAGAGAGCGGGCTGGAGGTCGTGACGCACCAGGCGGTCGCCACCCGTGCCGGCGTCGGCAGAGCCACCGTCTACCGGCACTGGCCCGGCCTTCTCGACCTCCGCCTGGCCGCGCTTGAGGCCGGCATGCCCCCACTGCCCCCGGTGCCCGAGGAGATTCGTGCCGCCTCGGGCCACGATCCGCGAGCCGAGCTCATCCACAACCTGGGCGTCCTCGCCGAGCGCCTGGACGATGAGCACACTGGTGCCGTTCTTGTCGCGGTCATCGGCGGCTCGCGGAACGACGAGGGCATGCGTCACCTCCGGCAGACTCTGATGAACCAGATCGCCGATGCTATGCGTCCCGCTGTCGCCGCGGCGGTCGAGCGTGGCCAGCTCCGGCCCGACGTCACCCCCGAGACATTTGCCATGGCCACCGTGGGTCCCCTGTTCTTCGAGCGCTTCGTCGCCTCGAACCGCCTCGGGCGTGACACGGTGGAGATCGTCGTGGACGCCGCTCTGCGGGCCTGGTCGTAGGCGGAGCCGGCCGACCTGCCTGTCGGCCGGCCAGGACCTGGGCGGTGACCGCGTCGCAGACCCGTTCGGCGACGGTGATGGTTTCCTCCCAGTCCGGAAGACGGCGACTTGGGCGGGTGGGCTCCGCGCGGGCCTGAGCGGCGGCTCGCCGCGCGTCGGCCAGGCCGTGGTAGGCGGTGCGGCGCAGCGCCTGACGCTCGGCGGGGGGTCGCGCTCTGCGCCAGGTCGCGGTACCGGCGGACCGCCCCCAGGGCGGCCTCGGTCCGGGCGGAGGCCCAGCTGTTTGCGGAGTCGGACCACACCAGGAAGTTCGCCGCCAGCACGATGGCCGCGGCCAGGGTGGTGTCCAGGATGCGGCCGCCAGTGCTCGGGCGGCGGCGCTGTACACGGCGCGCAGGGCGCCGTACTCGATCCGGTGACGGCGCCACAGTCGCGGGCTTGTAGACAGGACGGTGAGCAGGAGTGTTCCGGACAGCAGCGCGAGCGGCGGCTGCCACCACGGACCAGGTAGGGAAATGCCGCTGCCGACGACGGCGCCGAGCAGCACTTGCATGCCGGCACCGAGCGGATGGGGCCCCGCAGGCTGATCAGCCCCGCGGCCAGCGCGGTGACGACCAGGCAGCCCGCCACTGCCACCGGGTGCCCGCTGCGCAGCGCGCCCTCTCCGACGAGCAGGCCGAAGGCACTGACCAGCCCCACGGCCGGTAGCCGGTGCATGCGCTAGCCGTACGGAGACGAACCGTCCTGTCCCACGCCCCATCTGTGGAGCCGGCAGGGCGGCGTCACCAGGGAGAAGCGCAGGAGCTCGCTGCCGACACGCCCGGACGCGCTCGGCCCACCCTCCGTCAGCGCGAAACCCGTCGCGGGATCAGTCGCCGACAACTGGCCGATCCGTCCGCAAGTGGGCAAGGAGGGCGTTGGAGATCTCGGCGAGATGGTCGATCTGCTCTGCCGTGAGACGGTCGACGAAAAGGCGCCGCACCTCCTGCGCATGGCCGGGGGCCGCGTGCTCCAAGGCCGTGCGTCCTTCTGGCGTGATCACCGCATACATGGTGACGGCCGCTGGGCGTCACGTGCGCGCAGGGGCGATCGCCTGGTCCGACCCCCTTCCCCAGCCTTCGCCCTCGACCATCACGCTCGAGACCGCCGACGGCGACGAGCCCAGCGTGGTCATGGTCTACAGCGGTGAGCCGATCGGTCAGCCCGTCGTGACGGGGGGCCCGTTCGTGATGAACAGCGCGAGCGAGATCGAGCAGGCATTCCGTGACTTCCACGGCGGCAGGTTCGGCGACATCCCGAACCAGGCCCGCCTGCAGTACCGCTGACACGGGAACATCCCCGCACCCGCGGCTGCCCAGACCGTGTGCCCGCAGATATGGCGGGGCACCGCCCCTAACGTGAGGTATCCAATGTTCACGACGACCGTGATCCTTTCCGCCCTGCTGGCCCTCGGCTTTGCCGCGGCCGGACTCCCGAAAGCTCTCACGCAGCCCTCCGCGGCCGCCGATGCCGATCGCATGGGTTACTCGACCACCGCCTTCCGGGCCATCGGTCTGCTGGAGCTGGCGGGAGCCGTCGGGGTCGTCGTCGGCTTGTGGTATTGGCCGCTAGGCGTGGCGGCCGCCGGCGGACTGCTGCTGTGCGCCGGCGCTGTGCGCGCGCATCTGAGCATCAAGGACGCACCCAGGTCACTCGTCCCGGCCCTGCTCTTCGCGATGCTGGCCGCAGCCGTAGTGATCACGCGCATTGCCAGTTCCTGAGCGCCACCCCCACCCCACAGTCCATCGGCCTTCACCCGGCCGGGCGGCACAGCCTGCCGCGGTCGAACGCGCTGCGATCGGCACCTGGCAAGCCCGAGCCTTGCGCGCCCGCCGTGGGTTCAGAGGATGCATCAGCGGTGCGAGCGCTCCTGCCGCGCGCGCCGCTGGAGCGCTTCGAGCTCCGCCGCGCGCGCCACGAGGTCGGCCCCCAGGTCGCCCGTGAGCCGCTGTGCGGCCGCCATGCTGCAAGGCCTGCACCGCGGGCAGTGACCGTCCTGCCCACCGCGCGCAGCGAGATGTGCAGCCGGAGCAGTCCCGGATCCGGAGCCCTGAACATGGCGCCGCGGTCACTGATTCCGGCCTTGCCACTCGTCCTGCGCCGGGCGGAGCCATTGACATCTGCAAGGATTGTTTCAGGAGGGCAACGGCTCAACCCGCCGGTCCTTCATACGCTCTCGACGATCAGCCGTTCGGTGTCGGTGTTGCGGATGCGCAGCTGGGCGATCTCCTGGCATGCGGCAGAGCCGTTCCAGGCCTGCGCCGACTCCACATCGGGAAATTCCATCAACACGATCTGTCCTGGGTCCCAGCTTCCCGCCAAGACTTCGACGGGCTCGCCACGTGACAGGTACCGGCCACCGTACGGCTTGAGCGTGTCAACCACCTTGGCGCGGTACTCGCCCAACTCCTCGGTCTTTCCCGTCACCTGGACGGCAGCAGTCACGTAAGCAGTCACTTCGTCCTCCAGATCGGAACAAGGTCCGGACAACGAGAGGGCTGAGGTCCTTTGGATGGTCGAGGGCGTACTGGAGGGCGATTGTCGCGCCCATGCTGCAGCCGACGATGGCGGGGCGGCGCGGGCCCAACTGGGTGACGACGGCATGCACGTCGGCCGCCGTGTCTGTAGTGGTCCAGCCAGGGCGGGTCCAGCGAGTCTTGCCTCCGCCGTCGCCCGGGACGGCGGGCAGCGTCGCCCGACTGTGCACGCCGGACCGGAAGAATGCCTCCAACGCACGTCCTGGTGTGACCCAGGTCACAGTGAGACAAGTTGACTCATAGGCTGGTTGTGAGTCAATCTGTCTCACACAAGGGGTCGCGAAAACGCAGATCCCCTGACTGTCCGTAGATGTCGTAAATGCCACAGCATTTCGCGCACACGGTCTCCTGGAGGAAATCATGACCGCTACGCTCACCAAGAAGTCCGGCAAGGGCCGCACGGACGGTGTCGTCTCCGAGCTGGCTGCCTACTTCCACGTCAAGCCGGGGCACCAGGAGGAGCTGCGGGCGGCCTGCCAGCGGTTCGTGGAGGAGCTGCGCCGTCAGGACCCGGCGGAGACCATCAAGACGGGTCTGCGGGACACCCGGCACGTGATCTTCGACGAGGGCAAGATGCTGCTGTGGGCCACCACCTTCGAGACCGAGTGGGACCCCTACGTCGACGACGCGATCCTGACCGTGGGCTTCGAGCACTTCGCGGACTGGATGCAGCACACCGTCGAGTGGGACGTGCTGTTCGCCTGGGTCGAGGAGGCCGGCGGTCTGGAGGCGCTCTCCAAGAACACCGACAACCCGGACTTCGAGGAGAACGTCCGCAAGTCCACCGCCGGCCTGAAGAAGATCCTCCAGGACGGCCAGGAGCAGGCCGCCTCCTACTTCAACCCCCTGGGCACCCTCACCATGCCGCAGGTCGTCAAGGCCCAGAAGCTCGACGCCGCCTTCCAGGAGGTCCTGGACAACCCCGCCGCCGAGGAAGCCCTCGCCCACCCCGCCCTCAAGCCCCTCCTCGCCCAGGCCGCCAGCTGACACCGGCCCACCCCCACACCCCTGGGAGGGGGTGGCACCTCCCACCCCCTCCCAGGAACCCCACCGGGCGTGAGGACCGCGCCCTCGCTACACAGTTCTGGAAGGCATCATGACGACGGTCAAGGGCAGCGCCCTAGAACTCGACGACATCCAGGCAGCCGCTCTGGAGCCGCGCCCGACGCCCTACGCGGGCTCCTATCTCGCCCTGCGCATCGACGACCGGCGGCAGGGACGGGAGCTGCTGCGGCGGCTCACCCCCGTCCTCGACTCGGTCGCCTCGTTCGACTCTCAGCGTCAGGTGTCGCTCGCGGTGGCGCTCAGCTTCCAGGGTCTGAAGGCCCTGGGCGTGCCCGAGGAGTCGCTGGCCACCTTCCCGCCCGAGTTCCAGGAGGGCATGGCCGCGCGGGCGGACGAACTCGGCGATGTCGGGGACGGTGCGCCGGAGAACTGGGAAGGCCCGCTGGGGTCGGAGGACGTGCACGTCATCCTGGCCGCCCTCGCCCCGGACGACGCCCGTCTGGAGACGATCGTCCTCCTGGCCCGGGACGCCCTGCGCGACCTGCCGGGGGTGGTCCCCATCTGGCAGCAGGACGTGCACGTCGGACCGGACGAGAAGGAACCGTTCGGCTTCCGCGACAGCATCGGTCAGCCGGCGATCGAGGGCACCGGGATTCCCGGCACCAACCCTCGGGAAGTCCCGCTCAAGGCAGGCGAGTTCGTCCTCGGGTACGAGGACGAGACCGGCGGCATCGAACCGGTTCCGCAGCCCGAGGTGCTCGGCCGCAACGGGACGTATGTGGTCTTCCGCAAGCTGCACACGCGGGTGGCGGAGTTCCGTCAGTACATCCGTGACCGCGCCAAGGACCGCGCGGACGAGGAGCTGATCGCGGCCAAGTTCGTCGGCCGCTGGCCCAGTGGCGCCCCGCTGGCACTGACGCCGGACAAGGACGATCCGGAACTCGGTGCCGATCCCGCGCGCAACAACGACTTCATGTACGGCGACGACCCGCAGGGCCTGAAGTGCCCCGTGGGTTCCCACGCCCGCCGGATGAACCCGCGGGACGCGGTCGTCACCGGTGAGGTGCGCCTGCACCGCATGATCAGGCGCGGCACGACCTATGGTCCGCCGCTGCCCAAGGGTGTGCTGGAGGACGACGGCGCCGACCGCGGCATCATGTTCGCCTTCGTCGGAGCCCACCTCGCGCGGCAGTTCGAGTTCGTGCAGCGGCAGTGGCTGAACGACGGCAAGTTCATCGGGGCCCCCGAGGAGAAGGATCCGCTGATCGGCGGGAACGAGGACGGCCAGTTCACCATCCCGCGCGAGCCGATCCGCCGCCGCTTCAAGGGCCTGCCGCCGTTCGTCGTCAACCGGGGCGGCGAGTACTGCTTCATGCCCGGGCTGTCGGCGCTGCGCTGGATCGCCGACCTCGACACCTGACCTCTGCCCGCTGACCTCTGCCCGCGCGCAACACGACAAGGAACGTTTCTCATGGCTGACCACTTCTCCGGGCCGCGCGTCATAGCCGACCCCGCCTCCGACATCTGCGACGTCTATGCCTTCCCGAGCCCGGAGCGGCCGGGGAACCTGGTGCTCGTCCTCAACGTGCTGCCGGCCTCGGCCCCCACGGCCCTGTTCTCCGACGCGATCACCCACCGCTTCCGTGTCCGGCCCATCACGTCCGTGGCCGAGGGCGCCGCTGCGACCTTCCACGTCGGCGAGGACGAGTACCTGTTCGACT